>NZ_JBMPPJ010000002.1:0-430093 GCF_049339865.1 Undibacterium sp. TC9W | reverse complement strand
TCTTTGATACTGACGGCAAGGTTGATGGCAAAATCAGCCTCACTGGTGGCCTGGGCTTTAAAACCACGGTGCCAACCAATCCAAGCACTTCTTTGCCGGGCGACAAGGATGGTGATGGCATCCCGGACGCGATAGAAGCGAAGGTCGGCACCAAGCTTGATGTCAAGGACAATGATGTCTTGCACCGCTCTGACCTGTTTGCCATGCAGCTTTATCGTGACGTGCTGTTCCGTGAGGCAGATACCGCAGGTGTGCAGTACTGGCAGCAGCAGATCGACAGCGGCAAGATGAGCCGGGCTCAGGTGGCGGCGTCGTTCATGGAGTCAGCTGAATTCCAGAGTGGCATAGGCGGCATCACGCGTCTGTACTTTGGGGCCTTTGACCGTTTGCCTGACCGTGAAGGTCTGGCTTACTGGATGCAGGCGCAAAAGGATGGCATGAACCTCTCCAAGATCAGTGCTTCGTTTGTGTCGAGTGCTGAGTTCCAGAAGACTTATGGGGCGCTGGACAATACGGCCTTTGTGGACCGGGTCTATCAGAACGTGCTGCACCGTAGTTCAGATGCCGCAGGCAAGGCCTATTGGCTGGGGCAACTGGGTAATGGCCTCTCCAGGGGCGATATGCTGGCGGGCTTTACCGAATCGACGGAGTTCAAGGCGAATTCGCAATCCAAAGTATCGCTGACGCTGGATTACATCGGTTTGCTGGGGCATGCGCCGGATCAGGCAACGTTTGATGCGCTGCTGGCGCAGTCGGGGACGGATGTGGTCACGCTGATCGGGCAGTTTATTAATTCGCCTGAGTATCTGGCGAGGTTTATGGCTTGATTTACTAATACGCTACTGCAGCAAAGCATGCTTTTGCTGCAGTAGCTTGCAATCTGCCATTGCCTGCCTGATTGCATCTAACAATCCCACAGCTCCTTGTGCTGTTGCCATTTGCAAGGCCTGCTCGAGTGTTTCACTGGCGAGACCGATATCACCCTCTTGCATGTGACACAAACTGCTCAAACGCAGCAAGTCTGCATGACAGTAATAGTCTTCGTATTTGTCAATTTCGCCAAGCGTCTTTATCAGCAAAGACTTTGCCTCGTCCCAGCATTGCAGTTTGATTAGCGTGCTGGCCAAAACCCAACTGGCCGTGGTTGTGCCAGCCCGGTAGGCGCTGTGCAAATTTTCTGCTGCCTCAAGTGCGGGCATGATGTCTTTGAGCTTGTTGCCATTGGCCTGGGCAGATAGATAAAACAGACTATTCATGCTTTGCCATAATGGAAATCCAAATTGTGTACCCAGTTGCACACCCTCTCCTGCGAGCTTGGCGGCTTCATCCCTTTGGCCTGCAGTCCAGCACATCGCCGTATTGAAGGTCAGCATAAAGCACAAAGCATGGCTTTTTTTGCGCTCCCTGGCCAGCAAAGTGCTTTCTATTGCCAATTCATGGGCATAGGCATCCCCCAAAAACCATAGGTTCCAGCAAAGGAAGGCGCGTATCAGTATCTCAAGATCTTCGCCCCAGTAACGCTGGCGCTCTTCCAGACTAAGTCTCTTGGCGATGGACAAGCCCTCTTGTTGATAACGCAGTGCCTCTACAAACAGGCCGCGCCAGAACAATGAGTTGCCAAGTGCAAAGCAGGCCATCAGGCGCTTGGCAGGCGTATTTGCCAGCTCCTCCAGACGTCGCGCTATACCCAGGCCATCGCTCTTGCCTTGTGAACTTCCCCCCATGTACAAACCACTCAAGGCACAGAACAAAGACTCTGTTTCTTCATGATCTGGTGCTGGTAAGTCATTCAAACTATCACAGACAGCTCGGAACTGCTGATGCCCCAACTGGGATCCATACCCCTGGCACAAGAGGGCGGCATTACCCATGGATAAACGCAGGGAAATTTGCAAATGCGCCAGCCCGGACTGTGGCTGCAAGGCGATATCCAGTGCCTTGCCAAAATCATGCAAGGCATCCATGGCGAATTCACTCGCCAGTGCTTTCTGGCCGCTGATCGTCCACATGGAGGCTGCCTGTTGCAAGTCATGTGCCTCTTCAAAATGCCGGGCAATTTCTGCACTCGCTATGCCAGGCTCATTGAGCAAATGCTCTGCAACACGCAGGTGTGCTGTCCGCCTCTGTTTTTCAGGAAAACTCTGGTACGCCGCGTCAGCAATCAAGGCATGTTGAAAGCGATAGTGTCCATGCTGTGCGCCTGCTTGTATCAGGCGATAGCTAATGGCCAGTTGCAGTGGACCAGCTACATCTTCGTCTGGCAACAAGCCACTGAGGATACGCGCATTAAAGTTGTTACCAATGACGGCTGCCATTTGCAAAATATTCTTGTATGGCCCGAGCTTATCCAACTCGCTCTGCAACAATTCCTTAACCGGTATCAGATGATGCTGTCCGTCTTCTGTACGGCTGCGGGTAAGCCTTTCAATAAACAGGGGAACACCACCACAATCATGCGCTATGCGCGTTTGCTCCTGTTCTGACAAAATATGGCGGTGGTCACAGGCAGCGACCATTTGCTCCGCAGCAGCAAAAGCAAGCGGGCTCAGTTCAATGATAACGGGCGAGGCACCCGCATGTTCCAGCGGAGCGTCTGGTCTTGTTGTTACCAATAGCAATAGCTGTTGTTGTTCCAGGCTGCCCGCATAACGGGCCAGAAATTCGCGGGTAGCGAAATCTGACCAGTGAAAATCATCAATCAATACTAGGCAAGTCTTTTGTCTGGACAATTGGTCGAACAAAGTGCCCAGCGCTGCAAATATCTGGTTCTTGCTATCCGCCTCCACTTGCATACTCTGGTCAAACAGAGAAATAAGTGCATGGAGCATCGCTTCTTCTGGCTCATAAGCCGGTACCAGTTCCCGCAAACACGCCCTTATTCTGCGCGGATATTCATCCGCTTTCAAAGGCGATAAGGCAAACAACTCAGCCAGCGCTTGTCGCAAGGCTGCCAAGGATTGATGCTGGTATTCAAGCGTGCAATAAATACGAATGACAAGGTTTTCTGCAGTATCGAGCTGGCGGCTCACTTCGGTAGCCAGCCTGGTCTTGCCCATGCCAGCATTGCCGCACAATATCAGCCATTGTGGTTGCGCCTGCTTTGCCAACTGCCAGTGGCGCCATACAGCCTGTAACTCTTCACCGCGCCCAACCAGAGGAAATTCCTGTTGCCCTCCGGTACTCATGAGTTGCCTTGCTAGTCTGTACTTGATTACGTCATTTGCATAGCCGTCATTTGCCAGCACTTCCATGGCATCGTTTGTCAGCTTACTACTGATTTGCTCTGCGACCATACGGTCAAACACAATTTCACCCACCGCAGCAGACCAGCACATCTCTTGCACTTTTCTTGGCAAGGCTCCAAGAAAGCGCATTTCATCAACAGTACACTGGACATTGCCAGCGCAAATTCCAATGCGCAGATGCTGCCGCGCTCCATCTGCAAGCATGATTTCTTGCGCAGCGTAAATACTCCTGAGGGCAGCTTGCTCGGGTTCAGTGTGCATACCAAAACTCGCATGAAAACCCTGACCAAATACTTGCTTGCAAGTCCCGCCCCACAGGCTGATTTTATCTTGCGCTGCGCAAAGTATTTGCTCCATACGCAAAACCGCGTCTGCCTCATCAGCTCCCGGATGCGGCGAAAGATCAAATTCCACATAGGCAATCGTGAGCCAGCGGATTTCGGTAATAGCCCGTATGATGGTCGAAACCTGTTTTCCTCCTGTAACTTTCTGGTCAACGACAGTTGACATGGGATCCTGTTGCAATAATCTCCTGGTCGATGCAGACGCGCGCGTACCAAAGGCAGCAAGTAAATTCTGCTCCAGCGTAGTCAACACAAAATTGGCACGCTTGAAATCACCACAGGACAACAACAGGCGTATCAGCTTTGCAGCAGTATTTTCGTTCAAGCTGTCCTGCTCCCATAGCTGATTGGCTATTGCAACAGCAGAGGCGATACGTCCAGTCTTTTCTTGCTCCCGACAAAGTCTTGCAGCCAGGTCACGCCAGCGTTCCCGCAATTGCTTGCGCACCTGGTGTATCCAGGCTTGCAGCTCAGTACCAACATTGAGTTCCATCCGTTCAAGGAAATCATGATTGAGTTGGCTTAGCCGTGGTTCAAAGCTATCTGCCAGCCACGAGCAAAATAGATTTCCCGGGTCATCTGCCTGCCATTCATTAAGCAAGCTAGCAATATCCACATGTACTCGCGAATCTGAAAAATAAGCAATACTGTCGCGCCTGCTTTGTATGACCTCCGTCCCCATGGGCGTATTGATGACTTTGCTGAGGTTGTTGAGTACCTGGCGCAGGTTCGTCAGCGCGGAGGCAGCGGGCAAGTCAGGCCACAGCAGTTCTGCCAAATGCTCCCTGGCTATCCAGCGACCACTCGCTGTTGCCAGATAGGCCAACAGATAAATGGCTTTTCGATATTTAAGCTTGCCAGCGATGTCCTGACCGTCCAGCTTTAACTGAAAACTACCTAGCAAGGAAATATCAAGCTGAGAGACAGATGGATCTGGCGATGCTGAGGTGTGCATATTCTTTGAAAGTAGATACTTTTTGCTGGCTAACCTGATTGCAGACTGCAAGGGCATGAACAATAAAAACACACATACTTGTAGCCGGATAGCAATATTATAACCGGGTCACCTATTCCGCTCCTTGAATCAGCGCAAGCAAAAGCATAACTTGCATTATTACAAATAAAAAACCTTCCCTGAAAATCAAGGGAAGGTTTCATAAGTGACAAAAAATAAAAGAATCAGCCGCTATTACGCAAACCAGCAGCAATACCGTTAATGGACAAATGTATACCACGGCGCACGCGCTCGTCTTCGTCTCCCTTACGGTAGCGTTCCAACAATTCCACCTGTACGTGATTCAAGGGTGACAGATAAGGGAAACGGTTACGTATCGAACGCGCAAGCAAAGGATTTGCTGCCAGCAATTCATCCTGACCAGAGATAGCCTTCAGTATGTCTATCGTTGTCTCATGCTCAACCTGTATGCGCGGGAAGATGCGGTTACGCAAGGATTCATCCTTGACCAGTTGCGCATAGCGGCTGGCAATACCTATGTCGCTCTTGGCCAGCACCATCTCCATATTCGACAACACTGTGCTGAAGAAAGACCATTCCTTAAACATCGCCTGCAAGATTTGCAAACCGTTATCAGGATGCGCCTTCAGGTAGGCTTGTACCGCAGAGCCAAAACCAAACCAGCCCGGCAACATCAAGCGACATTGCGACCAGCTGAATACCCAGGGTATGGCGCGCAAGTCTTCTATCGCTGTCGATTTTTTGCGCGATGCGGGGCGGCTGCCTATGTTCAAACCAGCTATCTCGGAAATCACTGTCGATTCCCAGAAATATTTTTCAAAGCCCTCAGTCTCATAGACCAGATTGCGGTAGGCTTTGAAGGCATGGTCAGACAATTCTTCCATCGCTGACAGGAATTCAGGTTTGGGTGCCGTTTCGGTATATGCCAGCAAACTGGCTTCCATCGTGGCCGCGGCCAGAACTTCAAGATTGCGCCGCCCTACTTCAGGATTGCCGTATTTGGCGGTGATGACCTCACCCTGCTCCGTCAGACGAATCTGCCCCTGAACGGCACCAGCAGGTTGCGCCAATATCGCCTGATAGCTGGGGCCGCCGCCACGGCCAACCGAACCACCACGTCCATGGAACAGGCGCAGGCGCACCTGGTGTTTGCTGAATATAGCGATCAGGTCAAGCTCAGCCTTGTACAGCTCCCAGCCAGAAGTCAAAAAACCGCCATCCTTGTTACTGTCAGAGTAACCAAGCATGACTTCCTGCGCATTACTGCGACTTGCCAACAGACGTGCATAAGCCGGTATCCCAAACAGCCTGTCCATGACAGGCGCGCTGTTTTGCAAATCGCCTATGGTTTCAAACAATGGGATGATATTCACATCAACACGGCCCTCAGCCGGATGGAGCAGGCCAGACTCTTTCAGCAGCAAGGCCAGCTCCAGCATGTCGGACACGCCATCAGTCTTGGAGATGATGCAGTTAGGCACTGCACCCTTGCCATAGCGCTTTTGCGCGGTGCAGGCGGCGCGGTAAATCGCCAGTTCAGACTGTGTCTCTTCTGAATACGTCAGGTAAGGCGAAGCCAGTGGGCGGGCTGAGCTGATCTCTTTGATCAAGACTTCTATACGCTGGTCTTCATTCAAATCAAGGTACTTCAATTCAGGACTGGCCGCTTGCAATAGCTCATGGACCACACGTTCATGCACGTCTGAATTTTGACGCAAATCCACAGGTGCCAGATAAAAGCCAAATACCTTGACTGCACGGCGCAAGTGGCGCAAACGGCCACGCGTGATTGCAGCAGAACCGTTGGCATACAAAGAGTGGTGAACAATATCCAGATCAGCAGCCAGCTCTTCTGCAGTCGCATAAGGTTCGGCGATACCACTCGGGTGTATTACTGGTTCCAGATCCAGCAATTGCTTGTAGGTCGCAGACAGGCGCGCATACACACCGCTGATGGCAAGGCGATAAGGCTCATCAGAACGGTGCGGCGAATGATCAGGCGAACGCTGCGCCAGGGCCAGCAAGTCGTCGGAAACTTTCACCAGCAAATTCGCCATCGACAATTGCGAACCCAGAGTATGCAATTCATCAAGATAAAATTTAAAGGCGCGCGTGGCCTGCATGGCCAGGGTTTTTTCCAGTACCGTCGCGGTGACGAAAGGATTACCATCACGGTCACCACCTATCCAGCTGCCCATTTTCATGAAGCTGGGCAGTTCATGCTGGGCAAGCGCGGCATCTTTGCTTGCTAATAAATCTTCCAGACCCGCATACAGATGCGGCAATTCGCGCAGGAAAGTGTAGTCGTAAAAACTCAGACCATTTTCGACTTCATCGAGCACTGATAATTTGGAAGTACGCAGCATGCGTGTCTGCCATAGAGTCAGCACGGCACGTCCCAGGGCTTCATCATTCGCGGCTGATTCTTCTGGCGTCAACTGCATGCGGTCACGCTCATCCAGCAAGCGGGTAATCACCATCTGGCAATTCAGGATACTCTTGCGCTGCACTTCTGTAGGATGTGCAGTCAAGACTGGGAACACTTGCGCAGTCTCAAAAAAATCCAGTAGCTGCTGGCTGCTGTGACCCGTGTTATACAGCGCTTCTATGGTATGCGCCAAACTACCCTGGCGCGGAGCAGAACCTGCGATCAAATGCGCACGCGTACGGCGGATGTGATGCTGGTCTTCTGCCAAATTCACCAGATGTGAAAAATAACTGAAGGCGCGTATGACTTGCGTGGTCTGGTCATTGGTCAGTGTATCCAGTGTGGTTTCCAACTCGGCGCGCGCAGCTTCATCGGCGTCACGGCGAAAGCGTATGGAATTTTGGCGCACCTGTTCGATAAGGTCGAATACTTCATCACCATGCTGGTTTCTTACCGTATCGCCTAATATGCGGCCCAGCCTGCGTATGTCTTCACGCAGGCTCTGGTCTTTGTCGTCGCTGATATCGTTCATTTTTAGTTGCGGATGTAGGTGGGCATTCATGCTGACAAATTCTACGGTAAGGATAAAAACAGATCGATGAAAATTCTTGTGTACCTGAAGTGGCAATATATTTGCAGAGGCCACTGCGCGGCTCTACAGAGTAAGCAGCTGCCTTGACAGCATGCTTACATCTTCATATAAATTTAATATATCAAATGCATTGAGGCTCGCCTACAACACCACGGCATCAGAAACGAAACACTAGGCGGCCTTTTTCAATTTATGACTACGACCAACTGCCATCAGCAAACCCTTGGTTGAACTATCGTAATCTTCCTTGACTGCACTTGGATCAAGGCTGATCAATTGCTGCGCCAGGGATTTACCCAGCTCCACCCCCCATTGATCGAAGGCGTTGATATCCCAGATCACGGATTGCACAAACACCTTGTGTTCATACAGTGCAATCAAAGCGCCCAAAGACCGTGGCGTCAAAGAATCCAGTAACACAGTTGAAGTTGGGCGATTGCCTTCAAATACGCGTGGTGCCAATACCTTGTCAGGAAGGTCTCCAAGTTCGGCACGCACTTCCTGTATGCTCTTGCCCCAGGCCATGGCCTTGGATTGCGCAAAGCAATTTGCCAGCAGTGCCTGGTTGTGGCCGGGCAAACCGGCGTCATCATCGGCGACGACGATAAAGTCGGTAGGGATAATCGTTGCCCCCTGATGCAATAACTGGAAGTAGGCATGCTGGCCGTTGGTGCCCGCTTCACCAAACAAGATAGGTGAAGTGGTGTAATCGACGCGCTGACCTTCACGGGTGACAGACTTGCCATTGCTTTCCATTTCCAGTTGCTGCAAGTAAGCTGGCAAGCGTGTCATGCGCTGGTGGTAAGGCGCAATCGACAATGCTTGCAAGCCAAGGAAATTGATATTCCATACACCGATCAAAGCCATCAATACCGGCAGGTTTTGCTCCAGCGGTGCCTGGGCGAAATGCAAATCCATTTCATGCGCGCCAGCCAGCATTTCTTCAAAACGGTCTGCGCCTACATATAGCGCAATCGACAGACCAATGGCACTCCACATCGAATAGCGGCCACCAGCCCAGTTCCAGAACGGGAAGACATTTTCAGGCGCAATACCAAAATCAGCAGCGGCTTTTACATTGGTGCTCAGTGCCACGAAATGCTGGCGTATCTGATCAACCGGGCAGCCGTGCGACAACATCCATTCGCGCGCAGTGCGGGCATTGGTCAACGTCTCCATGGTCGAGAAGGTCTTGGATGCGACTACGAACAAGGTGGTTTCAGGATCAGCATTGGCCAGCGCATCAGCCACATGACGGCCATCGACATTGGAGACGAAATGCAGGGACAGGTTTTTTTGCGACCACGGTGCCAAAGCGATGCAAGCCATTTGCGGGCCAAGGTCAGAGCCACCGATACCGATATTAACGATAGTGCGTATGGCTTTGCCGGTGTATCCCTGCCAACGCCCTTCCCTGACAGCGTCGCTGAATGTACGCATTTGCGCCAGCACCTGATGCACATCGGCAGCAATGTTTTCACCATTTAGATCAAAGGACTCGCCTTTGGGCAAGCGCAGTACGGTGTGCAAGACAGCGCGGTTTTCCGTCTGGTTGATCGCCTCACCACGTAACATCGCATCGCGACGTGACTCCACATCTTGCTGCCTGGCCAGCGCCAACAAATTCAGCTTTGCTGTCGTATCTATGCGCTGCTTGGAGTAATCAAGCATGATGCCGCAGGCAGAAGCTGAAAAATGCGCAAAGCGCTGAGGATCAGCACGAAACAAATCTTTCAGGTTGGGCATGTTGGTGGCACGTTGCTGCAACAAACCCCAGATAGGAGTACGCGATACGGAAGTGACCATAATCTTGCTTATTTGCGAAAAGTGATGTGTGAAAGTGCTAAAAAATATTATTCCAACCTGTATTTACTTCTTGCCTGCTGCGGCAGCCGCTGCCGCCAGCGCACCAATCTCTGCCCAGTCGCCCGCATTGATAAGAGAAGCAGGACACATCCACGAACCACCTACACACAGGATATTTGATTGTTGCAATAGCGCAGGCGTCGCCTCCACCGTAACACCACCGGTCAGGCAGAATTTCACATCAGGGAAAGGGCCGCCCAGGGCCTTCGCCATCTTGGTCGCACCGACGATATCGGAAGGGAAAAGTTTGACGACATTGAAGCCATGTTCCAGCGCCAGCATCAGGTCACTCGCACCGCCAACTCCAGGAAAATATGGCAGGCCAGAATCAGCAGCGGTTTTTGCCAGCAAAGGCGTGATGCCAGGGCTGATACCAAAGGCTGCGCCTGTCTCTCTGACTGCATCCAGTTGCGCTTGCGTCAGGATGGTACCTGCACCCACCGTCACTGTCGGGCAGGCCTTGACGACTTCGCGCAAGACTGTCATGGCATTTGGCGTACGCAAGGTGATTTCAACTGCTGGCAAACCATTTTCTGCCAGCGTAGTCACACAACGTATCGCCTGATCGACATCATCAGTAACCAGGATAGGCAATACACGGATTTGTTCCAGTTGGGCGATGATGTTTCGCTTGCTCATACTGATATTCAGGCTCATGATGGTTTCGCTTTTTGAAAATTAATCTATAAAAAGAGTGGATGCGCCATGCTCAGGCGCTGTCACGACACGACGCTGTGCGGCAAACAAGTCGCGGCCATAACCGAAAGTGACTTCCTTGCTGAGTTCACGCACGGCGCGTTGTGACCAGACATCAGCATCCACCAAGGCACGCAATTCACCCGTGTGGACATTGAGTTCAACAACATCGCCGTCACGCACTTTACCGAGCGGGCCGCCTTGTGCCACTTCCGGGCTGACATGCAGGGCAGCAGGTACTTTGCCGGATGCGCCCGACATACGGCCATCCGTCACCAGCGCAACCTTGTAACCAGCCGACATCAGACTGCCTAGCACAGGAGTGAACTGATGCAGCTCAGGCATGCCATTCGCTTGCGGGCCCTGGAAGATGACGACAGCGACGAAATCCAAATTCAGCTCGCCTGCTTTATACGCTTTGACGAGTGCATCCTGCGATTCAAATACTTTGGCAGGTGCCTTGATGATCCAGGCATCTTCAGGTACGGCAGATGCCTTGACGATGGCACGACCCAGATTGCCATGCAATAAACGCAGGCCGCCAGTAGGTGCGAATGGATCAGTCACATTGCGTACCACTGTTGTGTCGGTCGATTCTGCAGGCAGCGCTTCCCATTTGACTTTGCCATCTTCAGTCAATACCGGGCGGCTGGTGTGTGAATTCAAACCATCATTGCCATACACTGTCATGACATCTGCATGCATGAGGCCAGCAGACAAGAGTTCGCGTATCACAAACACCGGGCCACCTGCATCTTCAAAGGCATTCACGTCAGCAGTGCCGTTAGGATAAACGCGTGTCAGCAAAGGAACAACGGATGACAATTCATCAAAATCTTGCCAGTCAATGATGATGCCGGCAGCGCGGGCCACGGCTATCCAGTGGATAGTATGATTAGTGGAACCACCCGTCGCCAGCAAGGCGATGACGGCATTGACGATGGTTTTTTCATTGACCAGTTGGCCTATGGGTTTGTAGTTGCCGCTTTGCTCGGTCAATTGCAGGACGCGCTCTACCGCGGCGTCTGTCAGCACGCTGCGCAATGGATCACCAGGATGGACGAAGGCAGCACCTGGCAAATGCAGGCCCATCGCTTCCAGCAACATCTGGTTGCTGTTGGCTGTGCCATAGAAAGTGCAGGTGCCTGCGCTATGGTAGGCAGCACTTTCTGCGGCGAGTAATTCTTCCTTGGTCGCTTTGCCTTGGGCATAGCGTTCACGCACTGCGGCTTTTTCTTTATTTGACAAGCCAGAACCCATGGGGCCGGCTGGTATGAAGATAGTAGGCAGATGACCAAAGGCCAGCGCACCTATCAGCAGGCCAGGCACGATCTTGTCGCAAATGCCGAGACAGAGCGTCGCATCAAAAGCATCATGAGTCAGCGCCACAGCAGTCGCCTGGGCAATCACATCACGTGAGAACAGCGAGAGCTCCATACCAGGGCGACCCTGTGTCACGCCATCACACATGGCAGGCACGGCACCAGCTACTTGGGCAGTACCGCCAAAGCGCAGGGCCGTCTGGCGTATCTGTGCAGGGTAATGTTCATAGGGCTGATGTGCCGACAACATATCATTGTAGGCAGTGACGATGCCGATATTGGGTTTTTGCGCTTGGTTGAGCCAGATCTTGGTGCCGCTGTCCATGGCCGCATTGGCATGCGCCTGATTAGCGCAAGACAGGCTGGCACGACGCGGTCCACGGCCACGCATTTGCTCCAACTGGGAAAGATAAGTACTGCGCAAGGTTTTGCTGCGCTCGGTAATGCGTTGTGTGACCTTGTCGATAACAGGATGCAACGCAGTGGATGGGGATGTCGTCATATAACACCTGTGACCCGTTCGGGCGAAAAATAAAAAAGCTGTAGTAATACTGAATCAATGCCAACAAAGATAGCATAAATCGCTTCATTTCTGTAACAAACTTTCAGTATTTTGATATTTAGCTTCTTTTTTTAGCAAAAACTTCAAATTTATCGTAATTAAACTACATTTTTGAATATTTTCTGGCATAATCAAGATAAATCACTATCATCAATGTAGTACATCTTTTGCAATGCATGGCAAAGTAATGCAAAGCAAAAACAGCAATACCTTGCAATGCTTTGCAACACATAGAACATACGGCAACATATACCTATAGTCTGTGTTGCACCCAACATAACAACCGACACAACACGGAGTCAGCATGACCACATTTGTCTTATTTGGCGGCACTGGCGATCTTGCCAAGCGCAAGATCATCCCTGCTTTGTATAGCGCATTTGTGAATGGCAGGCTGGATCAGGATTTCAAATTTATCGGTGCTGCACGGGAAAAACTGACGGATGAAGAATTCCGTGTGCGTGTTGCTACCGCCATAGAATCTTATGCGTCAGATGTAGATGGTGCGACTGAAGAAAAACGCGCAGCCTTTTTGGCGACCACACATTATTCAAAAATTGATGCGCGCATACCGGAAGATTTTGCTGCACTCAAAGACAGCCTGCAAACCAGCGAAACCAATGCCACCCTGTTTTACCTGGCGACTGGCCCGGACATTTTTATCCCTGTGGTCGAACAATTGTCCAAGCATGGTCTGGTCGAAGGCAATGCCCGCGTAGTAGTAGAAAAACCGCTGGGGCGTGATGCCCAGTCTGCCAAAGAGATTAACCAGTCCCTGCGTTCTTACCTGAACGAAAACCAGATTTACCGTATTGATCATTACCTTGGTAAAGAGATGGTGCAAAATCTGCTGGCGCTGCGTTTTGCCAATTCCTTCCTTGAGCCTTTGTGGAATCGCAAATGGATACAGGATGTGCAAATCTCGATCTCTGAACAAGTAGGTGTGGAGTCACGCGGTGATTTCTACGACCACACTGGTGCACTGCGCGACATGGTGCAAAACCATTTGCTGCAACTGGTCTCCATCGTCGCCATGGAACCACCGGTAAATGCCAACCCTGACGCGATACGTGATGAAAAAGTCAAAGTCTTGCGCGCCCTGCATAAGTTCACACCGGATGAAGTCAGCAAAAAAACCGTACGCGGCCAATACCGTGCCGGCGCCGTCGATGGCAAACCGGTTATCGCTTACCAGAATGAGCCCGGTGTACCACCGTCTTCACGCACAGAAACCTTTGTCGCTATTCGTGCCGAAATCGATAACTGGCGCTGGGCTGGTGTGCCTTTCTACCTGCGCACAGGCAAGCGCATGGCCAGCCGCAGTGCAGAGATCACGATCAATTTCAAACCTATCCCGTATTCGATCTTTGGTAAGTCGCAAGGGCCTTTGCGCTCTAACCGCCTTGTGATTTCTTTGCAGCCAGAAGAAAGCGTGCAACTGTATATGAAGGCCAAAGAACCGGGCGAAGGCATACGTCTATCTGACGTTGCCCTGAATCTGGATTTTGCTGAAGTGTCAAATTCACGCCGCGTTGAATCCTACGAACGCCTCTTGCTTGACGCCATGCATGGCGACCTGACCCTGTTCGTGCGTGATGATGAATTGAGTGCGGCATGGGCCTGGATAGACCCTATCATGAGCGCCTGGCAAAACGATAGTGAAGGCCTCAAGTCATATATCGCCGGTAGCTGGGGCCCCTCCGCTGCCAGTTATTTGCTGGCACAGCATGGGGCAGCCTGGGGTGAAGAATTCGTTGAAAGCTAAGCGATAAAATGACCATGAAATACCATACTTTTGAAAACTTCACGGCACTGACCGAAGCCCTGAGCCAGCAATGGCTGGATGTGATCCAGACCACGCCTGACGGCAGCAGCTTTGCGCTCGCTGGCGGTTCTACACCTGCGCCTGTATATCAGCGTCTGGATCAGTTGCTGTCGAATATAGATGCGCACAATCCCATCAAGCTGGTGGCTACCGATGAACGCTGGGTGCCAGACCAGGACACGCAAAGCAATGAGGGCCTGTTCCGTCGTTGCCTGTCTGGTTCTGCTGCTGACAAGCGCTGGCAACTGGTGTCTTTGAAAAATGCCTCCAGTACACCGGAAGTGGCGACAGAAGCCATTAGCGTGCGTTTGAATGAGCAATTGCCGCAAGCCTTCAGCGCAGTCTTGCTGGGCATGGGTGCGGATGGGCATATTGCCTCCCTCTTCCCTGGCGCGCCTACCCAGCATGATGACCTGGCCTGCCTCGCGGCTGTACATCCGCAAACCCGCCAAAGCCGCATGTCGCTTTCTTTACCACGCCTGCTCAATACCAAACGCATCTGGCTGGTGATTACCGGTGCGGAAAAACGCCAGGTACTGGAACAGGCGATAGAAAATAATCTGCCAGTTGCGTCCTTGTTGCGTGAAGCAGGCTGTACCATAGATGTTTTCTGGTGTCCGTAAAACACATGTATATGGCCAATCCGTTTTCTGACAATAAACCCAACACGCCTCCTGAAAAAGGCTTGCTGGCACGCATACGCACTGCCAGCACGGCCTTGAGCCGTGCTGAGCGCCAGGTGGCAGATTTCCTGCTGCAAAAGCCGCATGATGCTTTGGAAATGTCGATACGGGTATTGGCCCAGGCTTGTGATGTCAGTGAGCCCACGGTGGCCCGCTTTGCCCAGAGCCTGGGATTTGACGGCTTCAAGACTTTCAAGCTGGCCTTTGCCAAGAGCCTGGCAACCGGCATCCCCTTCCTGCATCTGGATGTCAATCAGGCTGATCATGTACGCGATGTCTTGCCCAAGGTCTTTGACCGCACCATCGCCGCATTGATGGAAGCCCGCAATAATGCCAATACCGCGACCTTTGAAGCTGCAGTCAGCCTGCTGGCGCGGGCCCGCCGCATAGAATGCTATGGACTCGGTTATTCCGGCGCGCTGGCGATTGATGCGCAGTTGAAGTTTTTCCGCTTTGGCATACCGACTACCGTATTTTGCGACGCCCACTTGCAGGCGCAATCCGCCACCTTGTTGAACAGCGATTGCGTCGTCGTGGCATTTTCACGCACAGGCCGCACGCGCGACCTGATCGACAGTGTGCAACTGGCGAAACAGGCTGGTGCCAAGATACTGGTATTGTGCGCCAGTGGCGGCCCGCTGGCAGAACTGGCTGATGTGCATATCGGCGTCGATGTGGAAGAAGATCCGGACATCTACACCCCCATGACTTCACGCCTCGCGCATCTGACTTATATCGATGCACTGGCAGTAGCTGTCACCCTGCTGCGTGGCCCTGCCGCCATCGACATGCTGGAAAGAGCCAAGGCCAGTATCAGTGAAAAACGGCTGGTGCCCAAGATTAGCTAAAGATAAGCCGAAGTAAAAAAATCAAATCGGCTGAATTGCGGCGACTATTCTCGCGCGTCGCTTTCTCATCCAGATAATCACGCCAGTAACGCTCAGCATGGCAACCACCAGGCCCAGCAATGAAATCATGATACGCCCGGTCAAGCCAAGTATGCGGCCTGAATGCAATGGGAATTGCGCCTGCAGGAAAATGTCACCAGCAGATCCGGTACCTGGAATTTTACCTCCCAGCGCACTACCATCCTTGCCATCAAAATATAGCCAGGCATTGCCAAGACCCACGTCGCCATGATCATTGCCAGGTTCAAAAAATCCCACGCCATACACGCCAAATGCGGGTGAATAGAATATGCCGCCAGCAGGCAAAGTCCAGCCGCGTTTTTGCGCTTCCTGCATCGCCAGGTCAGTGACCAGTTCACGGCTGACGACGGGTATCAGCGGCTTGTCCGGCGCTTGTGGCACGCGACTGGCAAAGACGTCAGCACTTAAAGGAGAAAACAAGGAAACCACAGGGCGCACCACCTGCGCATTCAGGTTCATCGATACCGAGGTAATCGCCAGCAGCAACATGAACAGCCACAGCCAGACTCCACTGGAGCGGTGCAAATCAAAATTGAGTTTATGCCCACCCTGGCGCCAGCGAAAAGCAAATGATTTGCGCCAGCTACGCAAGTTAGGGAAAGACAGCCATAGCGCGATAAAACAATCGAGCGCCCATACTATACCTATGATGCCCATGAACAAAACGCCCAGTTCTATACCCGATACCTCGGGTATATGCATGGTGTAATGCAGCTTGTATAAAAACGGCAGCAGGTTTTCGCGGCTAAGGGATATCTCACCCCATTGCCGTTTGCCCTGCACATCGCCAGTGACAGGATCGACTGCAATCTGGTTAAAGCCCAGGGGATAAGCCTTACCCGTGGCGGGATCAATCCTGCCCTCTACCGACATTTGGCTGGTGTGCCCTGGCTCGGCCTCATTCAATACATAGGTCACCCAGATGCGCGGATCGCGCGCCTCTACCCTGTTCGCCAACTCCAGCCCGGACATGGGTTTATCGGGCTTGCCAGACCTGCCTTGCGAATGACTATGTGCCTGAAACAAATGCGGATTAAGCAAGGCATCCAGCTCATGATCCCAGGAGATGAAAGCCCCCGTCAGACCAGAGATGAACAGGAACACGGCTACCGCCAGCCCAAACCAGCGGTGCAGCAAAACAAAGACAGGACGCATCAACATAAACTTCCTGGCTTATCAATATTTCCAGTTGACCGCAACGCTGCCGTTTCTTGGCGCAGCGTAATAGCCCTGACTCCAGTACAGGCTGGTCAGATATTTTTGATCACTGACGTTGTTCAGGTTTGCCGATATGCTGAGGTTTTGATTAACGTCATAACGCGCCATCAGATTCATCGTTGCATAACTGCCCTGGCGTATGATGTTGCCTGAACCCTCATCACGGAATATATCTGATTGCCAGTTCAGGCTGCCGCCAACTTTCGCCTGTGGCATGAAAGGTAGTTGATAAGTACTGGACAAACGGAACAATTTGCGTGGCACATAGGTTTTGACATCAAGATCATTACTGCCCTTGAGGCTCAACTGCGTATAGCCTGCGCTGAGGTTCCAGCCTTTTGTCAGTTCACCACTGGCATCCAGTTCAACGCCTTGCGATTGCGCATCGATGCCACGGTAATAGCTCTTGGTACCAACGTAGCCAGCCTGCTCAGCCGCATTGTTTTGCTGTATTTTGAAAACAGCCACAGACAGGTTGAGTTTGCGCTCAAACAATTCGAGCTTAATACCCAACTCATCACCCTTGCCTTTGACCGGGTCCAGGGTTTTACCAGATACATCAACTTCGCTTTGTGGATTGAAGATTTCTGTATGGCTGGCATACACAGAAGCATACGGCGTCAGATCATAGATTACACCCAGATATGGCGTAGTCTTGCTGGCATTTTTCTGACTGCTGACACCGTAAGCAAAACCTGTGCTTTCTGCCTTGGTATGGTTGGCGCCAAGGATCAGTTTGAATTGATCAGCCAGGTTGAAACGGGATGCAATAAATGCCGTCTTGCGGGTATCTTCATAAGCACTGCCATCGGTATAGGCATTGAATGCGGGTTGTGGATAATTGCCAGTCCAGTTGCTGATATCAGGCAATGCAGTGCCTATTCCCACACCGTAATGGGAAATATCATCCATCTTCGATTTCGACCAGTTGATACCAAAACTGAGGTCGTGCTTACGTCCTGCCAAGGCGAACTTGCCACTGGCAGACAAGTCAAACAGGGTTTGAGTATTCACATCGTTATACAAGGACGGGTAGCTATATAAACCCAGGCCAGTTGAGCGGTCTGGCGTGCCATAGACATAAAACAATTTGGAGTCGGCCGTAGATCTGTTGCGGCTCAATGTCGTCCTGATTTGCCAGTCGTTGTTGAGCTGATGGCTCAATTCGACAAAGCTGCGATCATCCTGGGTCAGCCAGCGAGACCAGTCTGCAGCGGTGCTGGTGGATGTCCTGTAATTGGTCGGGCTGCCGTCGGTGTAATACAGAGGCAAGGCACCCCACATGCCCCCCTTGGCATCACTCTTTTGATGCGAATGGCCCACACTCAATACGGTAGCATCACCGAGATTGGCTTCAATCACACCATAAACAACGGTTTTTTCAGGTGAATAGCGGTCGAGATAAGAATCACCAGCCTGTTTTGCCACGACAATACGGCCAGCAACCGTGCCGGCGCTGTTCAGTGCACCGGACACATCAGCATCCAGCCTGCGTGTGTTCCATGAGCCCAGCGTCAATCCCGCAGAAGCCTGGAATTGATAGACCGGACGCTTGCGCATGAAGTTGACGGTGGCAGACGGGTTGCCGGTAGAAGACATCAACCCGTTTGCACCACGCACGATATCTACCCTGTCGTAAATCGCCGTATCAATATCACCTGCGACGTTGCCGCCAGTGAATGGAATGCCTACGCCATCGTACTGGAAATTCACGATATCAAAACCACGTGCCATGTAGTAAGTGCGGTCAGTCTCGACTTTTTCTACTGACACGCCTGTTGTATTAGCCAGCACATCATTGGCACTGACCTGCTTGAAGTCATCCATTTTTGCACGGGTAACGACCGAGATGGATTGGGGCGTTTCCCGCAGGGACAAATCAAGCCTGGTTGCGGAATTACTTTTTCTTGCGGTATACGCGCCTGTTTTCTCTGTACTGGGCTCATTGCCAGAAACACCTGTTACCACCACTTCAGGCAGTTCTCCCTTGGCACCTTTGGCTGATGCGGTGTCATCTGCAAAAGCTGGGGCTGCCAGCATCATCGAAAGCGCCAATGCAATCGGACTCAAGGGAGTCAGTGAACTGACAGTATGCAAACTTTTTTGTAGTGACGCGGGATAGTTGTGGGACAAAGCGCAAAAACTGGACGAACGGGATGAGCGAGAATTCATAAATAAGCCTGGAAATTAACCGCCTATGCAGAGAAAATCTCTCCGATAGCTTTAGAAGAAAGAGCTGCGGAAGTAAGAACTGTGGCCTATTTTACTTATTTATAAATGCAATTGCAAATCATTCTCATTTATATTTAACGATTTAAATCAATTTGAAACACATATGCGACAGCTATAAAATAACTTTTTGAAATAACTTTTTGAAATGCCCGTTTGAAATGTTTGCCCGCCAATTGTTTCGTACCCGGATTGCGCTCGCCCAGGTTTGAATTCTCGCTAGCGAAAAACTTGTCAGTCACAGGCGCCCACTGCGCTGCAAGCTTGGTAGGTCTTTTGTTTCTTTTGCGATGTGCATTTGCCTGATTTGGCATCACAATGAATGGTGTAGGTAGTTTCCAGCACATCCACCCAGCTACCTAGTTCGCATTGCTTCGCATCTTCTTCCTTACCTTGAAAATCTGTTTCACTGCGCGTCAATAATTGTATGGTGCCGGTCTTGACGGGCTTTACTTCAAAGCCTTGCACCTGGCCCTGGAATTTTTCATTGAGATAGGTTTTACCCTTTTGTTTCAGGTCAAAAATCGCATAACCGTCACCAGCGCTCTCACCCATGCAGCTCTGCCGGCCCCCTATGGCAATGCGCATACTGGTGTCAGGCATGGCCTGGCTTTTTGTCGGGATATCTGTCAGTAAGGCCATATCGCTCTTGTTGAAGAAAACCGATCGAAACTGATCTGTGCCGCCATCCACATCATCGCTATGCGCAGTCAGCACTTCACGCAATTGCAACAGCACATGCTCACCCAGGTCTTCGAATTCAATCTGTACGACACCTGCTGGCAATGGCGGTAAATCTTCACCCACTTTTGCCACGCCGTGCGACTTCAGTTGCAGAGTATTGAAATCATCTATCCATTTGCGCAAAACTGCCTCGTCATAGGATTTCATTGTCGCCTTCAGCATGGCAATGAAACCGTCTGCAGTATCTGCCGTGACGGGTTTTATTGTCTGGCTATTTAATGATGCGCTGGCAATGCTGGATGCAGCCGCACTTTCTGATACGGACGAGTCTGGTTTACTGTCAGCTTGCTGCTTGCCGCAGGCGGAAATTGCTGCGCAAATCAACACGGTGCAACCGAGTCTGGCGATTCTTGATACGCAAAAATCAAGCATATTATTTAATTGGTCAGGAAACAAAGGAAGCGATTCTAAATGCAACACTGCTAAAACCGCACAAAAATGTGTTGCTCGCGTTGTTGCAAATGTACGCTGATGATAAAAATTTAAGTCAGTCTCCCGTATTTCAGGCAAGCTATGACAAATATTCTTCATAGGAGCCAGATTTATGAATTCCATCTCTCTTGCCCAGATTATAGACAGCGTCAAGGACTTGCCGACTTTGCCTGCCATCGTGATGGAATTGCTGAATAACATCGATAATGAAGAATTGAATATGCACGAGCTGGCACAAAAGGTCAGCCATGACATGGCACTCACAGCCAAGACCTTGCGTTATGCAAATTCGCCCTATTACTCCACCATGGTCAAGGTGACAACGGTGCAGCAGGCGATTTCATTGCTGGGTTTGAGTACCGTGCGGCAGATCGTGATCACTGCGGCACTGACAGGCTGCTTCCCTGAAAATAATTGCCGTGGCTTCAGTCACAAGGATTTCTGGCGGCATTCAAATGCCGTTGCCATTGCGGCCCGCATACTGGCCCGCAGACTCAAGCTCAATGCAGATGTTGCTTTCACTGCGGGCTTATTGCATGACATAGGCGCGTTGGTATTAGCGACCTGTTATACCGGGGCTTATGAGAATGTGCTGGCACAACGCCAGGAATTGCAGACCACGCAATATGAAACTGAAAAACAGTTATTGGGCATTGATCACGCCCTGGTCGGTGAAACCCTGGCAGTGCAGTGGAATTTTTCAGAAGTCATGATCAAGGCTATCTCTGGTCACCATCATCCGGAAAAACCCGGCTTGGGTTTCCTGGCAACCATAGTCCATGTTGCAGATGGCATAGCCCACGCGTTGGGCGTGACCACCACACCCGACCTGGCACCGCCAGAAATCACCGGGCAATCATGGGAAAGCCTGGGCCTGGACCAGACCTTGCTCGATGAAGTTTTGGCCGAAGCCGCGATAGAATTTGAGAAGCTGCAGGAAGAAGTCGAAGTGTAAGACTGTAAGACCATAAGACCATCCTGCCGCTTGCAAACGCCTACAAATCAGGCTGTATCAAGTGCCCCAGCTTGGTCGCCTTGGTACTCAGGTAACGCTCATTATAGGGATTGCGCTTGACGATCAGGGGGACGTGTTCCTGCACCCTGACATTCATGCCTTCCATCGCTGAAATCTTGCGTGGATTATTCGTCATCAGGCGTACAGATTCTATGCCCAGATGTTTGAGCATGGGGTCACATAGGCTATAGTCGCGCAAGTCGGCTGCAAAGCCGAGCTTTTGGTTGGCTTCTACCGTGTCAGCGCCATCGTCTTGCAGATGATAGGCACGTACCTTGTTGAGCAGGCCTATGCCACGCCCTTCCTGACGCAGATACAGCAAAGCGCCGCGCCCTTCCTGGGCGATTTTTTGCAAGGCCAGTTCCAGTTGCGGGCCACAGTCACAGCGCTTGCTGAATAAGGCGTCACCGGTCAGGCACTCTGAATGTATGCGCGCAAGCACCGGCTGTCCATCGGCCACATCGCCAAGAGTCAGGGCAATATGCTCTTTGCCCGTTGCCGTTTCTACAAAGGCATGCATGCGGAAAGTTGCCCAGGTCGTGGGCAGGTTACAGGAATCAACATATTCCAAAGCCTGTTTGCTTGAGTTGACAGGCTGGTCATTGCTAGACATACAGTTCTCGCGGATTCTTATTCTGGATAAAACTTAAGATCATGGCCAAATGACAATAACAATTGTCGGCCCAGACTAGAGTATAAACGAGGTGCGCATTTCCTACCTGTTGCGGTGAACGATCGTTTTATTTCATGTCATCTATGGGCAAGAGCGTGAAAAGCAAGTAAAGCCCTGGAACTTTGCAAAGTATATAAATAATGCTGGAGATAGTGCCGGAAATAGTTCTTGCGCAGACTTATTGAAACATCATAAAAAAGAGTGTGTGAACCAGGTCAACACACTCCGCTTTAATCTACTTTAATCTGTTTTAATAGCAGTGGCAAAAATAGCAATCTGAAATTGATTTAGCGTTTCAATTGCGTGATATCCCTGACCGCACCACGGTCAGCCGAAGTTGCCAAAGCAGCATAAGCCTGCAAGGCTTGCGAGACATAACGCTCACGGCCTACCGGCTGCCAGGCATCTGGCCCGCGAGCTTCCATGGCTGACCGGCGCTGTGCCAGGTCGGCGTCGCTGACTTTGAGATTGATCGTGCGGGCCGGAATATCGATCTCTATGATATCGCCCTCTTCCACCAAACCTATCGTTCCACCTTCAGCAGCTTCTGGCGAGGCATGGCCGATGACCAGGCCGGACGAACCGCCGGAGAAACGGCCATCAGTGAACAAAGCGCAGGCTTTGCCAAGTCCCTTGGATTTAATATAAGAAGTTGGATACAGCATTTCCTGCATACCGGGGCCGCCTTTGGGGCCTTCATAACGGATGATGACGACATCGCCTTCATGCACGGTATCACCGAGGATGGCCTCGACCGCCGAGTCCTGGCTTTCAAACACACGGGCCTTGCCGGTGAACTTCAAGATACTTTCATCAACACCTGCGGTTTTGACGATACAGCCTTTCTCTGCCAGATTACCGTACAAAACAGCCAGGCCACCATCTTGCGAATAGGCATGCGCCTTATTGCGTATGCAGCCAGCTTCACGGTCAGTATCGAGACTGTCAAAACGCTTGTCTTGTGAAAAGGCTGTCTGGGTAGGCACGCCACCCGGTGCAGCGCTGAACAGTTTGCGTACCGCTGCATTATCAGTCACGGCGATATCATTCTGCGCAATCGCATCTGCCATGGTCGGGCTATGTACGGTCGGGCGTGTGGTATCGAGCAAACCAGCGCGTGCCAGCTCACCGAGGATAGAGATAATGCCGCCAGCGCGATGCACGTCTTCAATATGATATTTATCGGTCATTGGCGCGACCTTGCACAGGCAAGGTACTTTGCGCGAGATGCGGTCGATATCTGCCATCTTGAAATCCACACCCGCTTCATGCGCAGCAGCCAGCAAATGCAAAACAGTATTGGTAGAACCACCCATGGACACGTCGAGTGCCATGGCGTTTTCAAAGGTCGCCTTGTTGGCGATGGAACGCGGCAGGATGGAATAATCATCTTGCTCATAATGGCGCTTGGCCAGCTCAACCACCAGACGACCTGCGCGCAGGAACAGTTCCTTGCGGTCTGCATGCGTCGCCAGTATCGTGCCATTGCCTGGCAGTGACAAACCCAGTGCTTCGGTCAGGCAGTTCATCGAGTTTGCTGTGAACATACCAGAACAGGAACCACAGGTAGGACAGGCAGAACGTTCTATACGTCCTATCTCTTCATCCGAAACATTGCTGTCACCAGCCTTGATCATGGCATCGACCAGGTCAATCTTCATGATTCTTTGCTCGCCCGTCTGCTTGGGATGCAAAGTCTCCAGCACCTTGCCCGCTTCCATCGGGCCGCCAGAGACAAACACGACAGGAATATTCAAACGCATGGCAGCCATCAGCATGCCGGGCGTGATCTTGTCGCAGTTGGAGATACATACCATGGCATCAGCGCAGTGGGCATTGACCATGTATTCGACAGAGTCGGCAATCAGTTCGCGTGAAGGCAGCGAATACAGCATGCCGCCATGGCCCATGGCAATGCCATCATCCACGGCTATCGTATTGAATTCTTTTGCTACACCACCAGCAGCCTCTATCTCACGCGCCACCATCTGGCCCAGGTCTTTCAGATGCACGTGACCAGGCACGAACTGAGTGAATGAATTGACGACGGCGACGATAGGCTTATCGAAATCACCATCTTTCATGCCAGTCGCACGCCACAAGGCGCGGGCACCGGCCATATTGCGGCCATGGGTGGTGGTACGGGAACGGTATGCGGGCATGTCTTACTCCAGGCTGGCGATAAAATGAAAATGTTATATCAGCATGCGCTTCGTATAATCATATGTCAAATATGGAATTTATTGGAGATTAGGTCGAATTAAGTATTAATTAAATTCAAGACCTAAAGACTCACCACAGAGACACAGAGTAAACACCGAGAAAATCAAATTTTAAAAAGACGCTCAGGTTTTCTCTTGCCTTTCTCTGCGTCTCGGTGCCTTTGTGTTGAGAGGCCTTTACTCAAAACACGACAGGCACAAAAAAAACGCGAAGCTCACACTTCGCGTTTTTAAGGATCATGATTCCATCACTCATGATGGTATTGCGTCACTCTTTCCACTTCATTTTTTGAACCCAGGAACACAGCAACGCGCTGATGCAGTTTTTCTGGCTGTATATCCAACATGCGTTGCTTGCCGTCTGTCGATGCACCGCCAGCCTGTTCTACGATGAAAGACATGGGATTGGCTTCGTACATCAGGCGCAGCTTACCTGCCTTGTCCGGTTCACGCTTGTCAGCCGGGTACATGAAGATGCCGCCGCGATTAAGGATGCGGTGCACGTCGGCGACCATGGAGGCAATCCAGCGCATATTGAATTCTTTGCCTCGTGGGCCAGTACCGCCTGCCAGCATTTCATCGACATAGCGCGTGACTGGTGGATACCAGTGACGGGTGTTGGAGGCGTTGATGGCAAATTCCTTGGTGTCTGCCGGGATTTGCATATTACGCTGTGTCAGTACCCAGGAACCCATTTCGCGGTCGAGAGTGAAGCAATTGACGCCATTGCCTGTGGTCAGCACCAGCACTGTTTGCGGGCCATATACGGCATAACCGGCTGCGACCTGCTTGCTGCCTGGCTGCAGAAAATCCTGCTCGGTTGGTTTGCCCATGCCGTCTGGTGCTTTCAATACCGAGAAGATGGTACCGATGGAGACATTGACGTCGATATTGCTGGAACCATCAAGTGGATCAAACAATAGCATGTATTCGCCCTGGGGATAGCGATTCGGTATCGGATGGATACTTTCCATTTCTTCCGATGCCATGGCTGCCAGGTGGCCGCCCCATTCATTGGCTTCAAGCAGGATTTCATTCGACAGGATGTCGAGTTTCTTTTGCACTTCGCCCTGTATGTTTTCGCTACCTGCTGTGCCCAGCACTTCACCTAATGCGCCTTTGCCTACTGCATGGCTGATAGTCTTGCAGGCGCGCGCCACGACTTCGATGAGCAGGCGCAGCTCTGCCGGTATCGAATTATTCAGGCGCTGCTCTTCGACCAGGTACTGGGTCAGGCTTACACGTTTCATGTTGATCTCTCGATTTCTTCAGTAATTCTTGTCAATAGCTTGTTCAATAAGTCGTTCAAAACCTGTTTACGATCTGTAGCGAGCGAGTGTCAGCGGGGTGAAGAGCAGCGCAAAAAGCGGAATGTACTTTAGTACATGAGCATTTTGAGCAGCGCATGAGCCCCGATCACGCTCGCGCAGTAAGATCGAAAACAGGTTTTCAGGAAGCAAGTGCCTTGCTGACGACTTCCAGCACATCTTTCGACAGCTTCTTGGTATCTGCTACTTTTTGCAGTGCAGCCTTCATATGCGCTTGCAGGCTTTCTGGATATTTTTTCCAGCGATCCATGCTACGTGCCAGACGTGCTGCGACTTGTGGATTGAGCTTGTTGAGTGCAATCACCAGTTCTGCCCACAAGGCATAACCACTGCCATCAGCCGCATGGAAGCGGGATGGATTGGCATTGCAGAAAGCAAACGTCAAACTTCGCGCACGGTTAGGATTGTTCAATGTAAATGCTGGATGCGTCATCAATTCACGCACCTTGGCAACATCAGTGGTACGTGCAGTTGCCTGCAACATGAACCATTTGTCGATGACCAGGGCTTCTTTCTTGAAGTCTTTATAGAAAGCTTTCAAGGACTTGGCTGCCGATTTGGCTTGCTTGTCATTGCCACTGAAGTTAGTCAATGCAGTCAGCGCCGCCAGGCGGTCTGTCATGTTTTCTGCTTCATCAAACTGGGTTTTCGCCAGCTCAAAAGTAGATTCGTCCGACCATTCAAGCAGATAAGACAGGGCCAGGTTTTTCAATCCACGTTTTGCCATGGACTGTGCATCCGGGCTGTATTTGCCAGGTGTCAGGTGAGCTTCATAAGCACTCAGCAAATCAGCACGCAGATGTTCTGTGATGGTGGCGCGGGCAAACTGGCGTGCGGTATGAATGGCTTGTGGGTCAACGACCTTGAATTCTTCAGCGATCATGGCTTCAGAAGGCAGTGTCAACACCAGTTCACGGAAAGCCGGGTCAAGGCTGGCATCGTTCAGGGTGGCGCGCAGAGCTTCGATGAACATGCTGTCCAGGCTCAGCTCTTCGCCCTGCTGTACAGCAGTCGTCAGTTTGACGAGGCGGCGTGTAGCCAGACGCTGACCAGCTTCCCAACGGTTGAACGGGTCACTGTCATTGGCCAGCAAGAGGCCCAGTTCTTCATCGCTGTAGTCGATTTCCAGCACGACTGGCGCAGAGAAATTGCGCAACAATGATGGTACTGGTTTACTGCTAACACCAGTAAATACAAAAGTCTGGCTGGCTTCTGTCAGTTCCAGCACCAGACTGGTCGCACCAGCCTGTGATTCGTACGCTGCGCTATGCAAAGGAATATCTTTGCCATCTGCGCCCAGCAAGCCCATGGCAACCGGGATGTGGAAAGGCAGTTTTTCTGCCTGGCCTGGTGTAGCCGGGCAAGACTGGCTCAGGGTAATGGAATAAGTCTGCGCTTCTGCATCATAAGTCGCCTCGACCTTCACGCGTGGCGTACCAGCCTGGCTATACCAGCGTTCAAACTGGGTCAGGTCACGGCCACTGGAATCTGCCATGGCAGCGCGGAAGTCATCGCATTCAACAGCCTGGCCATCATGACGCTCAAAATACAGGTCCATGCCTTTGCGGAAGCCATCATGGCCCAGCAAGGTGTAATACATGCGCACGACTTCTGAACCTTTTTCATAAATCGTGACGGTGTAGAAATTATTGATTTCCACGAAAGAATCAGGGCGTACAGGATGGGCCATAGGGCCTGCATCTTCAGAGAACTGTACCTGGCGCAGCAGACGTACATCTTCTATGCGTTTGACGGCACGGCCAGTGGCTGTGCCCACCAGGTCGGCAGAAAATTCCTGGTCACGGAAAACAGTCAGGCCTTCTTTCAGTGACAACTGGAACCAGTCACGGCAAGTAACGCGGTTACCTGTCCAGTTATGGAAGTATTCATGACCTACGACGGATTCTATGCCGGCATAGTCAACGTCAGTAGCGATAGATGGATTTGCCAGCACGAACTTGGTATTGAAAATATTCAAGCCCTTGTTTTCCATCGCGCCCATATTGAAGTCGCCAGTGGCAACGATCATGAAGCGGTCAAGGTCCAGCTCCAGGCCAAAGCGTTCTTCATCCCAGCGTATGCTGTTCTTGAGGGAATCCATGGCGTGCTGGGTCTTATCCAGATTGCCATCTTCTACCCAGACTTGCAGCAAGGCTTTGCGGCCGGACTTGAGCTTGTAGTCTTCTTCCTGGCAAACCAGCTTGCCAGCCACCAGGGCGAACAGGTAAGAAGGCTTTTTAAACGGGTCTTCCCATTTGGCGAAATGACGGCCATCACCGAGGTCACCTTCTTCGATCAGATTGCCATTGCTGAGCAGCACAGGGAATTTTTTCTTGTCGGCGCGCAGCATGACGGTGTATTTCGCCATGACGTCAGGACGGTCCGGGAACCAGGTGATCTTGCGGAAACCTTCCGCCTCGCACTGGGTAATGAAGTTACCGTTAGATGCATACAGGCCGGACAAGGAGGTATTCTTGAGTGGATTGATCAGTGTTTCAATTTCCAGCGTGACTTCGTCAGGGGCATTGGCGATACGCAGAGTTTCGCCTTCTATCTTGTAGGCAGACTTTTTGAGGTTCACGCCATTCATGCGCAGTTGCAGCAATTTCAGGGATTCGCCAAACAAGACCAGGTCTTTCTCGCTGCTGTCATGATTGCGGCGCATGGTCATACGGGTGGCTACATGGGTGGCACTCAGATCAAGGTCGAAACCCATTTCTACCGTATCTACCCAAAATCCCGGGGCTACATAGTCTTTACGGAAAATTGTCTCTGGTTTGCTGGCAATATCGTTACGCATGGATGGAATATCTCGCGAAAATAAGTTGAATGACAAAGTCTTTTGAACCCTGTAAAGACCGCCATTTTACCAAGCTGTGCCCTTACAGGGATAAATTCACTTGAATAGATGCAAATTAAGGCAAAAAGTTTGATAAAAACATTACATTTTTATCGCTCGCCTCTTCCCAACATGAAAATCAGGATGTGGTGACAAAGTCGATACAACCCGTTACAGTAAGAGCAACAAATTTTCTTAATCAGGCATACTATAGAACTATAGTAAAAGTATGTTTGAAGGAGCAGTAAAAATGAAAAAGTTCACCCTATTCTTCGCCCTCGCCTGCAGCCTGCTGCTGGGCGGATGTGCGACGACATTCACGAGCCAGGTCAGCGTCTTCCACGAATGGCCAGGCGCCACACAAGACAAGTCTTACATCTTTGAACGTGCACCGGGGCAGGAAAACAATCCCGAGCACAAACTGTATGAAGACTTGCTCAGAACCCGTCTGCAAAATCTGGGCTTCAAGGAGGTGGCGACTGGCACAGTGCCGATCCTGAAAGTTGAATTGCAGTATGCCAGTACTCTCAGGGAAATCCAGGCCTCGCCGTTCTGGCAACCTGGTATCTATGACCCCTATTGGGGGCTGCATTTCAGCCGGGGCATTTATCGCCGCCACTATCTTTATAGTCCAGGATACTGGGGCTGGCCCGGCTATCCCCGCGGCTGGACGGATATCAGTGTCCGCAGCACTTACCTGCACCAGCTACAGATACGCATCACAGAATTGAAGGGCAACAAGAAACTGGCGGACATCAAGGCCAGTAGCGAGCAATTCAATCCTGAGATTTCGCTTTATATTCCCTACCTGATGGATAGCGCACTGAAAGACTTCCCAGGCAAGAATGGCAGCACCAGCAATGTGGAATTGACCGTCAAGGATTAACCGGCATAGTCACTCTGATGGAGTGACTATGCCGCCTGTATTGGCTAAGCTGCCGGAGGATCGCGCAGTGCCTCGACCAAGGCACGATCGACCACAGATTCAGCAACAATCTGTATCGCCCTGCCCTCGCGGAACTGGGTAATCAATTCTTCGCTGGAAACTGAGAAGGCGTCATGCCCCTGACGATTCGTGAAGATATAGCGGGTACGTTTGGGGCTGACCCAGGCCAGCTTGAAGCGTGTGGTAACACCATTCTGCCTCGTGAAATCGACCCAGATGCCGCGTTCCATGGTCTCAATGACGCGCGCCCATTCATCTACCGGTTGTTCTATCTGATCCTGTACATGACGGTTCAGGCGTTTTTCACTCGCGCGCTGGGCGATATTGACAGCAATTTCCAACTGGCGACGTGGTGAGAATTCCAGCGGGGCGCGGGCAATCGCGGCATGACGCTCAGCCAATTTGGAAAAGAAGATGACGCGTTCAGGCTCATCCCACTTGATGGCATTGAGCCAGGCATTCAGCAAAGACAGCATGGCTGGCAGTTTGCTGACCAGTTCCTTGCGTTCTTCTGCACTGTTCTTGGGTTTCAGGCTCCAGATCAAGTCATCCATCGTCCTCAGGGCATTTTCGAGGGCGTTTGGTTTTTCTTCCTTGACGTTATGCGATATCGTCAGGATCCTGATCCATTGCTCCTTGAGGAAGGTTTCCAGGAAACCTGCAACCTCACCCGTCTCTACCCGGATAGCAACATCGTTTTCGGCAAACTCGCGCGCCAGGCGCATTTTTTCCTGTTTCAGCGCGACGGCTACCGGTTCGCTGATGGCAACTTCGGTTTGCTGTTCCTCATCCTTGAGGAAGGCCTCCAGGTCAGCAACAACATCTGAAAACAGTTCTATCTGCTGGTCAAAATCCTGCTGCACCCTTTCAACTATGCCTTCTATCATTTGATAGAGCGGGTCTTCTGAAGTGGTGTCGCTATTGAGCAGGACGCTGGATTTTGCCAGCGTGTCTATCAGCACCCGTGCCGGATGGCTTTCCTTGAAAAAGAAATCCTTGTCCAGCAAAGCCACTTTCAAAGTCGGTATCTGCAACTGGCTGATGAGGTTCTTGATATCGGCGGGTATGCTGGTGTCGTTAAAGACATAGTCAAAGATACGCGCCAGTAGCTCTATCGTGCTTTGATCTATATGGGTCAGGCCACCAGCATTGGGTTGCTGTGACAATTGCCGCAGATGTGCCGTATCGGTAGGCATGGGATTGGCAGAAAAATCCCTTTGTACGCTGGTCAGGTAATCAAAAAACTGCCTGTCTATGGTGACCATGTCGGGTGCATTGCCACTGCCACCACCGCCATGACTACCACCTCCATAGCCACCTCCACCGCCGCCGTTTCCGTTACCATTGCCGCCACCAGCATCCTGCCCACCGGTATAAGGCATGCCCCCGCCATCCATGGCATGGCCACCGCCCCCATTACCACCACCTCCGGTAACGGTATTGCCAAAGGACCCGGCAGGCGCATTGCCAGAGAAGATATTGCGCAGCTTGTTTTCCAGATAAGGGTCGCGGTTACTGATATCGTCTGAGCCTGACATCATGTTCTTTTTTTGCTTGTTACGATAACCATCATTCAGTTCTGGCAAAATACCGCGCTCTACCAAGGCCTGATTCAATTCGCGATAAATAGCACCGAGTTGAAGGAACAATTCCGGTCGCAGCAAGCGCAAGATCAGGTGATGGGTCTCGGGATTGGGTTCCAGCTCCATCCAAGCCTGATGGACGGCCTTGACAAATAATTCCGGACGAAAAGGGTTTTGCGAAACACTGATGGGGGTGCGGCGCAGGATATGGCCTATGCGCACATTGAGGGCGACCAGCAATTCGGCATTGGTCACTTCCAGCGACTGGCTCAGGTTACGGCTGAGCACCTTGCTTTCCATCTCTTCAAAACTGACCAGGGAAAAATCCTGCTTGCCTTCGTCCGTCCTGGCCCGCTTGCGAGTATTCACGACACTGACTTCTTTGGCGAGTGCAGCATTGACCTGACCTGCAACCAGTCGGTAAAAGGTGGTGCCATTGCGCTTTAACTGCTGGTAGGCAGCAAAACTGGTGGCAACCTCTTCTGGCCTGATGGTCTGATCAGACAGTTTGAACAAAGCCTCGGTCAGGCGGCCGGTAAATGCCTCAATTTGTGAAGAAACCAGATTGGTGGCGATAGGCACCAGACTTTGCAGTATCAGCAAACGGCTAGAGCTGGAAAACTCGCTCGTCTTGGCATTATTCAGTGGAATAGTATCCATCGCTCTTTTTTATTATGCTCAGGTTATCAATCATACTCAGGCGTCAGCGTACGCGCCCAAAAACTTGCATTCTGCCAAGCCACAAAGGCTTGCGCAATGCCAGAATCCTACGAAATAGTGCAGTAAAACAACAAAGCTGCAAAATTGCACGGCCCGGTATTCAAACATCACTAATTAGTATAGTAAGCCTCTGACCCCAGCGTAATAACTACTATGAGCATGACGGCAAAAATAAGAACCAGCAGCAAGCGCCCAAATTTTGGGCTACCGCTTTCTTTATCTGTCGTGGTTTTTGATGGTGGTGTTACTTCTGTCATATTTTCTTACTTCAGGGAATCAATATGCTGGAACCTGTTGTTTTACGGGCCTCCAGCTCACGGTGGGCTTGCGCCACTTCACTCAAAGGATAGCGCTGGCGTATGTCTATTTTAACTTTGCCGCTCTCCACCATGGAAAATAAGTGCGCAGCCATTTGCTCCAGATCATCACGTTTGGCCGTATAACTCATCAGACTCGGGCGGGTAATGAATAAAGAACCGCGTGAAGCAAGTTCACTCAGGCCAAATGCCGGCACCGGGCCAGAGGCATTGCCAAAGCTGACCATCATGCCCAATGGCGAGAGACAATCCAGCGATGGAATGAAAGTGTCTTTACCGATGGAATCATAAACGACAGGCACCCCTTTTCCATCCGTAATTTCACGGACACGCTGAACAAAATTTTCCTTGTTGTAGTTGATGACATGGGCACAGCCATGCGCTTTCGCCAGCTCGCCCTTCTCATCCGAGCCCACCGTACCTATCATGGTCACGCCGATGGCACGTGCCCACTGACAGGCAATCAGGCCTACGCCGCCAGCGGCAGCATGAAACAATATTGTTTCCCCGCCTTGCAAGGGAAAAGTACGGTGAAACAGGTATTGCACCGTCAAGCCCTGCAGCATCATGGCGGCGGCAGTTTCAAAACTGATGCTGTCAGGCAGACGCACCAGATTATCGGCAGGCATGATGCGGGCCTCGGCATAAGCACCAGTTGGCCGCCCTGCATAAGCTACTCTGTCACCAACCTGCACGTATTTGACATCAGCGCCGACCGCCTCAACGATGCCCGCCCCTTCCATGCCCAGACCACCAGGCAAGGCTTGTGGATACAGTCCAGTGCGGAAATACACATCAATAAAATTCAGGCCGCAAGCCTTTTGACTTACCAGCACCTCGCCCGGGCCTGGGGTGCCCAGCTCTACATCAACATATTCCATGACTTCCGGACCACCGGTCTGCTGTATGCGGATTGCCTTGACCATTTACTTCTCCTGAATAAGTTTTTCTGCGTTTAGGTTTTTTTCCTGGACAGCAAATACATGCCGCCCATGACCAATACTGTCCCAGCCAGCTGCCAGCCAGTGATGGGTTCGCCAATGAAGTAGGCTCCAAGGAACAGGGTTGATACCGGGCCTATCATGCCAGCCTGCGAAGCAGTCGCTGCACCTATGCGTTTGACGGCAATCATGGTCATGAACACTGGCAATACCGTACACATGACGGCATTCACGATAGACAATGAATATACAGCAAGCGGCTGCACTAGCATGCTGGCAGGACGCAAAATAAAAAACTGACCTATGCAGGCGGCACTGGAAACACACATCGCATACGACACTAGCCGCAAGGAACCCAGTCTTTGCACCAGTTGTCCCGACTGTATCAGGTAGATGGCATAAGAAATTGCAGCGCCCAGCACCAGGGCAGAGCCTAGCAGCACATAATCGCCACCCAGCTTAAGATCATGAAAAAACACCAGGACGATGCCCAGGTAAGACACGACCAGGGCTGCCCACTCCAGCCTGCTGACAGCACGTTTCAAAAAGAAGGCAGATATCAGCAGGACAAAGGACGGCGTCAGGAACAGGATCAGACGCTCCAGACCCGCGCTGATATATTGCAATCCAAGAAAATCCAGGAAAGACGACAGGTAATAACCGACCAGCCCCAAAGCCACCAGACGCCAGCGGTCTGCTTTGCTGAGGCTGCCGCCCTTGTGCATTTGCCAGATGGCAATTCCAGCAAAAATAGGCAAGGAAAACGCCATACGGAAACAGATCAGTGTCACCGCATCGACGTTGTAGCGATAAATCAGTTTGGCAACGATGGCCTTGGTAGAAAACAGGATGGCACCAACCAGTGCGATGGCAAGGCCAGTCAGATAATGACGGCGGGCGAGTAATTTCGTTTGTTCTGTCAGCATAAATCTTTGAATGGGCGGCAAACTGTTACACGGTCTGAATTCGTAATTTCACACATAAATTGCATTTCAGAAAGCAATTAATTTCCGCGTAGCAAAAAACTAACAATGTTTCACATGAGATTTTACATTTAGTTGCCAAAAGTGACTTTGTGTCACTATCAAATCAACCATCTTTCCCTACACTGATAAGCATGAACCACATTGCAGGAGAAAACCAAATGTACACACCACGCTTACAGTACGCAGATCATCCGGTACTCCGCCCTAAACGTGCGATGACTACGGATATGCCGCAAAGACAAACTAAAAATGTATCGCCAAAGCAGAACGACAGCTCCCTGAACAGCATTTTCAGGCGTCTGGTCAAAAATAACCAGGATCAGGAATAATTCTCCTTGTCAGCAGAGCTTTTGGGCTCTGCTGATGAATGTGAAATACCGCGTAAAGTATCGCGAGAAATACCATGTGATACGCCATGCGAAATACCGGCAAGCTCATTTCTTCAGTATCGAACCGAGCACACCGCGAATAATTTCGCGCCCCACTTGAGAACCCATGGTCCTGGCCGTCGATTTGATCATGGTCTCGACCACATTATCCTTGCGGCGCAAACCACCGCCACCGAGCAGGTTGCCAAACACGCTTTTCAGCGTATCGCCTACACCACCGCCACTTTCTTGCGCAGGCGCAGACTGAGCTGAACGACCTGAATTGAATACGGGACGGCTTGAGACCGACGATGCTGCTGATGCTGCTGGTGCCGATGGCACTGCTGGCGCAGACGAAGTCGAAGGTGCATTACCCCAGCCATTGGCATCTGCCGCTGCAGGCTCTGCCCTGCTGCCGGGTTGCAGACCATCTTCCTTATCCGCCGTAGCAGCACGCGCCGCTACCCGACCCGTCAATTTCTCATAGGCAGATTCGCGGTCTATATGCTTCTCATAAACACCGGCGACGATGGAAGTTTGCATGACTTGCTGGCGCTCATCTGCCGTAATTGCCCCTATCTGTGACGATGGCGGCACAATCAGTGCACGTTGCACGATGTTGGGCCTGCCTTTATCATCAAGAAAGGAAATCAGCGCTTCACCAACACCCAGCTCGGCAATCACCGCTGCAGTATCCAGCTTGGGATTGGGTCGGAAAGTTTCTGCCGCAGCCTGCACTGCTTTTTGATCCCTGGGCGTATAGGCACGCAGGGCATGCTGAACACGGTTGCCGAGTTGCCCCAGCACAGTATCAGGAATATCCAGCGGGTTTTGTGTGACAAAATACACACCTACCCCCTTGGAGCGTATCAAACGAACCACTTGCTCTATCTTTTGCAGCAAGACCTTGGGGGCCTCATCAAACAGCAAGTGAGCCTCATCAAAGAAGAACACCATCTTGGGCTGATCAACATCGCCCACTTCTGGCAAGTGTTCATACAGCTCAGACAGCATCCAAAGCAGAAATGTGGAATACAGGCGTGGTGATTGCAGCAATTGATCCGCCGCCAGGATGTTCACAAAACCACGACCATCACCATCGGTCTGCATCATGTCATCGAGGTTCAGCATGGGTTCGCCAAAGAATTGCTCACCGCCTTGCTCAGAGATGGTCAGCAAAGAGCGCTGGATAGCACCGACACTGGCTGCAGAGATATTGCCGTATTCGGTCTGGAATTCAGACGCATTCTCGGCCAGGTATTGCAGCATGGCGCGTAAATCCTTGGTATCAAGCAGCAGCAAACCGTGGTCGTCGGCGATCTTGAAGGCCAGTTGCAAAACGCCTCCCTGGGTTTCATTCAGATTCAGCATGCGCCCAAGCAGTAAAGGGCCAAGGTCAGATACCGTGGCCCGTACCGGGTGCCCCTGTTTGCCAAACACGTCCCAGAATGTCACTGGGCATGCCTGCCACTTGGGTTCATCCAATTGCAAGGCTTGCAGTCTTTGCTGGATTTTGCCGGTGGCACTGCCGGCCTTGGCCATGCCGGACAGGTCGCCTTTGACGTCTGCCATGAACACCGGCACACCAATTCCAGAAAAAGCCTGGGCCAGGGTTTGCAGTGTAACCGTCTTGCCGGTACCCGTAGCACCAGTGATACAACCATGGCGATTGGCCCAGTCTGACAATAAATTCAAGTCGAATTCGGTGTTTTTAGCGATCAACAGAGGTTTTGACATAGTTTTGGAGGGTGATTTGGGGAAGTCGGTCGGTGCCACTATGGTAAAATACTGGTCTTCATTATAAAACCAAGCCAGGCAAAATTGCCGCCCTCAGGGTGAGCTATTGTCAATTCAGGAAAGAGCGATCATGGCAGGACATAGTAAATGGGCCAATATCAAGCATAAAAAAGCAGCAACTGATGCCAAACGCGGCAAGATATGGACGCGTCTGATCAAGGAGATCACGGTTGCGGCACGCATGGGTGGTGAGGATGTCGATTCCAACCCCCGCCTGCGTCTGGCAGTAGATAAGGCGGCTGACGCCAATATGCCAAAAGAAAACGTCACGCGCGCGATACAACGCGGCGCGGGCACACTGGAAGGCGCAAACTACGAAGAAGTACGTTATGAAGGTTATGGCATAGGCGGTGCCGCCATCGTGGTCGATTGCATGACCGACAACCGCGTGCGCACCGTGGCTGAAGTACGCCATGCTTTCAACAAATACGGTGGCAATATGGGCACTGAAGGCTCGGTCGCCTTTTTGTTCCAGCATTGCGGCCAGATGTTTTTTGCACCGGGCACGAATGAAGATGCCCTGATGGAAGCCGCTCTGGAAGCAGGTGCCGACGATGTAGTCACAGATGAAGAAGGCGGCATAGAAGTACTGTGCGCACCATTCAGCCTGTCGGACCTGCGCGCCAGTCTGGAAAAAGCTGGTTTCAAGGCAGAAATCGCTGAAGTCGTCATGAAACCAAATACTGAGACGGTATTTGCTGGTGAAGAAGGCATCAAGATGCAAAAACTGCTGGATGCCCTCGAAAACCTCGACGATGTACAAGAAGTATTCACCAACGCCATCATAGAAGATTAAGATGAAATTACTCGTAGTCGGCTCTGGTGGCCGTGAACATGCCCTCGCCTGGAAACTGGCGCAATCTGACCGTGTACAAACCATTTTTGTCGCTCCCGGCAATGGTGGCACTGCCGCTGACAGCCGCCTGAAAAACATCAACATCACAGACCCGGCAGCACTGGCAGACTTTGCCGAGCAAGAAAACATAGGCATTACCGTAGTCGGCCCTGAAGTGCCACTGGCTGCCGGCATCGTCAATATTTTCCGCGACCGTGGCCTGAAAATTTTTGGCCCGAGCAAAGAAGCCGCGCAGCTAGAAAGCTCCAAGGATTTCGCCAAGGCTTTCATGCACAGGCATGCTATTCCTACCGCTGAATACCAGACTTTCTCTGAGCTGGCACCTGCGCACGACTATATCAATGCCCAGGGCGCACCTATCGTCATCAAGGCTGATGGCCTGGCGGCTGGTAAAGGCGTCGTCGTTGCCATGACGGCTGAAGAAGCGCATGCAGCAGTCGATATGATGTTGTCTGACAATAAGCTCGGTGATGCTGGCGCGCGCGTCGTCATCGAAGAGTTTCTGGCAGGTGAAGAAGCCAGTTTCATCGTCATGGTTGATGGCAAGAACATTTTGCCACTGGCAACCAGCCAGGATCACAAGCGCTTGCTCGACAATGACGAAGGCCCGAATACTGGCGGCATGGGTGCCTACTCCCCTGCCCCTATCGTGACGCCACAACTGCACGCCCGTGTCATGCGCGAAATCATCGTGCCTACGGTACAAGGCATGGCCAAGGATGGCATCGTATTTACCGGCTTTTTATATGCCGGCCTGATGATTGATGACCAGGGCAATCCAAAAACCCTGGAATTCAACTGCCGCATGGGCGACCCGGAAACCCAGCCCATCATGGCGCGCCTGAAAACAGATTTGCTGCACGTGGTTGAACACGCAGTCAATGGCACGCTCGATACGGTGGAGCTGGAATGGGACAGGCGTACCGCCATGGGTGTCGTCATGGCAGCAGCTGGTTACCCTGACGCACCGCGCAAAGGTGACAAGATCACAGGTATCCCGGCAGAAACTGCAGATACCGTGACCTTCCATGCGGGCACATCGCTCAATGAAAAGACCTTGAACGTGACCGGTGGCCGTGTGTTATGCGTGGTTGGCCTTGGCGACACTGTCAAGTTGGCGCAAAAACATGCGTATGACGTGGTCGAGAAAATCCATTTCGACGGCATGCAATATCGCCGTGACATAGGCTGGCGTGCGCTGAACCGCAAGCATTAATCCTTGCCAGGCGTACATGTTTCACGTGCGCCACCGGTCTTTTAAAGCGGGTTGAGAATAGTCCAAAGACTAGTCCAGCCCCTTGCGTTTTTTAGAGTAGATAGCAGAATGACAGATACACTTGCGGTTAAAAATTACTTCCTGGGCTTGCAGGCTGGTATAGTCGCGGCTCTTGAAGAAGTTGATGGCCATGCTTTTATTACAGATAGCTGGGAACGCCCTGAAGGCGGTGGTGGTATCTCGCGCGTGATAGAAGAAGGCAAGGTATTTGAACGTGGCGGCGTCAATTTTTCCCATGTCATGGGTAAAAACCTGCCCCCATCTGCCGCTGCTGCCCGCCCTGAGTTGGCTGGCCGTCAGTGGGAAGCCATGGGTGTCTCGCTGGTCCTGCATCCGCGTAACCCCTATGCGCCTACCGTGCATATGAATGTGCGCTTTTTCACCACCCGAGCCGAAGGACAGGAAGATGTCTGGTGGTTTGGCGGCGGCATGGACCTGACGCCGTATTACGGTTTTAAAGAAGATGCGGTGCATTTTCACCAAACATGTAAAATGGCGGTCCAGCCTTATGGTTCAGACTTGCATGCCCGCTTCAAGAAATGGTGTGACGAGTATTTTTACCTGAAGCACCGTAAAGAAGCGCGTGGCGTAGGCGGCATCTTCTTTGATGATTTCAATGAGCAGGATTTTGCCAGCAGTTTTGCCATGATGCGTAGCGTCGGTGATGCCTTTATTCCGGCTTATCGCCCTATCCTGGAACGTCGCAAAGACCAGGATTATGGTGAACGTGAGCGTGATTTCCAGGCTTATCGCCGTGGCCGCTATGTAGAATTCAACCTGGTATTTGACCGCGGCACACATTTTGGCCTGCAGTCTGGCGGCAGGACAGAGTCCATACTGATGTCCATGCCCCCCATCGTCAAATGGCGCTATGACTGGAAACCGGAAGCTGGCAGCCCGGAAGCAGGACTGGCAACAGACTTTCTGGTACACCGGGAATGGACATAGAAACTACGGAAACTGCGGAAACTACGGAAACTGCGGCACCACCTTGTATCCTGGTACTGGGCGGCAGCTTTGACCCTGTGCATCTGGGGCATGTCGCTCTTGCCCATAGCCTGGCGAAGGCATTGCAGCCGGATGAATTGCGCGTCATTCCCGTTGGCCAGCAGTGGCAAAAGAATGAATTGCAAGCTACCGCGACACAAAGACTGGCCATGCTGAAGCTGGCATTTGAAGACTGGCAACTCTGCCCTGTCAGGGTAGATGAGCAAGAAATCATCCGTGCAGAACAGGGTAAAAGTAATTACACCATCGATACCTTGCACCAGCTACGCAGAGAAGTTGGCGATGAGGCATCACTGGTATTTGCCATGGGTGCAGATCAGTTGCAAAATTTGCACACTTGGCGCAATTGGCAGGCCTTGCTTGAAGTAGCGCATTTGTGCGCTGCATCACGCCCGGGTTTCAGCCTCGATATCAGCAGCCCCGACATTGCTGACATCTGGAAGAAAAATGCCATCAGCGCCCTGGAAATGCGCACACGGCCAGCCGGTGGCACTTATCTGGAGAGAAATCTGGCGCAAGATGTATCTGCGACCCAACTACGTACTGAATTAAAACAGCATAACCCGACAACAAGATTGCTAGTCCCGCACAAGGTGCTAGACTACCTACAACAACAAACTATCTACCAATAAAAATATGGATATTAAAAAACTGCAAACCCTGGTCATTGACGCTCTGGAAGACGTCAAGGCGCAAGACATACAATTGTTTGAAACCACACACCTGACCAGCCTGTTTGACCGCGTTTGTATCGCCTCTGGTACATCCAACCGCCAAACCAAGGCTCTGGCCGCGTCAGTACGCGACAAAGTCAAGGAGAACGGCGGCACTATCGTCAGTATGGAAGGTGAAGCGACCGGCGAATGGGTACTGGTCGATCTGGGTGACATCGTCGTCCACATCATGCAGCCAGCCATCCGCGCTTACTACCGTCTGGAAGAGCTGTGGGGCGACAAGCCTGTCAAATTCGGCGCGGCAAAGCGTACTTCCGCTAAAAAGGTCGAGGCAGAAGAAGACAGCGACAAGCCTAAGCGCGTCCGTAAAGTGGCTGGCAAAGCTGCTCCGCTGGAAGTCACGCATGACATGATGGCTATTCAGACGACGCTGGAAGATGAAAAGAAACCAGCGCGCAAACCACGCGTCACCAAAACTACTGGCGATGCAGATGGCAAGCCAGCACGCAAACCGGCAGCCCGCAAAGCTGCTGACGGCACTACTGCTGCCAAACCAGCCAAGATACCAACCGGTGGCCGCGTGAAAGTAGCAGCGACTAAAACTGCTGTTGCTTCTGCCAAGCAAGCCGCAGAAAAACGCACTGCCAATGCTGCCGCAGCGCCAGCAAAACGCGCTCCGGCACGTAAGAAAGCGACAGAGGAATAATTCTGTAAAAGCTCGATCTCAAATGGCTGCCTCGTGCAGCCATTTGTTTAAGCAGACCAGGTTTCAATCTACTACTTGCAGCAAACAGACACAAACATGCAATTGATCATCGCCGCCGTCGGCCACAAAATGCCCTCCTGGATAGAAACCGGCTTTCAGGAGTATGCCAAACGCATGCCGCCAGAATGCCGTGTCATCCTCAAGGAAATCAAACCGGTAGAACGCTCGGGCAGCAAAACTGCTGAAACCGTCATGGCTCTTGAGCGTACCAGGATAGAAGCCGTGATACCCAAGAATGCCCGCATAGTCGCCCTGGATGAACGGGGCAAAGACTGGACCAGTGTCGCCCTGTCACAAAACCTCACACAGTGGCAGCAGGATGGCCGCGATGTGGTCTTCATCATCGGTGGCGCCGATGGCCTGGATGCAGAATTCAAGGCCAGGGCCGATACCCTGATACGCATCTCCAGTCTGACCCTGCCGCATGGCATGGTACGGGTGCTGCTGGCTGAACAGCTATACCGTGCCTGGTCAATTACCCAGAACCACCCTTATCACCGGGTATAAGTCATAGCAAGGAAACCGCCATGCTAAAAGAAAATAAAATCTACCTGGCATCAAAAAGCCCAAGACGCCGCGAACTGCTGCACCAGGCAGGCATAGAGTTTGACCTCTTGCTGCTGCGTGATGCCCCACCACGCGGGCCAGATGTAACCGAGATCGTCTTGCCCGGTGAAGCACCAGAAGCCTATGTCAGCCGTGTCACCCAGGAAAAAGCAGACAAGGCATGGGAAATCATGCATCTGCGCAAAATGCTGCCACGCCCCGTGCTTGCCGCCGACACCACTGTGGTACTCGGCAAGCAAATACTGGGCAAGCCTGCCGACAAGCAAGAAGCAATACAAATGCTGAGCATGCTGGCAGGCCAGACCCATCAAGTGCTGACCAGCATTGCCGTGCATTCAGCACTGGGCCGCGCAGCAGCCACACAACGTTCAGAAGTCAGTTTTGCCAACCTCGATGAACAGCAGATACTGGCCTACTGCGATAGTAATGAACCCTATGACAAAGCCGGTGGCTATGGCATACAGGGTGCGGCTGCCCGTTTTATTTCACACATCAAAGGGAGTTATTCTGGCATCATGGGATTACCTTTATTTGAAACCTGCCAGCTACTTCGTCAGGCAGGTATCTTTATTCCCTAAATTGAAGTATCAGAGAAGCTTATGAGCGAAAACCTCCTCATCAATATCACCCCTCAGGAAACCCGCGTCGCACTGATGTTCCAGGGTGCGGTACAAGAACTCCATATAGAACGTACTCTGTCACGCGGCCTGGTCGGCAATATCTACCTGGGTAAAGTCGTGCGCGTCTTGCCTGGCATGCAGTCTGCTTTCATCGACATAGGTTTGGAGCGAGCCGCCTTTTTGCATGTAGCCGACATCTGGGATGCTCGCTCGCAAGATGCTAATGGCAATACCAATGCCCCACTGACACCGATAGAAAAATTGCTGTTCGATGGCCAGTCAGTCACTGTGCAAGTCGTCAAAGACCCGATAGGCACAAAAGGTGCCCGCCTCTCTACACAGATTTCCATCGCTGGCCGCATGCTGGTCTATCTGCCGCAAGACTCACATATCGGCATCTCGCAAAAAATAGAAAACGAAGCTGAACGCGAAGCCCTGCGTACCAAAGTACAAAATCTGCAGCAACCAGAAGAAAAAGGTGGCTTCATCGTCCGCACCATGGCAGAAGATGCCTCTGATGAAGACCTCAAAGCCGACGTCGATTACCTGCGCCGCACCTGGTCCACCATACTGCAACTGGCGAAGACCCAGCCACCAACGACCCTGCTGTATCAGGATCTTAATCTGGCACAGCGCGTCTTGCGCGATTTCGTCAATGAAGAGACTGACAGCATACAAGTCGATTCGCGTGAGAATTACATCATGCTGCAAGAGTTTGCGACGCATTACATGCCGTCGGTACTCGGCAAGCTGCAGCACTACATAGGCGAACGCCCGCTGTTTGATCTGCATGGCGTCGAAGAAGAAATAGAACGCGCTCTGGGTCGCCGCGTCGATCTTAAATCTGGTGGTTACCTTATCGTCGATCAGACCGAGGCCATGACCACCATCGACGTCAATACCGGCAGCTTTGTCGCTGGTCGCAATTTCGATGACACCATCTTCAAGACCAATCTCGAAGCCGCCCACGCCATCGCCCGCCAGTTGCGCTTGCGCAACCTCGGCGGCATCATCATTCTCGACATCATCGATATGGAGAATGAAGAACACAAGACTGCTGTACTGTCAGAACTTAACAAGGCCTTGTCGCGCGACCGCACCAAGTTATCTGTCTCCGGCTTCTCTGCCCTCGGTCTGGTCGAAGTCACCCGCAAACGCACACGCGAATCACTGGCCCATGTACTGTGCGAACCCTGCCCTGCCTGCAGCGGCAAAGGCCAGGTCAAAACCGCCCGCACGATATGCTACGAAATCCTGCGCGAACTTCTGCGCGAAGCCAAACAATTCAACCCCAGAGAATTCCGCATCATGGCTTCACAAGTCGTGGTCGATATGTTCCTCGAAGAAGAATCGCAGCATCTGGCCATGCTGGGTGATTTCATCGGCAAACCAATTTCACTACAAGTCGAAAGTGTGTTTCATCAGGAGCAGTACGATATTATTTTGATGTGATGCGCGATACAGAGTAATCAGAATAAGACCCGTGAATCTCTTCATGTCGGCCCTGCCAAGGCATGAAGGGATTCATGCGCCTGCACCAAACTTCACTCGTTCAAATCAAGCAATACATCTATGTGATCCATGAGTACTCCACCACCCAGCCCAAGACTATTCGTTATTTTTGCCAAGGAAGCGCATGTAGCAGCAATCTTCGCACGGGGACCAAGCAACTGGTTTCACGTCATTCGCTGGGATACCCGCAACGACGTCTTTGAATCTGGCGCATGGATGCGCGGCCGTTTATACCCTCAACGTTGCGACCTGTCGCCAGATGGGGAACTGTTACTCTATTTCGTGCTTCAGGCACGACCCTGGCGCACAGACTATAAATCATCCTGGACGGCGGTCAGTCGCCTGCCCTGGTTACATGCGCTAGGGCTATGGCCCGAGGGTGGCACTTGGGGTGGCGGAGGCTATTTTATAGCGAACCGTATAGTCTCTCTATCTTCGTGTTCTTTGGGCCAAGCTCACCCTGACCATATTCCGCACGGACTGGAGGTTTTCAACAGCGGTGGAAAACGAAAGTCGTCCAGTAATGAAGTCGCAGGTGCAGAATGGTCAGGCCGCGATCAAAATAATCGTCTGATCTTTACGACAAATGGAAAACTGCACTGGCAGCGTGATGACCAGACTGTGCAGGTGTTAGCCGACTTCAACGGCGATAAACCCGACCCGCGCGATGCGCCAGAATGGGCTAAACGACCATTGACGGACTAAACTTCAATCAGCAATGGACGACAAGTTCATAAAAACCTTAACTTGTGCAACTTATGAAATTGCACCCAAAATTGTTTCGTACTAAATTCAGTCGTTTTGTTCCTGGGTTACTTGTACCGTGTCCGACTCTTCTCCCTATGTTTGGCCAGGTATCGTTAGTGGTCAGTATCTTGGAGGAAAAAGAAGCAAACGTACATTTTGGCCTGTGTACGCAAGGAGTCGAGCCTTGCGCACAAACTCCAAAGAGACGAGCTGTATGAATTGCCGCTGGCCTTTTATATCTTGGCAGGACATGCGGGCTTCTTAAAAATAATCGTATTGCATAATTCTGGTTTGATTGACGAAGATACGTGCATATCAAAGGATAGTCAAAGCGGCCAGCAACGCTCTTCGCAAGGTCATTTCAGGTGAAAGTAGCTACGGCGGGCAAGAGAATCACTGTGCCTCTTGTTTGAAACTACATGCGCGAATGAAAGCCTGAAAGAAGTCGCTGGAGACAACATAAGCTATATGCAGCAAGTCCAGTGACTGGAAGGCAAATTGGCAAAACACCCCTTACTTACTTTTGATCGACGAGATTGTACTTCTGGCGAATGCCGCTAACTGGTAATTCCGTACCAATTATCTCTGCCTGTTGTTCAACAGGATAAAAGAAAACATGCACAACGTGGGTAAAATGTCAGTACGATTCAACAATTGGAGAGAGCCATACGGAAATTTGAAAATTCAAGTGCCTTTAGGTACTGAAGATGCAGAGCATTGTTTTGAATTATCTCGTGATCAACTATTTAAGCTATGCTATATTTCGCTCATTTTCATATGGTTCCAGGCATACCTTCATCAGTGAATGATGGTTTGCGACTCGCTCTATCAAGAAAAATAATGCTTTGACTTATGTATAAATTCGAAAAAATAAATAATATCAACTTGCTGACTAGGAAATAATTTTATGCAAAATTTTACAACAAGCCAGTTTTATGGTCTCAAGGATCACAGCTTATTCATGAAACACCTCCAGGATGCTGTTGATCAAATGGAGCACAAAGTCGGTATTTTCGCCGGTGATCATATTTTTACATACAACCGTAACCTCAGCTTTCTTGAAGACGAAAAGTTCATGGCAGCATTCTATGCGCACACCAGTGATCTGGTGGAGCAATCGCTGATATGGCGTTACGCAACTGTATGCTGGGCAGCAAAGAATGGTGCAAAACTGGACGGCGATTTTGTCGAAATTGCCTGCTACAAAGGAACGACGGCAAGAATCATCTGTGACTACATGGATATGAAAAACTCGGACAGAAAATATTTTCTATATGACTTGTTTGAGCACGACGACAAGATGCCGCATCACGCCATGCCTGAACATGGCAAGACTTTATATCAGCAGGTTCAGGAAAAATTTTCCGACTTTCCTAATGTCTGCATCACACAAGGAAATATTCCCGACAGCCTGACAATTGCCGCGCCTGAGAAGATAGCGTTCATGCACCTGGATATTAATAATGCACAAGCTGAAATAGGCGCACTTGATGTCCTGTTCGAGAGAATGGTTCCTGGCGCAGTGTTGATATTGGATGACTATGGCTGGGCATATTACAGAGCACAGAAACTGGCCGAAGACCCTTGGTTTGAAAAACGGGGATATCAGGTTTTAGAGCTGCCCACAGGCCAGGGCATGGTCATCAAGCAATAATAATTGATATATGCAACATGCTGGCCATACAGCCTCTTTAATATAGATTTCTTGAAAGTGCCTGATGATCAACTGGTTTAATGCAAAAGCTGCGATAAATTTTGGAAAAGAATTGGGAAAATTTGTCGCAGAAGACTTGCCGCAAGAAATGGCAATGAACAAGGATAAATTTTTCTGGAAAAAACAAGAAACGTTGCAGTTAATTACGATGAAGGTTTATCAATTTAACCGCAAGCAAGACATGAATATCTATAAAAAAGCACAATTTGCCAGGAGTTTCAAATCACAGCTGATTGAAAGTGGCTTTCAAAAAGAAGCGACTCTTAACATGCTGGCTTTGGTGATTAAGGTGCTAAATAAAAAGAGATAATTCAATCTGATCAAAAAATAATTCTTGTCTCAAGTCGCCAGTGACCGTTTATTGAAATTTTCATCAAACAAGGAGCTATCATGTATCCATGGTTATGGGTTTGGTCACCACAGGTTCACTTTCCCTGGAGTGGTAGCGTCGCGCAAAGCATAGAGCCGAATACGACCTGGTTCTACAACATGATTCCACCTGTTTCTGGCAATGCTGAAATAGAAGCCCACGTATTTCAGCTCGCTTCGTATGGCACTCAATTGGGTTTGATCACTGACGTATTGCTGGAGATCGTAAAAGAGACAGAAAATCTGTCCCCAAAAGCGACTGAGTCCTTGAAAGAACTGCATAATCTGAAGAGCAAGATCGAAGTGATAAAAAAAGATCGCTGCAGCAAACAAGACTAAAATCAACTGACCGGTTTATATAGCAATATACGTTCTGGTTCTGGTTCTGGTTCTGGTTCTGGTTTCGGTTTCAAGACTGCTATTGAGTACAATTAAAAGTGCGCTTAGAAAATATAATTCATTGCTTGAGGTGAAGTAGTTGTTGCGCATCCATCGCTGCTACCCGTCCCTCATCGGTAGGCACGGCCCAGACTTCTGCACTGCTGCCTGGAGTATGTATCGCCATGATGTCATCACCACATGCCGCTGCGTTTTTTCCGGCATTGACTTGGATGCCAAGATAGTCCAACCCTTGTGCCACTTGCTGCCTTAATGCGGCATCGTGCTCACCTATACCACCGGTAAATACCAGCACATCCAGGCCGTTCAAACAGGCACTCAGTGCGCCACATTCCCGTATGACGCGGTAGGTGAATAAATCGATGGCGAAGCTGGCTTTCGGGTCGCTGCTCGCGCGCAGGGTGCGCATGTCGGCGGAGATGCCTGATACACCGAGCAGGCCGGATTCTTTGTAGAGGGTGGTTTCTATGCGCTTGACATCCCAGCCCTGCTGCATCAGGTGCAGCATGACACCGGGGTCGAGTGCGCCGCAGCGGGTGCCCATCATCAGGCCGTCTAGTGCTGAAAAACCCATAGAGGTCGCGATACTTTTGCCGTTTTTCATGGCGCAGGCGCTGGCACCATTACCGAGGTGCAGCATGATGACGCGCCCGGCAGCCGGATCAAATGCGCGAGCCGATTGCTGGGCCAGGTGACTGGCGACATAGCGGTACGACAGGCCATGAAAACCGTAACGGCGTATGCCAGTGGCACGCAGGGATTGCGGCAGGGCCAGCGTGGTTTCGCAGGCAGGCATGTCGGCATGGAAGCCTGTATCGAAGCAGGCTATCTGTGGTATGCCGGGATAGGCGCGGCGAAAGGCTGCTACGCCTTCCAGGTTATGCGGCTGATGCAGTGGTGCCAGAGTATCCAGAGTATGCAGGTAAGCCAGGGCTGCGTCATCTATCACGATGGAAGATGAAAAACGCTCGCCACCGTGCACTATGCGGTGAGCTACGGCGGCTATTTGCATGTCAGCACTATGGCTCATCAACACGCCGTGCAGGGCTTGCAGCGCAGCCGCGAACTGGTCGCCACCTGCGGCGCTGATATCCGTTTGATCCAGCGTCAAGGTCTGTGCTTCATTACCTGCATGCCATTGTATGACAGGCTTCCCACTCGGCTGCAACCCCTCAATGACACCTGTCAGATTACTGCCAGTCACGCCATCTTTTGTAAAAGGATACAGGGCAAACTTGATGCTGGATGAACCTGAATTCACCGATAGGATGACGGGCTGCTTCATGGTGCATTCTTCCGGTATTCATGCGCCAGCAATTTGACGAGTGCCGCAGAAGCAACCCGGGACGAAGGGCCATCGGCACGGCTGGTCAATGCAATAGGCACTTTGGCACCGAGGATGACACCACAAGTCGCAGCACCAGCCAGATATTCAAATTGCTTGCCCAACATATTGCCCGACTCCAGATCAGGCACCATGAGGATATCGACATCGCCAGATACGGCAGAGACTATGTCCTTGATCTGTGCTGCGTGCGCAGAGATGGCATTGTCGAATGCCAGCGGGCCATCGACTATGGCACCGGTGATTTGCTTGCGTTCTGCCATTTTGCACAATGCGGCAGCATCGATGGTGGACATGATTTTGGGGTTCACCGTTTCTACCGCCGACAATAGAGCGACCTTGGGTAGGGGGATGTTCAGTGCGTGCGCCAGGTTGATGGCGTTTTGCAGTATGTCAGCTTTTTCTGGCAGGGTGGGATAGATATTCAGGGCGGCATCAGTTAGCAGCAAAAGCTTGTGATACATGGGCACATCCAGATGATAGACATGTGAAAGCCGTCTACCAGTGCGCAAGGCAGTGCATTCAACCACCGCATGCATGAGTTCGTCGGTATGCAGACTGCCTTTCATCAAGGCTTCCACCTGGCCTTTGGAGGCCATTTCGGCGGCTATGTCGGCAGCGGCATAGCTATGCGGAGCATCAACTTTTTCAAATCCTGTGATATCAATATTCGCGGCTGCAGCAACGGCGTGCAGTTTTTCAAGTGGAGCGACCAGCACCGGAATAATCAAGCCCTGCCTGGCGGCATCCACCGCCCCTTGCAATGAGTCTGCATCACAGGGATGAACAACCGCGCAACGTATCGCTGGTAAATCCTTGACACTGTTCAGCAGATGGCGCTGGCGCTCGCCCAGGTCAAACATGGTCATGGTGGGTAAATGGGTACGCGGGCGGCTTACTTTTTCTGTCGGGGCGATGACCAGTGCATTGCCATAAACGACTTTCTCACCTTTCTGGTTGATGATTTCGCAGTCCAGGGTCACGCGTTTTTTTTCATCATCTTTTGCTACGACGGTCGCAGATACGGTCAGGGTGTCGCCTATACGTACAGGCTTGGCAAAGTGCAGATTTTGTTCCAGGTAAATCGTACCTGGCCCTGGCAGGCGCGTGCCCAGGATGGTGGAAATCAGCGCCCCGCCCCACATGCCGTGAGCGATCACGCCATGGAACAAGGTATGTGCTGCATACTCAGCATCCAGGTGGGCGGGATTGACGTCACCTGATACCGTAGCAAAAGCCTGGATATCTACATTGGTCAATGTACGTACCTGGCTCGCGGTCTGCCCTATCTGCAAGTCTTCATACACGACATTGGAGATCAGGTCTTGTTCATTGGTTGCTGTGTTGATGGTATTCATTTGATGTGGACTCCCATTAATTTACGATGTGATAGCCGCCATCCACATACAAGGTCTGCCCTGTCATGCCGGATGAAGCATCACTGACCAGGAATGCGGCCAGCCGACCTATCTCATCGAGTGTCACCAGCCTGCCCAGAGGGGAGCGGGCAACCGCTTTCTGCATCAGTACATCGAAGTCTTGCAGGCCAGACGCTGCACGGGTAGGCACAGGGCCTGGGGATATCGCGTGTACCCGTATTCCTGCCGGGCCAAGTTCAGTCGCCAGATAGCGCACCGTTGATTCCAGTGCCGCCTTGACCGGCCCCATGATGCCATAGTGGGCAACGGCTTCATCTGCCCCCAGATAGGTCATGGTCATGATGCTGGCGCTCTTGCTTAAATGCGGCTCGCATAGTCTGGTGAGACGGGCAAATGAATGGCAGGAGACATTCATCGCGCGCAAGAAACCTGCACTGGAACTGTCGATGACACGGCCATGCAAATCATCCAAAGGTGCCCAGGCAATGGAGTGGATGACAAAATCCAGTTCCCCCAGTTCCTGCACTGCCGCGTCAACAAGAGCTTCCAGCGAACCTTCCTGTTCCACGTCACAAACGACGAGTGTGGATTCCAGCGCTGCTGCCAGCGGCGCAACAAACTGATGCGCCTTGGCATTCACGCAGGACAATACTGTCCTTGCACCCAGTTGCCTTACCATGGCCGCGCAGCCATAGGCAATACTGTGCTCATTGGCCAAGCCTATGATCAGGCCGCGTTTGCCCTGTAATGAAAATGAAGAACTTGCTGCAGTCATCTTTTTTACCTATCTCGGTTGAACCTGATTGAACCTGAACCAGGTGTTTGCCTGCCCGACACATCAGGCAAACTGTTTTTTGAAACGCGCTATCGTCGTCAGGCTCACCAGTACGGCTATCAGCAATATGCCTGAAAACATGGGCCACAATACACTGAAACCAGCCCCCTTCATCAAAATGCCATAACTGGCATTGATGTAGTAATACAGTGGTGATACATACATGCCCAGTCGCATGATGGTGGGCATGGCTTCAGGAGGAGTCCATGCGCCCGACAAAAACATCATGGGGGCGATAATAAGTATCACCATCATGCCTGCCTGCGCCATATTGCGCGTCATGGTGGCGATCAATATACCTATGCCAGCCAGGGTACTGACATACAAGGTAGTCAGTGCAAAGAACAATAACAAGCTTCCTGCTACCGGCACGGCAAAGACCGGCACCAGAATGCCGAATAGCCCAAGAGCGGTGCCGCCAAGGATCACCGCTACCATCGCCACTATCTTGGGTATCATGATCTGCAATGGTGACAGCGGTGATACCAGCAACTGTTCTATGGTCCCACGTTCTTTTTCCCTGACCATGGCAGCCGCAGGCAGCAACAGCGAAAACAGGGTAATTACATTCAATAATTCTGAAATACCCATGAACCAGGCATCATTCTGGTTAGGGTTAAACCAGACCCGGGTCTGGTTATTGATCAGTGGTGCGTCCACAGCCCCTCCTGCCCCGCCAATTCCGCCAATTCCGACACCATAACGCTGCGCGGTTTGCTCCAGGCCATAGCGGGCAACGATTTGGCTTGCATCCACGGCTGCCAGAAAGCCCTGTACAGAATTGGAGGCATCAATCTGCATCTGTACGGATGCCGTGTCGCCACGCGCCAACTTATCCGAAAAGCCTGGCGGTATATCCAGCACCGCCATCGCTTTGCCATCATCCAGCAATTGCTGCCCCTGGCTGGCATACGTGATGGCCCCTGCCCAGCGAAACTCAGGTGACATGAAGCGCCCAGCCAGTTCGCGTGATGCCGCGCTGCGGTCCAGATCAAACAATACTAAGGCCGCATTATTTAACTGGAATGACACACCAGAAGCAGCATTATAAATATCAGCAGAAAATGCATACAGCACGAACACCAGCAAGACAGGGTCACGCATGAGTTGCAACAACTCTTTCCAGGTCATGGCCTGCAAGCGGCTCCACCAGATACGATCGAACAAACTGTTCATTTCATCATACTCCGCATCAATTTTTTGGCCGCTTGGAAAAACCAAGAAATCCTGCTGTAAACAAGGCTATGGCATACAAAGCCAGGATCAGCATGTCTTGCCACAACGCCGCAATACCAACCCCCTTGAGAAAGCTACCCATGGCGATCTCTGCGTAATACATGCCGGGCAAGGCATGGGCAATGACTGAAGCAATGGCAGACAACGAAGGTATGGGAATAATCATGCCTGAATAAAGTACCGCAGGTACTACAGTCACTATGGCCGTACCCACCATGGCTGCCACCTGGGTATTCACCATCACCGACACCAGCAAACCTATGCCGGTAGTGCAAATCACATACAGTATGGTGGATAGCAAAAAGAATAGCGGATCACCCTTGAATGGCGCACCAAACAGCAGCAGGGCAAATGCGGTCAGTGCGCAGGCATTGACGATGGAAATCCCTACATAGGGCAGTAACTTGCCGATCAGGTATTCACCGCGTGACAAGGTGGATGAATAGACGTTATAGATGGCACCGGATTCCTTCTCCCTGACTACGCCCAAAGCAGTCAGAAATGGTGGTGACAACATGAGGATAACCATGATGAGCTTGGGCGCTATCGACCAGATGCTCTTGACCTCCTGGTTATACAAATACCTTGTCTCCAGCTTGACCGATTGCATGCTGTTACGCAAAGTCTCTTGCCCTATGCCTGTCAGCGCAGAGAAATGAGCCGACAAATTATCAAGATTCATGGCGGCATTGATGGCGGTCACATAGCCTTTTGCCGTCAGTGCACGGAAAGGGAAAGTACCGTCTATCCAGGTTTGCACCGTCGTTGCCTGGCCTGATTTCAAGCGTGTACCAAAATCGGGCGGGATAATGATGACAGCCCGCAAGCTGTTATCGACCAGGAGCTTTTCTACGTCCGACTCCCGCTGCGCATAGCCCTGGAAAGAAAAATAACGCGAGTCACTGAAGTGATGCGCATAGTCACGCGAACTGACAGACTGGTCATAATCCACAATCGCCAGGGGAATGTTTTCCACATCCAGTGACAGACCGTAGCCAAACAGCAGCATCAATAAGGATGGCACGACAAAAGCCAGGACAAAAAACAGACGGTCGCGCACGATCTCGCGCCATTCCTTATACGCCACTACACTGATACGCCGCAGATTCATGCTTGCTCTCCCCTGGCTTTGGCGTCTTCTGCTTCCAGCCTGGTGACGATGTGGACAAAGACGTCTTCCATGCTCAAACGCTTTTGCTGGAACTGGATGTCAGGTGTCTGCAGAAGTGCATGGAGACGCGGCAGATCCTGTTCAGGTTCCGGCAACATCACGTGGATACGCGAACCGAACAAAGCAGCACTGGAAAAACCATTCTTGTGCAAAATTTCCAGCGTGGCTTGCGCCTGATTAGCATCCCCCGCTGTCTTCAATTCATACAATTTGCCAGCCTGCGCTTCCACGTCAGCTTTCAATTGATCTGGCGACGCATCTGCGACTATGCGTCCGGCGTACATGAGGGCAATATGGTCGCAGTGCTCTGCCTCAGACATATAGTGGGTAGTGACCAGGATGGTGACGTTTTCTTCGCGCGCAAGCTTGAACAGGACTTCCCAAAAGGCACGGCGGCCCAGGGGATCAACTCCAGAAGTAGGCTCGTCAAGGAACAGCACTTGCGGCCTGTGTATCAGTGCACAACCCAAAGCCAGACGCTGGCGCAAGCCCATGGGCAGGCTGGCTGCCAGCGCACTGCCGAAAGGGCGCAGGCCTGCCATATCCAGTATCCAGTCCATGCGGGCTGCGGTTTGCTGCCTCGTCAGGCCATAGATACCTGCATACAGGCGTATGTTTTCCAGCACAGAAAGGTCAAGGTAGAGGGAAAACGCCTGCGACATATAGCCTATGCGTTCACGTATCTGCCGGCCGGCATCTCGCATGTCGGCTCCCGCTACCCTGCCCTTGCCGCTGCTGGGGCTGAGTATGCCAGTCAGCATCTTGATGACTGTGCTTTTACCTGCACCATTCGCGCCCAGCAAACCGAAAATCTCGCCTTGCGGTACGCGAAAGCTCAGATCATCCACAGCCTTGAAAGCACCAAAAATACGCGAGAGATTTTCTGCCTCTATCGCCAGGCCATGATCGGCATGACGTTGAGCAGGGAGATCAGTAGAGTCAGGATTTTTCTGGGCCGCTTTGCTGGCCAATAACTGTTTTTTCCGCAGGAGCGCGATAAAGACATCTTCCAGTTCTGGCTCCAGCACCTCGTAGTGACTGATAGTGACATCAGGAACACATAGCTGCACTTGTGCGCTGGCCTTGCCTGCATCGGTCTCATCGACGAATACACGTATGTCTTGCCCCAATACTTCCATCTGGGGGAATTGCTGGCCTAGCTGATGGACAGCAGCTATCTGCTGCTCCGCCTTGCTGCATACCATGCTGACCACAGAGCCTGCCGCCAGGGTCTTGATTTGTTCAGGCTCGCCTGATGCCAGTATCCTGCCTGCATGCATGAGCGACACGCGGTGAAAGCGACTGGCTTCATCCATATAGGCGGTGGACACCAGGGCTGTGATGCCTTTTTCCTCCAGCAGGCGCGCCAGGATGCTCCAGAATTCGCGACGGGATACCGGGTCAACACCCGTGGTTGGCTCATCCAGTATCACCAGTTGTGGCTCGTGGATAAGGGTGCAAACCAGCCCCAGTTTTTGCTTCATGCCGCCGGACAGGTTTTTCATCGGACGGTCACGGAATCTTTCCAGCCTGGTGCTGCGCAGCAGGGTTTCCTTGCGCTCACTCAGTTCAGCCTTGCTTAACAGGCGCAAACCTCCGAAGTAATCGATGTTTTCTTCTACCGACAGGTCGCCATACAGATTCTGTCCCAGACCCTGAGGCATGAGACCTATCCTGTCCTTGATCAATTCACTGCTTTTTTCAGAATTGATCAGTGTTCCAAATACCTGCAGGTCGCCAGAGTCGTGTGCCAGCACGCCTGCCACGGATTTCAGCAAGCTGCTCTTGCCCGCGCCGTCAGGACCAATCAGGCCATAGATTTCGCCAGCTTCCACCTGCAAGTCTATGCCATCCATGGCAATCGAGTTGCCATAGGATTTCATCAGTGCACGTGCGAGAACGATTGGTCCGGGAATCGTGGCAACTGGCTGCATTTGTTTCATCATCGCGGGCATTTATTTCCAGCGTGGCTTTTGCCAGGCTTGCTCTTCTTTCCAACGTATGACAGCGTCTGCCGGTATGCCTGGGGTCAGCCTGTGGTCGGGATTCTTGTCTATACTGAGCTTGACTGCATACACCAGTTTGACCCGCTCATCGGTGGTCTGTACTTCCTTGGGTGTAAATTCTGCTCTCGTGGCAATATAGCTGACCTTCGCTTCATAGAACTGCTCGCCCTGCGAATCCACGTAAATACGTGCGGGCAAACCCAGGCGTAATTGCCCAATTCTTGATTCGGCTACATAGACCTTCAGGTACAAATGATCAAGATCGACCATCTCCAGGATGGACCCGCCAGGCATGACAACTTCACCTGGCTCACGCAGACGTGTCAGCACCACACCAGAACCTGGTGATTTGATGAGCAGATCGGCGAGTACGGAACTGGCTTCTGTCACTGCAGCATCTGCCCTGTCGTGCTGGGCTTTTAAAGCTGCAATATCCTGCTGCCTTGCCTTGACCTTGTCGTTACCCAGTTGCGCCTGCGAGAGCCCTTGCCTGGCACGATTCACTGCTTCTTGCGCAGCCTTGACATCTGACTGTGCCACCTGCCAAGCCAGGTCAGCCTGCTCGTATCTGTGCTTTTCGATCACGCCACGCTCAAACAAGTCCTTGTGACGTTGTGCATCAAGCCTTGCTTGCTGTTCGACAGCCATGGCCTTGGCGTAGGCAGCCTGGGCCTGGCTGACTGTTGCATCTGCTAGGTTGATACCCAAGGGCACTTCTTTTTGAGCCACGTCGAGAGCACCTTGTGCAGCGCGGACTTGTGCCTCAGTAGCATTGGAAGCCTGTCTGGCCTGCTCGACCTTGGCCTGGACACTGTCATCTTCGAGTTGCGCAATAACTGTACCTGCCTTGACACTATCACCCTCCCTGGCAAACACCTTGCTGATGCGGCCAGGGTATTTGGCAGCAGCGACGATGCGGTCGCCCTCAATACGGCCATTAGCAACGATCAGACCTTCTGGCATCTTGCGTGACTGTGCCAGATAATAAAAATAGCCACCAGCGATGAGCACGGCAGCAACACCGAGCAAGGCCGGGCCCAGCAATTTGGATTTATTTTCCATCATTTTTCCTGGATACTGATAAGTAATTTGTAATGCGCCACTTACAATTTTCCCGCGGCATGCAACAATTGCAGGCGGGCGAATTCATGGTCATAGAGTGCGTTATCGCGATTGGACAGTGCCTGCAAGCGGCGCGCCTCTGCATCAAGCACATCACTATTCGGCGCCAACCCTGAGCGGTAGCGCTCGCGTGCCAGCGACAGTGTTTCTTCGGCCTGTTCTACCGCCTTTTCCACCAGTTGCATGCGCGCCCTGGTCTCTTGTTGTGTGAGCCAGGATTGGCGCACCTGCAAGGCGATGCGCTCCCGGGTGTCAGCTTCCATTTCACTAATCGCCTGTGCTGTTGCAGAAAGCTGCGAAACCTGATGTCGGACCAGCCCACCATCAAACAGGTCCCATTTCATCACCACTCCTACATACCAGCCCTTGTCTTCAGCCAGGTAGCGGTTTTCCAGCTTGCTATAACCGGCAGTGACGCCTACCTGCGGCATGTGTCCGGCAGCGACGCTATTGGCCTGTTTTTTGTAGGCTAGGCTTTGGCTGGATAACTCTTGTAATTCCTTGCGGTCATTATTTGCAGACTGCAAAAGAGCAGGCAAATCTGCCATGGCGGGCTCTTTGTTAAAACCTCCAATATCCTGTATCTCGACCGCTCTTTCATATTCACGCCCCAGCCAGCGATTCAATGCTGCACGCGCCAGCTCCAGCGCATTGTTTGCCTGCAGCCCAAGTTGACGTGCATTTGCCATCGCCACCTGGGTAGCCAGCAAATCGTGTCTGGCAGCATAGCCCTTGTCAAAGAGTGCCTGTACATCATCTACATGCTTGCTGACTGCAGCGATATGGCTGTTACTGACATGCACCGCATGCTCGGCGCGCAATACGGCGATATAACTTTGCGCAATCGCCAGCTTGAGGTCACTGCGGGTAAGCTGGGTGCGTGCCAGGCTCGCTTCGGATTGCGCCTGGGCTGCCTCGACGCCAGACGAAATTTTGCCGCTGGTATATACAGGTGCAGAAATGCTGAGACCACCGAAATAGGCCGATTCCTGCGCAAACGGCAGCGTAGTGCCTTTCAGCATGGGAAGCGCCGGTATATTCACTTTGGCTGCCGGTTCGCTTTCGGTGCGCATGTAGCCACTTTCCAGGCTCAACTTTGGCAGGTAATTGGCTTGCGCAGAAGCCAGTTGATGTTGCGCTGACTGTTCTTTTTGCTGCGAAGCAGCAAGCACATGATTACGCTGTAAAGCGATGTTCCAGACTTGCTCAAGGTTTTCTGCGGCAAGGGATGGCACACCAGTCAGCAAAATATTGATGCAGATCAAACTTTGTGCGAAAGCCTTGATTTTGTTTGGCTTTCCATCTGTTTCCAACATGCCTGCACGAGCAGCCGTTTGCCTGCGCAGGGCTGGGTTTTGTGCGTCTCTACAGAGAGAAAGTGGTCTGAACAGTGTCATCTTGAATTCACCAAAAAAGAGTATCCTTAGTGTATTGCTGCATTTGCACAATGCAATTGATTCGAATCAATTCAATAGACTGACATGTTTGCCAGAATAGGCTTACATCAACGAGGATGCGCCAATGAAAACTGATTACAGCCCTGCCACCACCCCACAACAAGCCGGTCAAAAGAAAAACTATGCAAGCCCTGCCCGCCCGCTTTGCTATCTTGGTGACGATGAGGCCGAAGTGCATCCTCTCGATATGGCCTTGCAAAACCATATTGCCAAATTGACCGGCGGCATCTCACCCGCCAGCGTGGCTCTGGCCTGGATGGACTGGGGCATGCATATCGCCGTGTCACCAGGAAAACAGCTGGAACTAAGTAATCTGCTGCAAAAACAAATCGCCAGCTGGCCCCAATTTCTGGCACCCGCGCTGACCGGCAAACCCGCAGAGACTGAAAAGAATGGAGCAGGCGATACCCGCTTTGCCGACGCAGGCTGGGCCAACTGGCCCTTCAACGCCATGAACCAATACTTCCTGCAAAGACAGGAGTTCTGGCAACATGCGACCAAGGGCGTGCGCGGAGTCACTGCGCATCATGAAAATGTCGTCAACTTCATGTCCAGGCAGTTACTGGACATGATGTCCCCGTCGAACTTCCCCTTGCTCAATCCCGAAGTCATCGCCACTACCCAGGCCACGGGCGGCAAGAACCTGATGACTGGCGCGGCGCACTGGATGCAGGATAATGGGCTGGAGTTTCAAGTGCCTGGGGTTGAAGCTGGCGAACATAAAACCGAGCAACTGGCATATCAACCGGGACGTGATGTTGCTGTCACTGAGGGCAAGGTGGTATTTCGCAATCACCTGATAGAACTCATACAATATGCCCCGCAGACCACAAAGGTGTATGCAGAGCCTGTCCTGATCGTACCTTCGTGGATCATGAAATATTACATCCTTGATCTGTCGCCACATAATTCCATGGTGCGTTTCCTGGTCAGCCAGGGTCATACGGTATTCATGATTTCCTGGAAAAATCCTGGCAAGGAAGACCGTGACCTGGGCATGCAAGACTACCTCGACAGCGGCCTGTTTGCAGCACTGGGAGAAGTTGGCAAGTTAACCCATCACAAAGCCGTGCACACGGTTGGTTACTGCCTAGGTGGCACCCTGCTAGGCATTGCCGCCGCGGCACTGGCAAGCGATCACGCCAGGGAATACGCACACCATTTGCCGCCTGTGCAAACGGTCAATCTGCTGGCTGCACAAACTGATTTCAGCGAACCGGGTGAACTTGGCCTGTTCATAGATGAAAGCCAGATTGCCATGCTGGACGCCCAAATGTGGGAGCAAGGTTACCTGACCGGTGAGCAGATGACGGGTTCATTTCAATTGCTGAATTCGCGCGACCTGATCTGGTCAAAAATCATGCGTGAATATCAGCTGGGCACACGCAATTCGCCAAATGATCTGATGTCCTGGAATGCGGATACCACCCGCATGCCGTATCGCATGCATAGTGAATATTTAAAACACCTGTTCCTGCACAATGACCTGGCAGAAGGCCGCTATGAAGTACATGGCCATGCCGTGGCACTGAATAATATACACGCCCCCATGTACGTGGTTGGCACGGCACGCGACCATGTTTCACCGTGGCGTTCTGTGTATAAAATCCATGTGCTGACCGATGCGCCTATCGACTTTGTACTGGCGTCTGGCGGCCACAATGCTGGCATAGTTTCAGAACCGGGACATGCGCATCGCAGCTTTCAACATTTGCCATCTGATCAGCGCGGCCAGTCTTTCCAGCAGGCCGAAGACTGGCTCAAGGCGGCAACAACGGAGACAGGCTCATGGTGGACACATTGGCAAACCTGGCTGGCAGGGCATTCCAGCAGCACACAAGTGAAGGCAAGAGTTGTCAGCGATAAAGAACTGGGGGCTGCGCCAGGCAGTTATGTATTTGAAAAATAAGCTTAAATAGTCGCATTAGGAACTTATAGCGTCACCATAAGGAGTAAAATATTTTTTGATATGGCGAATCTCAAGGCAGGAAAAAATCGCAGTGACGATATTAAAAAAAGAACATCAAAAAAGAAGATACTTCCTGGGTGCTCTTACCTCGCTGTATTTCACAGCGGGCTGGGCAGCAGAGCCGCGCAAACTCGTCCTGCTGATTGCAGAATCGAATGCCACCAATACCCCGCAGGTGCCGTATAACCCCATATTTCAGCAAGCCGTGGCTTATGTGGAAAAAGAATTGCACCTGCAATTTGAGTACAGACGTTATCCCTGGAAACGTCTGTTGCAAAGCCTGAATGAGGGCGAAGGCCTGGCTTTTGGTTTGTCAAAAACCAGGGAGCGGGCACAAACCCTGCATTTTTCCCTGCCCGCTTTTGCTACCCATGTCTGGTTGGTCGTCAGGAGTGATCAAGCTTTTGCGTTTTCCCGTCTCGCCGACCTGCAGGGTAAAACCGTGGGCATGGTAAGAGGCTCTACCTATGGCGATGAATTTGAAAAGGCAAAATCCGAGTTATTGCTGATAGAAGAAGATCTGTATTCCCTGCCCTCGCGCCTGAAAAAATTATTGAACAGGCGCACGGATGTCATGTTGTTCAGCCACCATGATCCTGACCCGCGCAAGGTCGAAGCCATGCTCAACAAGGCCATGCCCGACATAGCACCAGATACGCCCATGCCATCTGGTGTTTCATTCAAGGTACTGGATAAGTTTTTATCCGTGGATTACATCCACTTTGCAATACTGGCATCCAAAGATGATGGCATCATTGAACAGATAGACAAGGTCATCAGGAAAGGCCAGCAAGATGGCTCTTTACCCGCCATTCATTCGACAAAGAAATGATGCGCTTCAGTGCGCTATTCAAGAGTCTGCCCCATATCCTGGCAATACAGTTTGACCTGATCCCGCCCGCCTGCCTTGGCGGCATACATGGCAATATCAGCCCTCTTGGCCAATTCGATTTCAGTTGTCGCATGGTCGGGATAAATGGCAACACCTATGCTTGCCGACACTGTATGCTCATTACCTGCAATGAGAAACGCCTGTCCAAGTGCTGCACGTAATTTCTCTGCCAGCAGACAGGCGCTCTGCCCGTCGCTGACATCCAGGGTCAGCGCCACGAATTCATCGCCACCTATACGTCCTACCGTATCAGAATCACGCAGACAATGCTTCATACGTTCTGCCGCCTGCTGCAAAAGGATGTCACCTACTGCATGGCCATAGGTATCATTCACAGGTTTGAAGCGATCCAGATCTATGTACATGAGCGCCAGGCGGGTATTGTTTCTTTTCGCCAGTGCCAGCCCCTGCGCCAGCCGCTCAAAGAACAGGGTGCGGTTTGGCAAGTGCGTCAGGCTGTCGTGATGCGCCAGATAGGCCAGCTTGTCATTGACTTCCTTGCGTACACTGACATCGACTTTGACGGCGACATAATGACGGGTCTTGCCTTTGCCGTCTTTGACAGGGGCAATGTGCGCCTCTTCCCAATATGCCTCGCCGTTTTTGCGGCGATTGATCAATTCACCCGCCCAGACTTCGCCCCGCAAGAGCTGCGCCCACATGGCCTGATAGGTTTCGGCTGGCACTTGGCCAGATTGCAGGATACTCGGTTTTTTACCGATGACTTCATCAGCAGAATAACCCGTCTCCAGGCTGAAGTGCGGGTTCACGTATTCGATCACACTATTGGCGTCAGTGATGATCACCGAGGTCGGGCTGTGCTCTATGGCAGACGACAGGAGATTGAGTCTTAATGCATTTCTCTTTAATTCATCCAGACTGTTTGCCAGCTTGTGATTGACCTTGAAAATATACAATGCCACGCCACCGACTATACTGACAAAAAACAGGGCAAGTGCACCCCAGAAATACAACCAGCGCATATTCACGTTGGGATTGGCGTCATACAAAAAATCATCCAGAGGATAACTGGCTGGCAGCATGCCCAGCTCTGCGTAAGTATCTGCTATATGACGCCAGCGCCCTGGATTCATATACCCTATCGCGATCAGTTCCCGGCTCAACAAATAACTGGTTTGTGCTGCTTCATACTGAAAAAATTTCTTGTTGTGCTGCCCCGCATCTGTACTCTTATAGCGCTGCAATATCATATCTATGATTTCATCCTGATGACTCATCGCATATTCCCAGCCACGCAAACTGGCAGCGCGAAAGGCTTTTACACGTTCAGGATGGGTACGTATCTCGTTCTCGCTGGTGAACAGATTATCGCCATAAAAGTCGATACCGGCAGCGCGCGGCGTGTAGATATTGTAGGCAACGCCCGCCTGCCCGAGGCGAAATGGTTCATTGGTCAGGTAAGCAGAAATGACATCGACTTTCCCTTGTATCAAATCATCAAGATTGAAGCTGTGTTCGATTTGCTGCAGTTGTTCGAAAGGCACATTTTCACGCCTGAGATAGGCAAGCAATTCCTGCGACTGCGGCTCCAGCATCATGCGCTTGCCCTTGAGCTCGTGCACAGTCTGCACATCGTTCACTTTTCTGGATAGCAGTATCAATGGGGAATGCTGAAATATGACAGCCAGGGCAACCACGGGCTGACCTGCCTTGCGGGCAAGTATCAGGCTGCTGGTGCCAACACCATATTCTGCCTTGCCTGTAACGACCTGATTGATGACGTCCAAACCTGGCTGGGCTGGCAAAATATCAACGTCGAGGCCAGCTTCCCGGTAATAACCCAGCTCTTTTGCGGCGTAATATCCGGCAAACTGAAATGCATGAGTCCACTTGAGTTGCAGATGTATTTTGTCAACGGCCAAACTGGCAGGCGCGAGCAGGAATTGCATGCAAAAGCATGTCAGGCTGAGCCACAACTTTCCATGCTTGGTCATAGTTGCAATGTGAAAATAATATTAATAAGCCTAGCATTTTTGCCATGCTGCCTGGTGCGTTTATGCAGCAGTCACATACGTTTGGACTACCGGTAGAGCACCAATTTATTTCCATCTTACAATAACTGGCTATGTCAATTACGGCTTTACACAATCATTTACAGTCGCAATCGCTTGCGAATGCGGCTCAATGCTTCAGGCGTAACACCGAGATAACGTGCAATATCCCGCAGTTGCAGTTGCTCTGCCAATTCTGGGTAGGTTTTTAAGAATGACAGGTATCTGTCTTCCGGCGTCATGGTCAGCAACTCACGTTCCCTCTGCTCTTTCCTGACTATGTGCTGCTCCAGCAACTGCCGTATGGCTTTTTGCCAAGGAGGATATTGATCGCACAATTGTCTGACAGGTGCGTAATCAACCTGTTCAAGCAAGCATTCATCAATGGCAGCGGCGAAATAATCCGTGGCTTGCCCGGATATCAGGACATTTGGGCATGCAAAGAAATCGCCAGGACCAATAAAGGATTTGATCCACTCCACGCCATCAATTCCCAGATAGGTCAGCTTCACAATGCCGCTGGTAACCACATAGACATAGGGCTGCCATTCACCTGCCGCGAATACCAGCTCCCCTTTGTGGAAGTGTAATTTTTTCGTGAAAGGACGCAGGATATCCCATCCAGGCAAGGCCGCGCCTGCGGCCTGCTCCATCAAACGTCTGGTATGGGTCATGACAAAGCGGGCAATGGCAAACGCGTGGACGACAATATAGCCTGCAGGGGTTGCCATACCAATTGGCTATCAAGCTTGTTCATGCAGTCATGATGACCCAGAGGACATTCCCTTTGCTTGCATGGCGCGCAGGACAGACGCAGCGACAGGGAGTGGGCGATATCAGAAAATGGTGGTGCGTGATCAGGATCGGTTGGGCCGTAGATAGCAATCACAGGCCTGTTCAACGCTGAAGCAATGTGCAACAAGCCAGAATCATTTGACACCATGGCGTCACTTGCTGCGATTAATGCCAATGCCTGATCCAGTCTGGTCTTGCCAGCAAACTGGTGAACAGCCGGGCAAGCTGCCTGTATCTGTCGGCAAACCTCGACATCCTTGGGTGAGCCCAGCAAGACAATTTGAGCATCGGGATGTGCTTGCAGGATGGTCTTTGCCAGTTCTGCAAAATGGCTGACAGGCCAGCGTTTGGCATTGCCAAATTCTGCGCCCGGAGCAAAACAGATCAGGGGCTGTTGCGCTGATAAGCCCATTTCCTGCAAGACGGTATTTATCTGTGCAGGGGCAATTTGCAAACGCGGTTTGGGAAAGCTCTGCACCAGATCAGTTACTGGCGCATGCGCCAGCGCTGCATAAAATGCCACCATGGGTCGCGGTGCGGACTTGCTGTCTTGATGCATGACATTGATGAGGCCATAACGGCTCTCCCCCTTGTACCCCACCCGCTTTTTGATACCAGCCATCCAGGGCAGCAGTGCAAATTTCAGGGTGTTCGGCAAGACATAAGCCGCAGCATAGCCACGCTGACGCAAGATTTTTGCATAGCGCCAACGTTCACGCAATTGCAGTGAGCCATGCTTGAAAGGTGTTTCCAGCACCGTATCCACTTCCACCATGGCGCGCAAGACCGGCGCTACCCAGGCGGGTGCCAGCACATCGATCGCAGCGTCAGGATGGTCGCGTTTCAGCAATTGCAGCAAAGGCTGGGCCATGACGGCATCGCCTATCCAGTTGGGTGCAATGACGAGGATACGGTTTGCAGGACTTTGCACAACGACACTCATCTTGGCGTGCGCCCCATGAGAAAGAACTCATCATTTGGCCGCATGGAAATCACATTTGCCATGCGGTTCGACAAGCCAAAGAATGCGGTGATGGCTGCGATATCCCAGATATCTTCATCATTAAAGCCATGACTGTGCAACAAGGCGTAATCAGCATCATTGACACTTTGCGAATCCAGGCAAACCTTGATCGCAAAATCCAGCATGGCGCTTTGACGCGGCGTAATATCTGCTTTTAAATGATTGACGGCGACCTGGTCAGCCACCAGAGTATTTTTGGCATAGATACGCAGTATCGCACCGTGAGCCACCACGCAATACAGGCAATTGTTTTTGGCGCTGGTGGCAGTGACTATCATTTCACGCTCGGCCTTGTTCAAGTTGCCTGTGGTTTTCAGCATCAAGGCATCGTGATAGGCAAAGAAGGCGCGGAATTCATCTGGCCTGTGCGCCAGTGTCAGGAAGACATTCGGTACGAAACCGGCTTTTTCCTGCACGGCCAATACTTTCTCGCGTATGTCGTCAGGCAGATCTTTTATTTCTGGAACAGGGAAACGGGAAATCGCTGTCGTCATGGTTTCTCCTTTATCAATTTTATCAATCAGGCAGCAAACTGCAGGCGATGCAGGTTCGCATAAGTACCACCATTATCCAGCAATTCCGCGTGGGTACCCATCTCAATGATCTTGCCATCGACCAGCACCGCAATGCGGCTGGCGCGTTCTATGGTGGACAGGCGATGAGCAATGACCAGCGTGGTACGGCCCAGCATCAACTCGTCCAGTGCGGCCTGTACGGCACGTTCAGACTCGCTGTCAAGTGCAGAGGTAGCCTCATCCAAAATAAGGATAGGTGCATTTTTATAGATAGCGCGGGCAATCGCCAGACGCTGTCTCTGACCACCAGAGAGGCGCATGCCATTATCACCTATTACCGTATTCAAGCCATCGGGTAAATCACGCACAACGTCAGTCAGGTGTGCTGCCTGCACTGCCGCTGCTACGCGTGCTGGGTCAGGGTTGGCATCACCATAGGCAATATTTGACACCAGGGTGTCATCAAACAAAACCACATTCTGGCTGACCATGGCGATTTGTTCGCGCAGGCTGGACAAGGAAATGTCATGCAAAGAAATGCCATCGAGCAGGATGTCGCCAGAATCTGGCGTGTAAAAACGCGGCACCAGATTCACCAGCGAAGTCTTGCCGCCGCCAGACATGCCAACCAGAGCGATGGTCTCGCCCGGTGCTATGCTGAGGTTGATATCTTTCAGTGCTTCCTGTTCCTGGCCTGGATAAGAGAAGCTGGTGTGTACAAATTCCAGTTTGCCTTGTGCACGGGCTGGCAGGGCTTTGCCGCTATCGGTTTCTGGCAGGGTATCGATGAGGGCAAATACCGACTCTGCCGCAGCCATGCCGCGCTGCATGGGGCCATTCAGGTCGGCCAGACGTTTCAAAGGTGTCAGCAACAGCATCATGAGACTGACAAATTCGATGAAGCGGCCTGCCGTAGTGGAGTCTTGCGCTGCCTGCGACACCGCAAACATGATGACCACCGCTACCGCAATCGCGGCTGCGAGTTGTGTCAGCGGCGTCGTTGATGCAACGGCAATGGTGGTACGCATGGCGTAACCACGCAATTTTTCATTCTTGGCTTCGAACCTTTCCTGCTCATATTTCTGCCCACCAAAGATGCGTATGACCTGGCTGGCACGTGTGGCTTCTTCTATGACCTGGGTCAGTTCATTGCTGACATCGAGCTGGCTTTGATTGAGTTTGCGCAAGCGCTTGCTGACACCTCGTACCAGAAAAGCCATGACCGGCATCATGACCAGGGCAATGATGGTCAACTGCCAGTTACGCCACAACAAGGCAGCCAGCAAGACCATCACCGTCAATGAATCGCGGAACAGCGTGGTCATCGAGACCTTGAGCATCTCGACGATTTGCTGCGCCTCAAACATGATGGTGTTGATGATGCGTCCACTCGACTCGCTTTGATAGAAACTGATGGGCACATTCAGGATGCGGTCAAATACCTTGGCGCGTAGTTGATTCAATAATCTGGTCGAAATCCAGGTCATCAGATAACTGGTCGTAAACGTGCAAATGCCGCGAAACAGGAAAATCGCAATAATGGCCACTGGCACCATCCACAGGGCAAGCTTTTTTGCATCGGCATTAAAACCGTGATCGAGAATGTAGCCCAGCACCTTGGGGAACATGACTTCTGTCGAAGCCGTGCCCAGCATGGTCAGCAAGGCCCACCACACCCGGGAGCGATAAGGCGCGATGGACTGCCACAAGCGGCGGAATACATCGATGGTTTCTTTATTGATCAAACTCATAGTATGAAATTCATATCCTGTCTTGGCACAAGCCGCTCAATCAATTAATCAATCAGGCTTGCGCATAAATAATCTACCTGCGGCGTGACTGATTTTTATTACGCATGCCAGCCAGCGGTATCGCCAGCAAAATCATGAAAGCCATGCCAAACACAGCATCACGCAAAATCGCATTGAACATGCCGCCCAGCATCATGGCGATGGTCAGCATCAGCAAGGGCATGGCCATTTCCCTGGTGTTGGGATTCTCATGCACAGCCATACGTGCCATACTTGCCATACGATAGGCCACCCAGTATTGGGTCGCCCAGATCGCCAGCAGGGCTAACAGGCCGATGACACCCACTTCTGTCAGGTACAACAGATAATCATTGTGTGGCGTCGTCATGGTAGAACTGATCAGACCCCTGGCTTTTTTCTGGTATAGATACATCCAGGTAGCAATGCCATGACCAGCCAGGGGTTTCTCGGCAATGATCTCGCTGGTGATCTTGTAAAGTTCCAGACGCATGCCGTCATCATTGACTTTGCGGCCCTGGGAAAAATCATGCAATTGATGCACAGTACACAGGCTGCGCAATTTAAAAATTTCCCACGGCCCGGCTTGCACCAGACGCACTTCACAGGTTGCCGGTGGTGGCAGACTCAATGCATATTTCCAGCTGCCGCCAAGTACTACCAGCAAGATCAAAGGCAAAGCCACTACACGCCATGACCAACCTATCTGGCGCAAGATCAGCACACCACACAGGATAAAAAACAGCAGGCTGGCAGTCCTGGTTTTTGCCAGCAAGACCAGGGCTGCTGCCACATACACTATTGCCAAAACACGCCAGACCAGATGGTCACGGTGACTGCGCAAATCATGCAACATCCAGGCAGCGGCAATCGCCATCAATATGCCCAGCAAGATGGATTTATTACCCTCATAAATCACATAGCTGCGAAATACCGTATTGACAGGCAAGAGATGGAAAAAATTGGCCACAAACAGCGTTGCCGCCAGCACTGCACCAGCAAAGAAAACATACATCGCCCGCCTTTGCCACACGCCCGCAGCCACGGTCAGAAAAGGCAAGAGAAACAAATACGTCTGGTAATGCACAAACCCCGGCCAGAATTCTTTACTGATTTCTGGCGGGATATCCTGCATTGCCGCCAGCACGATACTCACCAGGCTAAGGCCAAGTATCGGCAGCAACATGGCGCTTTGCCTGATCCTGTGCATCTTCTTCAGGTAGCCACCCGATACCAGCAAACTGATATAAAACAGCAGCACACCGGCATACATGACACCAACCGGGAAAAACAGGGTCAGCGGCAAGCCTGTCAGTATCTGATGCGGCAAGGACTGGCGCCAGACGGTTTGCGGCTCTGCCTGCGGTGAACCACCACGCGCTGGCAATACACTACTGGTATCCATGGAATCAGGCGTATTCAATTTTGACGTTTTTCATGGATAGCCATTCGCCCAGGTTCTGCCGCAAGACATCATCCGGGTTCACCCGCCACTGGTCTGACAAATACATTTCAGCACTGGCATTGGCGTTTTGATAGCGTATCAATACCGGGCAACCATCGGCGTTCAAATGTGGCTTCAGCATCTCTTGCAGCTTTTTGGTGTCTGCTGTCGATGTCAACGTCAGGCGCAAACCTTGCGAGAACTGTACGCGGGCGCGGCCTATATCCATGACTTTTTCAGCCGAGATACGCAAGCCGCCAGAGAACCTGTCTTCCGACACTTTGCCCAGCACAGCCAGGAATTCATCCTCCTTGAACAGGGATTTGAATTCTTCCATGATCTCGCTATACACCGTCACTTCAACCACGGCAGTGCCATCATCAAGGCTGACGATGAGCAGCTTGCCGCGCTGTGTCATCTGGGTGCGCACACCGGTAATGATGCCGCAAATCAGGCGCAAATCGCGTGAAGGCTCCAGCTTGGCCAGAGTGGTCTTGATGAACTGGCGTACTTCTGGCGCATAAGAATCAAACAGATGGCCGGACAGGTAAAAGCCCAGCGCCAGTTTTTCTTCGGTCAGGCGCTTCTTGTCTGTCCACGGCGGTACATCCAGGTAATCTGGCGGCGCGATCAAATCATCGTCATCACCAAACAGGCTGACCTGGTTTGCTGCGGCTTCTGCCTGCATCGCTGCTTCCAGCGCAAAATCGACGGTTGCCAGCAAGACGCCACGGTCTTTGCCCAGGCAATCCATGGCACCGGCACGTATCAGGGACTCTACCGTGCGACGGTTGACCTGGCGTTTATCGACGCGTTTACAGAAATCAAACAAATCCTTAAATGGCCCACCTTCTTTTCTGGCCGTGATGATGCTTTCTATCGCATTCTGACCTGAGCCTTTGACGGCACCCATGCCATAGCGTATCTGGCTGGATTTTTTGCCGGGTTCGGCAACTGGCATGAAACGATAATCGGACAGATTGATATCTGGAGGCAGCATTTTGAGCTTGCAGATATCGATCGCATCTTCGACCAGGATTTTGACCTTGTCGGTATCATCCATGGCCAGCGACATATTGGCTGCCATGAAAGCAGCGGCATGATGCGCTTTCAGATAAGCGGTGTGATAAGACAGCAAGGCATACGCGGCAGCATGGGATTTATTAAAACCATAGCCCGCGAATTTTTCCATCAAATCGAAAATCTCGTCGGCTTTTTCTTGCGGCAAACCATCCTTGGCTGCACCGTCACGGAAAATCTGGCGATGCTCGGCCATCTCTTCTGCCTTCTTCTTACCCATGGCACGACGCAGCAAATCGGCACCGCCGAGTGAGTAGCCACCGACCACCTGGGCCATCTGCATAACCTGTTCCTGATACACCATGATGCCGTAGGTTTCAGACAAAATGCCTTCGGTACGGGGATCAGGATAATCGAATTTCTCACCGTGCTTGCGTTTGCAGAAATCCGGGATCAGGTCCATAGGGCCAGGGCGGTACAAAGCCACCAGCGCGATAATGTCTTCAAAGCGGTCAGGACGCGCATCTTTCAGCATGCCTTGCATGCCGCGGCTTTCCAGCTGGAACACAGCCACGGTCTTGGCCTTTGTCAGTAAATCATAAGATGCCCTGTCATCCAGCGGCAATTTGGCCAGATCAAAATCTGCCATGGCCGGGTCCATCATCTTGATATAGCGCACTGCCCTGTCGAGAATGGTCAAGGTGGTCAAACCCAAAAAGTCGAACTTGACCAGGCCCACAGCCTCGACGTCGTCTTTATCATATTGCGAGACCACGCCAGAATCGCCGCCCTGGGTGTATAGCGGGCAAAAATCTGTCAGCTTGCCTGGTGCAATCAATACACCACCGGCATGCATGCCGATATTGCGGGTAATGCCTTCTACCTGTTGCGCCAGGTCGAGCAGGGTTTTGACTTCTTCTTCGTTTTCCTGGCGCTCAGCCAGCAGGGGTTCTTCCACGATTGCCTCGGCTATCGTGACTTGTTTGCCCGGTTTGAACGGGATCAGTTTGGAGACGCCATCGCAGAACATATAGCCAAAGTCCAGCACGCGACCGACGTCACGTATCGCGCCCTTGGCGGCCATGGTACCGAAGGTGGCAATCTGCGACACCGCTTCTTTGCCATAACGGTCTTTCACGTACTGAATAACCTTGTCGCGGCCTTCCTGGCAAAAGTCAATATCAAAGTCGGGCATGGATACCCGCTCCGGGTTCAGGAAACGCTCGAACAGCAGGTTGTACTGCAAAGGGTCAAGATCGGTGATCAGCAGTGAATATGCAACCAGAGAACCGGCACCAGAACCACGGCCCGGCCCTACCGGCACGCCATTGTTCTTGGCCCACTGGATAAAGTCAGCAACGATGAGGAAGTAACCCGGGAAACCCATCTTGATAATGGTGTCGGTTTCAAACTTCAGGCGCGCCTCATAACGGGCACGCTCTTTCTCGCGCTTTTCTTCATTCGGGAAAATTTGATTGAGGCGAAACTCAAGACCACGCCGGGATTCATGCTCCAAAAAGTCATTGATGGTCATGCCCTCAGGCGTAGGAAAATCTGGCAGCTTCGGCTTACCCAGTTCCAGCATCAGGTTACAGCGCTTGGCGATTTCAACTGAATTGCGCAGTGCTGCTGGCAAGTCGGCAAACAACTCTGCCATCTCGGCCTGGGTCTTAAAGCATTGCTGTTCATTGAACCTGCGCACGCGACGGCCATTGGCCAGCATATCGCCCTCGGCAATACAGACGCGTGCTTCATGGGCGGTGTAATCGTCCTTGCTGATGAATTGCACAGGATGGGTTGCCACCACCGGCAATTTGAGCCTGCCAGCCAGGGCCACGGCAGCACGCACATGGTTATCCATGTTTGCCTGGCCTGCTCTTTGTATTTCTATATAAAAATGATTCGGGAAAATGCTGGCCCAGCGTCTGGCGTTTTGCTCTGCCAGTTCCAGATTGCCATTATCAATAGCAACGCCGACATCGCCAAAATGCGCTCCAGAGATGGCAATCAGGCCACCGCCCTGGCCTTCTTCAAAGATTTTTTGCAGCCATTCAAAACGAATTTCCGCCTTGCCCTTGTGCTGGTTAGTCAGCCAGGCCTGCGCCAGCAATTCGCATAACTGCAAATAACCGAGCTTGTTCTTGACCAGCAACAGCAATCTGGATGGTTTGTCACGATCGACATCATTGCTGATCCACACATCGCAACCGGCGATAGGCTTCATGCCCTTGCCGCGTGCGGCTTTATAAAATTTCACCATGGCGAACAAATTCGCCAGGTCAGTAATTGCCATTGCTGGCTGTTTGTCTTTTACTGCTGCCTTGATAACATCATCAATACGCACCAGGCCATCGACTATCGAATATTCAGAGTGGATGCGCAGATGGACAAAGGCAGGCTCGTAGGGCTTGCTGACGACAACTTCGGTGGTCGCTTCAGGGGAGGTAATTAATTCTGTAGTCATACCGCTATTCTACCTGTTGCCCAAGCTGTTCAGAAGTTTTGCCTTATCGAAGTTTTCAAATATGCAATTTATATTAATTTAACTTTAATTTTCTGCGTGTTCACGGCTGTGAATTCATCATGCCGTCAATAAATTGCGTTTTAATTTGCCTATTATACAAATTTCAAATAAAGCATCATGTCCAAAAATATTCGCCATAAAAACAACAATTCCCAAGCCGCAAAGATGGCTTCTGGCTCGACACTTTGCATTTAGGCTACATTTGCCTGCCCGCGCTGTGTTACTCTGAATCAATGCATTTTTTGGCTCTGGGGCATATCTTGTTAGCAAAAAAAAGACGCGGCATCCAAAGCAATCACACTGGCAAACGCCCGAACAGGCGTGCCGGCTGTCTTGTCCTGTTCTTTTCCTTGCTACATCAGGTGGCAATCGCCGGTGGCGGTGAAGAATCGATATTTCTGGATGATATGCCTGTGGTGCTGTCTGCATCCCGGCTCTCACAACCCATCAATGAAACACCAGTCGCTGTCACCATCATAGACAGGCAGATGATCAAGGACTCTGGTGCCTGGGACTTGTCCGAGATTTTTCGCCTGGTACCGGGTATGTATGTGGCTTACCATGCCGATCCCTATTACTCAGCAGACAGCACGGTTGCCTATCACGGCATGGTCACCACCACGACCTCAGACCGCATGCAGGTCCTGATCGATGGCCGCTCTGTGTATGCTAGCCTGTTTGGTGGCGTGAACTGGAGCGACTTGCCCATCGTCCTTGATGACATAGAACGCATAGAAGTCATACGCGGGCCAGACTCTGCCAGTTACGGTGCGAATTCATATTCTGGCGTCATCAATATCATCACCCGCCACCCGGCGGAGACCCAGGGTACCACTCTGTCCATGGCGTTTGGCAATGGCCGCAAGGAAGGCATCTTGCGCTATGGTGGCAAGACTGGTGCATTGAGCTACCGACTGACAGCCAGCATCAGGGACGACAAGGGTGAAGATGACACTATCAAGAAGCCAACTTCCGGCTTCACTTTCTGGAACCTGAACAAGTATGACAACAAGACCATACACAACCTGAACCTGCGCGCCGATTACCAGGTCAATTCTGACGATACGCTGGAATTCCAGTTCGGCTATAACGGTGGCCCGCGTGAAGTTGGTGAATACAATAATGTCTCCGCCATCAGCAGACGGGCAGAAAACCATTTTGAAATGCTGCACTGGCGCCGCGCGCTTGAAGGTGGTGGAGAATTGTCCGTGCAAGCCTTTCACACGGTAGAAAGAGTGTATGCACGCCTCAAGGACTCTGACGGTGTCAGCGATGGCGATGCCATCTTGCGGCGCTATGACCTGGAAGTGCAGCATACCTTTTCACCATTCAAGAACGCCCGCCTGGTCTGGGGTGGCAGCATACGCTATGACCAGACGTATGCACCTTACTACCTAGGGGTAGGCGACAACCAGTATCTGTATGGCGATTTCCCCTACCACCTGCGCCGTTTTTTTGGCAATCTTGAATGGCGCGCCCGCCCTGACCTGGTCTTCAATGTCGGTGGCATGATAGAAAACAATACCTATACCGGCACTGATACCACCCCCAGGGTTGCTGTCAACTGGCATGTACAGCCCGGCCATACTCTGCGCCTGAGTCATTCACGCGCAACGCGCTCGCCTTCTGTGTATGAAAAAACTTATGACAATTACTGGCGCAGTGCAAACCTGTACCCGACTTTGCCGGAAATGCAGACTGAAAGAGTCAAATCAAGCGAAATAGGCTATATCGGTAAATACGGCAACCTCGATGTGGATTTTCGCCTGTTCTATGATGACTACAGCCAGTTGATCGACGTCAGGAACGAGCGCTCGGCTGCCAGCGGCAACCTTAATGCAGGCACAGCGATCATGCGTGGTTATGAATTGCAGCTAAAGGCGCAACTGACAGACAATACGCGGCTTATCTATGGCCTCTCTGGTGGTAGCGTAAAAAGTGATAATGTGAATGGCGTCGTGTATAGCGATTCGCTACCTAAATACAACCACAACATCATGCTCAGCCATAAAGTCAATGAACAATGGAGCGGCAGTCTGGTAGCTTACCAGATGGCAAAAACCAAGTTCAATGCCACCGACTACAACCCACGCGAAAACCGTGGCTATTTCATCGACGGCAACAAGCGCGTGGATGCCAGGCTCAATTATCAGTTCAAGCTCGGTGGCAAGTCTGCCGAGTGCTCGCTGATTGCCCAAAACCTGACCGATTCCCGGTATTTTGAGTACCGGCACGACAATGAATTGCCAGGCCGGGCGCTGAGGCTGAATCTCAGACTGGACATGTGAACATGCATTGGCAGTCAACAAGGCTTTTGCGGTATGTAGTCAACTTGCTAGGCCTGACCCTGAGTTTGCTGTATGCGCAAACGGTTCTGGCACTGGACAACATCACCATCCTGCTGAGTGAGGAAGGCTCTGCTTATACTGAATTTTCCAGCCAGTTAAGCAGTCTGTTGGCGCAGGGACAAGGTAACGCAAAAAATACCATCAAGGTCTTGAGCCTGAACACCTACAAGGCAGAAGATGTGCCGCGCAATGCCAACAATCACCTGCTGATCGCGGTTGGCACACCGGCCATGACAGCCATGGCGCAAAAGCCGCCTGCCATGGCGGTATTGAGCGTACTGGTGCCACGCAATACCTTTCAAAAAATAGCAAGGCAATATGGCCGCCACCAGGACCCGCATCATTTCTCGGCGATTTATTTTGACCAGCCGTGGTACCGGCAACTGGGTTTGATACGCACCAGCATGCCAGGCCGCAATCGCGTGGGATTATTACTCAGCAAAGACGGTAACGAAATGCTGGTCGGCCTGTCAGCCATTGCCAAAGAAATGGAGATGCAAATCAATGTTGAGACCGTCACCGATGATTCTGAATTGCTGCCCGCCCTGCGCCGCTTGCTGAACAATAGCGACAGCCTGCTGGCCCTGCCGGATGCCGCCATTTACAACCGTAATAACATCCCCAGCATATTACTGACCAGTTACCGGCAAAAAGTGCCGCTATTCGGATTTTCTGCCGCCTACGTCAAGGCCGGCGCGCTGGCTGGCGTCTATAGTTCTGCCACCCAGATTGCCCAGCAGGTAGCAGAGATCATCGCGACATTGCCGAATAATGGCTACCTGCCGCTGCCACAATATCCACGCTACTTCAGTGTCAATATCAATACCCAGGTCAGCCGCTCACTGAGCCTGGAAATGGAAGATGAAGTCAGCCTGACACGCAAAATCAAATCATTGCCGGAGCGTGTCCAATGAAAAACTGGCCACTCGCCCACCGCATATTATTCCTGGCGCTGGCCCCGGTCTGGGTCATTTCTGCCCTGCTGGTACTGCTGGTTGTCATCGTTGGTATTACTGAAATTGATGGTGCCATCAAGGCACGCGGCACCGTCATCACCCGCCAGTTGGCACCCGCCAGTGAATATGGTGCATTCTCCGGCAACCGAGAAGTCTTGCAGGCACTGACACAGTCAGTCATGAAAGAAGATGATGCCAAAGCCGTGGTCATCACCGATGCCGACAATAAAGTACTGGCCGTCAGCGGCAAACCCAGCAAGCTGGGGCCGGAACATGCCAAAGCCGCCGACAATGGCAAGATCTTGCGCGGTGACCATGAGTCACTGATCTTTGCCGCCCCGATTTACCAGGGTAAATCTGAAGCCGATGCCTTTGACCTGTTTGACCGCATCCCGAATGACAAGACCGCCAAGCAAAAATTGCTGGGCCGGGTCTATCTGGAGCTGAGCACCCATGCCAGCCACCAGTCCAAGAATGTCTTTGTCGCCCTCAGCATACTGATAGGCCTGGTCGGCACAGTCTGTGCGTCCATACTCGCCATGCGCATGAGCCGTGACCTGACACGGCCATTATCGCGCCTGCTTGATGGCGTGCACCGCATGGAAAAAGGCGAGCTTGATACCCGCATCACCGCAAATTCTGGTGGTGAATTGCAGGAGCTGGAAGCAGGCTTCAACCAGATGGCAGAGAAGCTCGAAGCCAGCCATAAATCCATGATGGAAGTCAACGCCAACCTGGAAAACCTGGTCGTCGCCCGCACCCGCGAACTGGAATTGCGCAACCATGACCTCGAACTCCTGTCCAGCACCGACAGACTCACCGGCCTGTATAACCGCCTCAAGCTCGAACAGATACTGGATGAAGAACACCAGCGCAGCCAGCGCTATGGCACCAGTTTTTCACTTGCGATTGTCGATATAGACCTGTTCAAGCAAGTCAACGACACCCATGGTCACCAGACCGGTGACCAGGTTCTTATCAATATCGCCCGCATCCTGCAAGACCATGTACGCAGCATGGACGCTGTGGGCCGCTGGGGTGGCGAAGAATTCCTGGTTATCTTCCGAGAAACGACTATCCACGCAGCAATAGCCACTGCAGAAAAACTGCGCTGCGCGATTGCCAACCATGAATTTGAAGTCGTTGGCAAAAAGACCGCCAGCTTTGGTGTCACCAGCTATTACCATCCAGACAATATCAACGAGATGATGAAGCGGGCTGACAATGCTCTTTATCATGCCAAGAATTGTGGGCGGAATCGCGTAGAATCAAGTGAAATGTAGATTTGGCATTGCCAGATAGTCCAGATTTTAGGGTACACTGTCTTTGATACCATCAATCGGGCAGGCATTCCTGCCCATGCAGGAACAAACTGCAAGCAAACCACGAGCAAACTTCGCGCCATCCATGCTGCGCTACGGTAAAATGCTTGTCATCTCCCTATTTATAAAGTGCCTTACAAGGTTCACAACAGTGATTAGCTATGAGCAAAGATATAAAAAATAACGATAATGCAACACCTGCACCAGTTTCCAACTTTCTGCGCGCCATCATCGACAATGACCAGGCTGCTGGCAAATATGCGCGTGACGGCTTGCCTACAGTCATCACCCGCTTCCCGCCTGAACCGAATGGCTACCTGCACATCGGTCATGCAAAATCGATTTGCCTGAACTTTGGCCTCGCACGCGATTACGCTGGCCGTTGCCACCTGCGCTTTGATGACACCAATCCTGAGAAAGAAGACCAGGAATATGTCGATACCATCATGGACAGCGTCAAATGGCTGGGTTTTGACTGGAATAATAAAGGCGAAGAACACCTGCACTATGCCAGCGACTATTTCGACCGTCTGTATGAAATCGCTGAATACCTGATCGGTGCTGGCCTGGCATACGTCGATAGCCAAAGCGCGGCCGACATGGCCGCCAACCGTGGTGACTTCTCCAAACCAGGCGTGAACTCGCCTTTCCGTGACCGTGCACCGGCAGAGTCACTCGACCTGCTGCGCCGCATGAAGGCAGGTGAATTCAAGGATGGCGAACACATCCTGCGTGCAAAAATCGACATGGCATCACCGAACATGAATTTGCGCGACCCGGCCATCTACCGTATACGCCATGCTCACCATCACCGTACTGGCGATAAATGGTGCATCTACCCAATGTATGACTACACGCATCCCCTGTCAGATGCGATAGAAAACATCACGCATTCGATTTGCACGCTGGAATTCCAGGATCACCGCCCCTTCTATGACTGGATCATAGAACGCGCTGCCGAAGGTGGTTTCTTCAAAAAACCAGTACCGCAACAATATGAATTCGCCCGCCTGAACCTGACCTATGTCGTCACCAGCAAACGCAAATTGCGCCAACTGGTAGAACAAAACATCGTCACAGGCTGGGACGACCCGCGCATGCCTACCATCGTCGGCATACGCCGCCGTGGCTACACGCCAGAATCCCTGCAACTGTTCTGCGAACGCATAGGCGTGACCCGCTCTGACGGCTGGATAGACTACAGCACGCTGGAAGGCTGCCTGCGCGAAGACCTCGACCCCAAGGCACCACGCGCCACCGCCGTACTGCGCCCGCTGAAGCTCATCATCGACAACTTCCCTGAAGGCGAAAACATCGCCTGCACCGCACCTATCCACCCGCACCATCCAGAACTGGGCAACCGCGAATTCACGATAGGCAAAGAACTGTGGATAGAACAGGAAGACTTTATGGAAGAGCCCGTCAAAGGCTACTTCCGCCTCTTCCCCGGCAACAAGGTACGCCTGCGTTATGGCTACGTGGTTGAGTGCACAGGCTGCGACAAGGATGAAAACGGCAATGTCATCGCCGTCCATTGCAACTACTTTGCCGACAGCAAATCCGGGACAGAAGGCAGCGCCAACTACAAAGTCAAAGGCAACCTCCACTGGGTCAACGCCGCCGACGCACTGGAAGCAGAAGTACGCCTGTACGACCGTCTGTTCACCGACGCCAATCCTGATGCTGGTGGCAAAGACTTCATGACTTTGCTGAACCCAAATGCACTGGAAGTGGTACGCGCTTATGTTGAACCTGGCCTGGCAACCATCACACCAGATACACGTTTGCAGTTTGAACGCCATGGTTATTTTGTGGCTGATCGCGTGGATTCAGCAGTTGGGAAGCCGGTGTTTAACCGGGTGACGACTTTGAAGGACTCGTGGGGAAAATAAGTATCTATTTTGAGGTAGATGACATGCATCCCTTATGTTTAGGAATATCAAAAATAGGGGTAGTCATTGCATGAGAACATAGCATGCCGTTAAAAAGAGAAAATGGTAACGATGCGATAAGCACATCCAAGTACAGCATGGCATGGCATGGCATGCTGTTCGCGGTTACTCCAATTTTGTCGACATGGCGTGGCTGATTCAGTCTATTTTTATTTTCTGCATGCTATTTTCTATGCGCTTCTGGGCGGGGTCAGGTTGAATATGCCTTTGTCGTATTTCTCGCTCGCCTTACCCGCCTCGATTTCAAGCGCAACAGGAGAGTGCCTGACACTTCGATCGGAAAGACTCATCAGGCAACCGTATAAAATATGATTTTTCTTCTTCATACCTACCATGCTCAATAAACTGAAAAAACTTTTTGGCGGTAAAGAGATGAGCATCCCGCAACAAAAAAGTATGTCCGGTCAACCTGAAACAGCATCGCCTACTCCAAACCAGACGGCAACGCCATCCACTCACAGTAACAACGTTGCCGCATTGGCAAAAGATGAGGGAGATAAATTGCTCAGATCAGGCAATTTTGCACACGCAGAGCAATGCTACCAGGCTGCTATTGCCAGCAACCCACAATTTGGTGATGCCTATATCAATCTGAGTATTGCCTTGCGCCTGCAAAGCAGGTTTGATGATGCGGTCGATAGTCTTGAGCAGGCAAGGCAGATTAGTCCGGCAGATGTTTATGTGCTTTACAATCTTGGTGTCACTAGACGCGAACAGGGCATGAAAGATCTGGCTATTGCGCTGTTCCAGAAAGTTCTGGAACTTGACGCTGCCCAGCTTGATGCGAGTTATGATCTTTCCAATATCTATCTCACGCTTGGCGATGCTACTGCAGCACGTGATGTTGCGGCAAAGGCTCTGATGCATCATCCACAAGAGGCCGCTCTGCATATTTTTGTCGGCAATATCGACAGGCAGAATGGTAATGATGCACTTGCCCTGTCTGCGTATGAAAAGGCTGCAGCGATCAATCCAAAACTTGCCGAGGCGCAAGGTAATATTGCCATGATCTTGCAGCGCCAAGGCAATTATAAGATGGCAGAAACCAGGTATAAAAAACTGATTGAACTGGAACCTGACCGTTATGAAGCACACTTTAACCTGGGCATCGTATTACTAGCCTTGGGCAGGTTTGACGAAGCCGTAGCCAGTTACTTGCAAGCACTTGCCATCAAACCTGATGCAGGGGAGATTTATCACAATCTTGGCAATGCCTATCGTAATGCAGCCCGGCCAGACGAAGCCGAAGCTAGTTTTCGCAAGGCCACCACCATGAAATCTGGTGCGCAGGGCTGGGCCTATTCTGGTTTAGGCGATGTCTTGCGCGACAAGGGATATATGGAGCAGGCTCTTGATGCATACCGGACAGCATTTGCTACTGATGCTGATTATCTGGATGCCCATTGCAGTTTGCTTTTTAATCTTGGTTTTGGCACTTATTGTAGCCCGGACGAATACCGTGCCGAAATCAATTTCTATCGCGACAAACTGGCTGCCCGTCGCAAACCCTATACAAGCTGGCTACCGCGACCGGCCGCGAGTAGGTCACGTCTGCGGGTTGGTCTGGTATCGGGCGATTTACGCGTGCACCCGGTCGGTTATTTTCTCGAAAATGTTATCCCGCATCTCAGCCAGCAAACCATAGAGTTGTTTGCCTATGCCAGCAGCGCACACCAGGATACATTGACAGACAAACTCAAGCCCTATTTTTCTCAATGGAGGTCCATTGTAGGTATGGACGACCAGGTTGCTGCTGCAATGATCCATGCTGATGCACTTGATGTCCTGCTGGACCTGTCGGGACATACGGCTGATAATCGCCTGCCGTTATTTGCCTGCAAGCCAGCTCCAATACAGGCGAGCTGGCTTGGTTATTTTGGCAGTACCGGAGTACCAGGCATGGACTATGTATTGGCTGACAGGATTTCAGTTCCAGAAAATACGACAGAATATTTTACTGAAAAAATCTGCCACCTTCCACGCACTCGCCTGTGTTTCGCCCCACCAGTTGGTGGTCATGTGCAGGTATCGCCATTACCTGCACGAAATAAGGGCCATCTGACTTTTGGTAGTTTTCAGTCAGCAGGTAAGTTCAATGATTTCACAATCGCACTATGGGCTGATGTATTGAAGCGCCTGCCACAAGCAAAGCTAAGGCTACAGAACAGACAATTGCAGTCCGCCAGTTTTCGCCAGCATCTGTTGAAACGTTTCGCTGAGCTGGGTATTACAGAACAACAGCTTGAGCTCCATGGGCCGTCGAGTCGCGAAGCCTATCTCGCTGCGCATGCAGAAGTCGACATGATACTCGACAGTTTCCCATACTCTGGCGGCACCACGACCTGTGAAGCCTTATGGATGGGTGTACCTACATTGAGTCTGGCCGGGCAAACCATGGCTTCGCGCCAGGGCCTAAGCCTGCTAACCTATGCCGGACTGCCAGACTGGATCGCCAAAGATAGCGATGAATTTGTTGATCTCGCTGTTGCCTATGCAAGCAAACTTGATGAACTGGCAGCCCTGCGTAGCAACTTGCGCGACCAAGTAGCTGCCAGCTCACTGTTCGATGGCCCTCTCTTTGCCCGTGGGCTGGAGTCTGCACTGCTTCAATTACAGTCTGCTCATCATGATAAACGCTAGGACATGGCAGCATATTTTTTAAAGTAAAACACTCCCCCATGTCGCATCCTGGCAATATGGAGTACCTGCGACTGCCGGTAGCACGCTGCCCGCCCGCGTAACGAGTGCGCCCGCAAGTGTGGTGCAGTCATGGTTATTTTGTGGCTGACCCCGCGGATTCAGTGGCTGGAAAACCGGTCTTTAACCAATTGATGACTTTGAAGGATTTGAGGAGAAAATAGTCCGACTTCAAGTGCATCCCCCCCCACTCTCGCGGGTTTATATCGCTTAAATATCCCGATTATTTTTCAATTAGCTCTGCCACTGCCAGCTTTAGCGCGTTGCCCGGCGAACTGCCCTCTTCCAAAACCGGTCAAATTCCAGTGCCCAGATACGCCACCTGTCTTGAGATTGATTTTGCCATCGAAACTGGCTGAACCTGCCAAGCCTTTTCCTGTCATTTGTACGACACCATATGTTGATACTTTACCGGTGATCGTGAAGCTGCTGTGGGCTGTGCCTGAATCGGCAGAGCCGAAGATGTTGCCCAACCGATCGACGTAGATATAAAACGTGCCTGTATCGGCACCGTTATAGCTGCCGTAGTAATCACCAAGAATACCCGTATAGCCGGATTCACTGCCCTCAGCTTGTGCCGATTCCCTGGCTATTGATGTTGCCTGCGAGCGAAGCTGGGCAAGACTGACTGCGGCTTTGGCGGGTACTTCTGCTTCGGTGCCAGCTGTTATGTCGGCAAATGATTTTGCTGTTGCCGTAGGTGCGGACAATTTCTCGATAGGTGCCGGGCTTACAGCCTTACTTGGTGCTTGCACAGATTCTTTTTTGGCCGCAGGTGGCAGCTTTTGATCATCTGCTTTTTGATGCTCTACGTCTTGATGTTCTTCTTTTCGATACTCATTTTTTGGCGGCAATGTATCTGTTTGCGGAGTAACAGGCGTCAGAAAAGTTACTGCGGCTCCAAACTCTGCCTTGTCTGTCTGCGGAGTGTAATTGCGTGATAAAGCCAGGAAGAAAAGGACGTGCATTATCAGGATGACGATCAAGGGTCGCATCCTGATATGGCTACTGAATTGCAATGTTTGCTGTAGCGATGTCATTCCATTTTTTATTACCAATTTTTCTGAAGGCTGCAGGCACTTCTGCCTGCAGCCCTCAGCTTACTGGGCCAGCGGGAACTCGGTATTGATAATCTTGTTGCCGATATCCGCCACGCTGACATCGGCATTCGACAAGATCACTACGCCTTTACCGACTTTTTTATCGAAGGCGATATAGCTGCTATAGCCGCCAGTCTTGCCTTCAAGCCCGAGGATGGAACTGTCGAATTTATTATTATAGCCACCCCAGACAAACAAGAGGCGATTGCCCATTTCGAATGGTATCTGCAACTTGTGCATGGTAGTGTTTAAAGTTGTCTTGCTCTGTCCCATATTGGCAGCGAGAAATTTGAGCATGTCATTGGCGGATGAGCGCAAGCCGCCTGCACCTTCAAATGAAGTAAAGTTCCAGGCGGGTGCGGCGGCAAATTGTGCCTTGCTGCTATAACCTGTTGCCATGCGTTTTTGCATGTCTGCGCTCAGGTTGACACTGGTTGCTGTCATGCCTAGCGGTGTGGTGACACGGTTCTTGATGAGGGTGTCATAGTCGGTACCGGCGCGCTGACTGAGCACCTGACCCAGCAGGCCATTACCAAAACTGGAATAGGTATAACGGCTGCCGACATCGTATTTCATTTGATAGCCGGATAAAAATTCATAGGCCTTGCTACTGGTGTAAGCTGCGTAGGGATTTTCACTGCCATTCTGGCTGATGTTACCAGGCAAGGCAGGCAAGCCGGAGCGATGTGCAGACAGGTCTGCAGCGGTGATTTTTCTGTCATCATTGTAGGGTATCCTGACACCATCAGGCAGATAGGTTTCGATAGGCTCTTTCAATCTGATTTCATTTTTCTCTGCCATATCCATCATGGCCACACCGGTAAATGCGCTGGTGATGGAACCAATTTCAAACAGGGTATCGCCATCGACAGGACGGCGCTCGGCAAGATTGGCATAGCCGTAGCTGATCACGCGGCTGCCTTTTTCATCGACGATGCCGACCACCAGGCCCACCGCTTTTTTGTCTGTATCAACACGCTGCTTGAGGAGGTTCAGAATATCTGCGTCTGACATGGACGTTGCTGCGTGTGCCTGAATGGCACCGAGGGCCAGCGTTGCCATCAGTAATTTCACAGGGAGAAGGCGGGAAGTTTTTTTCATGTTCGTTGTGCTTTCGGATTCAGGATTAAGAAACCCAGACCCACTCATGGAGAGATCTGCAAACTGGTAATAACTGTGCGAAGGCAGGTTTATTGCTTCGCCGGTGCTGCTTGATTGCAAGCACATGGCGCAATATAGGCAATACCTGATTTGCAAGTTGGCAGATTGAGACAGAAGCGCAATATTTGGGATTGAAAGCGAAAATTTGAGGAACCAAATGCACGGGCTGTTCGTCGAATCTGCGCGCATCTGTACACAATTGATGCCGCAGCGGGCTGATGGTTTTAACGTGGCAGGGGCAATGTCAGGGGTGAGGTCAGGGTAACGACAGAGGTAACAACAATCCGCTTTGCTGCAATACTTCACGGGCCATGGTGACGAGGTTGCCATCTGCCAGCCCCTGCTCCTGCCGTAAATAGGAAACGTAATACATCAATGGATTGAGCGGTGGTTTGACTGTCAGGGTGCGTATGATTCCACTCTTGATTTCTGCATCAACCACGGATCGTGGCAGCACGGCAATAGCGTGACCTGCGGCAACGAGCTTGATCATCATTGCCATGGAATTGCAGATGCTGAGGTTTTCTGGTTCATGGCCTGCCAGCCTGAACCATTCCATGACGACATTGCAAATCGTCGTTGGTGAAGGCATGGCAACCACAGGCAAGGCTGCCATGCCTGCCGGGTGCAAGGCTTGCTCATTGAGTACAGTTTGAGTAGATGCCACCCACGCCAGATCGACATGACCTATCGCCACATCTACGACATGCGGTGCCGAGACAGGGTCGCTGAGAATGGCGATGTCAAGTTCACGGGCATTCAGTTTGCGGCTGAGATTGGCCCCCACATCGATGGTCAGCTCTATGCGTACATCGGGGTACTGGGCTTTCAGCCGCCCCAATAGCTCAATCAAACCAGACATGGCGGTCGATTCATTCGCCCCCAGGCGTAACAGGCCACGCATGGGGTTGCGCCGCTTGCTGATTTGCTCAAGATCATCAGACAGGCGCAGCATTTTTTCTGCCTGCACCAGTACATCACGCCCTACTGGCGTAATGACGGCACGGTGGCCACCACGTTCAAACAGCTTCAACCCCAGTATGTCTTCAAGCTCCTGGATTCTGGCGCTGATGGTCGGCTGGGTCAGGTGCAGGTGTTTGGCCGCCGCATGAAAACCACCCAGGCGGGCTATCCAGTAAAAGGTTTCCAGCTGTTGTAGTGAAGGTCGCATGATAGATAAATCTTATCAACTATTGGCAATAACTTCAATTATCTTCTATCAAGGCTGCATTTTATACTGGCTCTATCAGTTCTGAGTTGTGCTGATTTTCATGATTCATTGACAAGTACTCACTCTTCCCATGCTATGGAGCCGCCCATGTCTTCCACATCCCTTATATCCCAGTCCCCTTCAGAATTACGCCTGGCCATACGCCAGGGCTTATGGCGTAAAGAAACTTCGGGTCTGGCTCCTGGCTATGTACAGGTTAATCTGGTGATACTGCCAGCCAAAGATGCCAGCGACTTTCATCGCTTTTGTCAAAAGAATCCCAAGCCCTGCCCCTTGATTGCAGTCTCAGAGGTGGGCGACCCGTTCGTGCCTTTCCTTGCAGCTGATCTTGATATCCGCAGCGATGTACCGCGTTACCGCGTGTTCCGCCATGGTGAGCTGGTGGCGGAGCCTGATGACATCAGCGATCTCTGGCGTGACGACCTGGTTACCTTTGCCCTCGGTTGCTCTTTTACCTTTGAGCATTCGCTCATAGAAAATGGCATAGGCATACGCCACATAGAGCAGGAGCGCAATGTGCCCATGTACCGCACCAATGTGCCAACCTCGCCTGCCGGTGCATTCCAGGGGCCGCTAGTGGTCACCATGCGGCCGATGAAGGCGGCAGATGCGATACGGGCGATACAGATTACTTCACGCTTCCCTGGCGTGCATGGTGCGCCTGTACATATCGGTGACCCGGCGCTGATAGGTATCAGGGACCTGGCCCAGCCTGAATATGGTGACGCAGTGACGATTAATGAGGGCGAGCTGCCGGTATTCTGGGCTTGTGGTGTCACACCGCAAGCAGCACTGATGCATGCGAAACCAGAGCTGTGTATCACTCATGCGCCGGGTCACATGCTGTTGACAGATTTGCGTAATAACGATTACTCGGTACTTTGAAAGCTCCCTTACATAGAGGATGCAGGCGATGGAATTGATGGGTTTGGTTTATGGCCTGCTGGTCGCACTGATCTGGGGAGCGCAGCCTGTGGTTGCCAGTTTTGGTTACCGCGCCTCACTCGATATCTTCGACCTGACGGTATTGCGGTTTGCCGTCAGCGGGCTGATCATGCTGCCTTTTTTCATCAAGGCTGGGGCAAAGAATGCCGCAGGCACGGGCTGGCCCAGGGCGCTGGTCTTGCTGCTGCTTGCCGGCCCCTTCTATAACATGGTACTGGTCGGTGGACTGCACTGGGCACCTGCTTCTCACAGCTCGTTGATCTACCCTGCTTTTACGCCCTTGTTCACGTCCCTGCTGGCGAAACTGATGCTGGATAAGCGCGATGGCATCCCCATGCTGGGCCTGGGCTTGTTATTAGCCGGGGTGGTGGTGGTCAAGGCTGGCAGCATACTGCAAGCGCCATCAGCCGCTTATGCCCAGGCCTGGCGTGGTGACTTGCTGTTCATGCTGGCTGCGCTGATGTGGTCGTTTTATACGGTACTGATGCGGCGCTGGAATACCAATCCCCTGGCCGTGGTCAGCGTAGTACAGGTGGGTGGATTGTTGTATGTGCCTGTGTATTTTTATTTTGCCGGTACCAGCCTGTTCCAGCTTGATGCCGGTGCCATTGCGGTACAGGCGGTTTATCAGGGCTTGCTGGTCAGTGTGGTATCTGTCTTGCTATTCAACCTGGCAGTAAAGCAACTGGGAGCAAAAGCGTCGATGTTCACAGCGCTGATGCCTATCGTGGGAGTAAGCCTGGCCGTTCTCGTGCTGGGGGAGACCATGACCATATCTTTGCTGCTGGGTGCCATGCTGATATCAGGTGGTCTGTTTTTTTCACTCAGACAAGGGGCCCGCCAGCAATAAAAAAGCAGCATGGTTTGCCATGCTGCTCAAGTCTCCTCCTGCAATGCTGGCTGCCTATTCTATTTTAAGTTTTTGCACTCCGCTGGCCGCACGCTTTTTAGGTAAGCTCAGATTCAATACACCATTATCGTATTTGGCCGTGGCCTCGCTCGCTTCTATTTCTACCGGCAACTGGAAGCTGCGCGATACTTCGCCAAAATAGCGTTCACTGCGCAAGACTTTCTGGTCTGGACCTGTTTTGTCTTCCTGCTTGATTTCTGCCCGCAATGTAACCACATTGCCATCCAGTGTGACATGGATATCGTCTTTGGCAACGCCAGGTACCTCTGCATGCACAGTATAGGCCTGATCAGTTTCCTTCAGGTCAAGCTTGATCTGTGCCGGACTAGGCAAAGGATCGCCATGCAATGGTCTTACAAAGAAACCTGGATTGACGTCCCGAAAAAAATCATCGAAAAAATTACCACGATTGCTTAGTGCTCCCATTTGTCTCTCCTTCAGAAAAATATGACACAAAATGAAAATCCGTACTTGCTATGTGATCAAAATAGTATGCGACACAGTGATTGACAAGTCAGGCAAGCAGGCGGTTTGACACATATCAAATGAGGCCTAGGGCATGTAACTGAGCAGGTAGCTGAGCATGCCCCTTTCCAGGCAAAAAGAGTGGATTTAAAATTCTCGCCGGACATGTGTTAAGGTCAGTGCAGATTTTTCTTTTTCACATTGTTCAGTTGCCGGGCCTGTCGTCAAGACGGCCAATCTCAGAAGCACTTACATTTATGGAAATACAAGTTACAGACAGCTACGAACCCTGCCTCGATTGTGGAGCCTGCTGCGCCAGTTACCGGGTTTCATTTTACTGGGCCGAGGCCGAGGAAAATGGCATAGAAGATTCCATGGTCGAAGCATTGACACCGGTTTACTCTTGCTTGCGTGGCACCAACCAGTCCAACCCGCACTGTCAGGCACTGGTGGGAGAAGTAGGCAAACTAGTGAAATGTAATATGTATGAGCAAAGACCCTCACCTTGCCGCGAGGTGCAGGTCGGTGACGACAAGTGCCAGCAAGCCCGCGCCAGGCATGGTTTGGCCGCACTGCCATACAAAACTGAAAAGGACTCAGACAAACTGAAAACTTGCGTGTAGCATGTGCAGCCTGAAAAAAAATAAACTGGGAATTCCCTTGATGAACGACAACAATAGCGATTACACATCAGAAGATCAGGTACCTCAGGAAGAGGACAACAAGATCCACGAACCACGCCTGTGGCGCGACAAGGGCTGGACAGCCCAGGTCATCAAGAATGACGACGATGAAGGCTGGGCAGTTGCCATGATCAAGGATGGTGAACCTGAACCTGCACTGGTTGGCCCGTGGACCATGGGTCGCGATAAAAAAAATCCCAAGCCACTGGATGCAAATGCCTTTGGCACACTGGTGAAAACTGCATCCGAGGTAATACGCCGCCATGAACAACAACTACATGCAACATTGCACAAGAGCCTGATGGTCGCGACCGATGAAGCAGACTTCAAGATCATGCTAGACATCGTGCCGGATGAGGATGATCCCTATGCCTGGCTCAGTGCGCAAGATGCAGGTAATACCGAGCTGGCGAGAGTCAGGGTTGCCCCCAACTATAAACTGAACCAGCAAAATGCCAGGGCCTGGATAGCTGATGATTTTCGTCGTCCAGATTAAAATTCAATTTTTATCCAGAGCGAGACCATGGGCTCACAAGCAAGCTTTGTAGAATTTATTCTCGACCAGTTAAGCAGTTGCGAAGATGTGGTCGCGAAAAAAATGTTTGGTGAGTACGCGCTGTATATGTCGGGCAAGATGTTTGCGCTGATATGCGATGATCAGCTCTTCATCAAGCCGACAACGGCGGGGCAGCAATTTTTAACGCAGTTACCAGCGACAATCACCAAAGCACAGCCCTACCCTCAGGCCAAGCCCTGGTACCTCATCGACAGTGAATTACTGGAAGACCGGGATGGTCTGACCACCCTGGCGCGTGCCACTGCGAATGCTTTGCCAGTACCAGTCAAAAAGACCAGCAAAGCCACTAAAAAGAGCCAGGCCTGAAACTGAACCAAACCCCAGGCACGGCTCATCATTTCATCACTTCATCGTCAGATACCGTGAGCGTTGATGGAATTTATCCATCAACACCACCGGAAACAATCAATTAAAAATTGTATTGCAAACCAGCCGACAGATTGCTGCCGGAAGTGCCGCTATTCGAGAACGTCCGGGCATTGTATTTCTCGAATTCTGCACGAACAGCTACGTTAGGCGTTATCTTGTAAGACACGCCTACCCCAAGCAGTGCCTGGTTGCCCGTATTGGAGGCTGAATAGGAAGGCAGGCCTGAAGTGTCGTAAGTCGTTTCTGCCTTCACGCGCGCAATCCCGAGTTTGGCAAACCCGGCAAAAGCCTCATTGAATTCATAGTTATACACGCCCGCCAGGCTGAAGCCGGTTTTCTTTTGTTCGCTATGGCCTAGCGGCACACCTGAATTGATTGAGGTTTTGCCACCAGAAAAATAACTGCTTTCTACTGCAAAATTCTTGTTGAAGTTATAGCCGCCGAACAGCTTGTAGCTGGTGGCCTTGGAATCGCAAGTTGTGGCGTAATTGCAGTAGTTGCTGTTATCGCTCTGGCCTACGGAAGCACCAAGATAAGTCTGGGCATTAGCAAAAGAGCTGGCGAGCATACCCACCGCTGCACACGCGATGAGAGTAAGTTTTTTGATCAACATAAGTATCCTTTGTTCACTAGTTGGTATATCTGAACAGTCTCAGATAGCTGGCCTGAAGCATCAAAGCACATAGCCAAACAGGTATTTGGCTGTTTCGTTGCCCAGGAAGCAATTTAAGGGTATACAAAGGATTGCAAAATTTAAATCAAAAATGCCCAGGTACCGTTTTAATGTCTTATTGGTATCACATGACTAGACTCTGACTATATGCATTGAACAAAGAGTTTTAGCCCCAATCAGGGTGCTGGTCTTGAAATTTCCAGCGGCAACATCAAATACTCAGGTACGAAGCTATTCACCGGAGAAAAGATGGCGTTTGACCCATTGAATCTGAAACAGGCATCATCTGCCTTTGAACAGAGTCTGAACCGTGTCATTGATGAACGGGTAGCACCATTGGTGGACAGGTCCATCCACCAGGTCAGTAATGAATTGTCTGAAGTGATACGCCAGGCTGGCGAGCAGGTAGATAGGAATATCGCCCTGCTGTCTGATGAAATCCATAGCCAGCGCAGCATGACCAAGGATGACATCAGGGAGCTGATTGATTATTCCACGGCGCAGATAGGTGCGGCGATAGACCAGCGCATAATGGCGATCAAACATGAAACCTCCACACTGATCAATGAAAAAGTGGATTTACTCAAGTGTGAGCTCGAAGACGCTGCAGTTAATAGCCGCAAGACCATGTATGCGAATGTGGCCATCTCCATAGGTGCAGCCGTTTTGATGGCGCTGGTTGGTCTGGCGTATAAAAAAATATCGATGGGTGAACTCAATCTTCTGAATGTATTCAGGGTGACCTTGCTGTCCTGTGCGACGTTTACTTTTGTCCTGTCCATGCTGAAATTCATACAGCGCTGGCGCAGCATGAAGCGCGTCAAGAAAGGTGTGGCAACGGTAGCCATAGGCTATCTCGGTATCTTGCGGCCAAACGGGGCAACTGGTTTGCTATTGCTCAGCGTGTGCCTGATGGCGGGCTGGGCCTGGTTGTATCTGGGAAAAATCTGGTTCTAGGGTTTTCTAGGGTTTATCAGGGATCACCTCACTGGCCCGATTTAGTCCCGATTCAGGCCGGGTTCGTCAAAACTTGCGACCCGGCAACAGGTTTTTAAAATTAGGCGTACAATTTAAAGCTTATTTGATTTGCTTATATCGATGAACTTTTTCTGTTGTGCAGCATCACAACATGAAGTTCTGTCTTAACGATCTGCACTTCTTAACATTCCTGCTTTAAGTATCTTTAGCGCTGCCCAGGCGCTGACGCCCTGACCTATGCAAACCAAGAAATTCGATCCTGTCTTCAATTCCTATCTGATTTATGTCGGTGTCGCCATCGCATCTGGTGGCGTTGCTTTATATACACCTATCATTGTCTCTGAAACGGGCAAGGCTTTCTCGGGGTTTTGGGCAGCATCAATTTTGTTTGGCTTGAACCTGGGCCGGGTGCTGGGTTCTTATATGGGTAGCAGATTTTCCCGTATGGCGAACCACCCGCTGGCGATCTCAGGCAATATCCTGCTCGAAGGCATCGCCCTGTACTTCATGGCTTACCTGAATCAGGCCTGGGCGCTGGCGCTGTTTGCCTTGCTGGCGGGCCTGGGTAGCGGCCTGTCCTTCCCGGGATTGAAAAATTATTTATTGAAACTCAAGGGTCTGGATCAGACTTCCATCTTCAGCAAACTGGCTTTCGCGATACGCATGGGTCTGGTTGGCGGCTACCTGACTGCCAGTTTTGTACCGCATGATCAGTTGAAGCTGGTGTTCCTGATCGTACTGATCACCTTCATCGTGTATGGGTTGTTCATGCTGATTGCCATGCGTGCCATCAGCGAGCATGAGCAAGAGAGTCTGGCGCTGGAACAAAAAGCTCAGGCAGATGAAGCAGCCCGTACAACTGCGATAGCCGCTGCTGAATCAGAAAAACCGGTAGAACTGCCACTGATGTTTTATTTGTCGAATTCAGTATTCTGGTGTTTTGCCGTGCAGCCCATGATAGGTTTCAGCCTGCATATTCCGAAGTTCACACCAGAGATACCGGTCTCCACGCCTTTCTGGCTGGCGGCGCTGGTGATCATTTTTTTCCAGATACCGATTTCCAAACGTGCAGTGCGCACGCTGGACCATTTCCGTTTCCTGAAAATAGGCTATGCCTGCCTGTTTGTCAGCTTTGCCATCATGGTAGTGTTTACCCATAGCGCCGCTGCCGTCATTGTTTCTGCGATTCTGCTGTCTTTTGGCCAGGTATTTTATGGACCTTCGCTGGATGTGCTGGTCGCACGCTTTGCCAACAAATCGGCAGCGGATACTGGCAGGTTGATGTCGCAGCAGATGTTTTACCAAAGCATGGGCACCATGGTCGGCAGCCTCGCGGGTGGCGCCTTGTTTGATTTTGCCCAGTTCCTGAAAATGCCAGGGGTCAACTGGTTCATGCTGGCATTGGCCAGCCTTGCCATGATGATGCTCAGCCAGAAAAAAATCCCGGCGCTTTATTACGATGCCGGTCAAAGGGTTCCTGGTACCAGCTAAGCCTGTACTTTACCGAAAGCCTGCAAATGCAGGCTTTTTTTCATCATGCCATCACTGCTGACAGAAACTGACACTAGCACATCCTAAGATGTCTTTGCCTTGAACAACATATCAATGCAAACAACATCACCTCTAGGAGCAGACACCATGATGACCCCAAGCTATGTCCTTTTATATGTCGACAGTCCAGAAGCCAGCGCAGGCTTTTACAGCAAGATACTGGGCCTGACACCAGTAGAAGCATCCCCTACTTTTTACCTGTTCATACTGGACTCAGGCCACAAACTGGGTTTGTGGTCAAAACACACGGTAGAACCGGGCGCTACCCAGGCTGGTGGCAGTGAGCTGGCTTTTGCAGTAGCTGACAATGCCACAGTCGATAGCACCCATGACACCTGGGCCACGCGCGGTACAACGATAATCCAAAACCCTTGCAGCATGGATTTTGGCTATACCTTCGTCGCGCAAGACCCTGACGGTCACCGCCTGCGCGTTTTTGCGCCAGCCTGATCGTGGCTGCACAACAGTGCCGTAACTGGATCGCTGTTGCTTCTGCCGACCACGTGCTGCGTGGTCAGGCAGATGGCTACATGCAAGTCTGCCATGGCAAGGCAGCACCTTTGCGACGCCTGCAAGCGGGTGACAGGGTCGCGTATTACTCACCTAGCCAGGTCTTTGGCAGCAAGATCAGATTGCAGACTTTCACTGCCATAGGCAGGGTCAGGCCGCGCGAAGCCTATCAGGCAGACATGGGAAATGATTTTCATCCATTCCGGCGTGACGTCATATGGACGCCATCACAGCACGCCAGCATCCTGCCCTTGCTGCAGACACTGGAATTTTCTGCAGGAGTGAAAAATTGGGGTTATCAATTCCGCTTTGGCCTGTTTGCCGTCAGCGAACATGATATGCAGGTGATTGCTGCAGCCATGGGTGTTGCGAAAGACTTGTTTGATACTGGTAATGACGGTGCGGAACCATATCTACAAGCAAGTGTAGGAACAAATGTAGAAGCAAATTTACAACTCAAGCTGAGCTTAAGCTGATACTGTCTATGAAGCTGCACGAGTCAGGCGTTACAATGGCGCCTGACGATACACCTGACATAGAGAAACAGTTTGCCAGCACAATTACAGTCCACTCCCCCTGATCACCCTGTGCGCCCGTGGGCAGCAACCATGCTGCTCTTGCTCACCGTTGCCTGCATGCCGGGCTGTGACAGCAAAGATGGTGGTAAAGCCCTGCAACTGACAGACTGGCTTAGAATAAGCAAGACGGCGGCTGAAATCCAGGCTGCGGGTACTGCGCCTGCGCCACCGCTGCAATATGCGATACGCAAACCTCAACGCATCTGGTTCATTGCCTATGATGACTGGCCAGACCTGGACTACGATCTGGTCAACCTTATCGATGACAAGAATATTCTCGTCGCCAGGAGCAGCAAATATGCAAAGACCCAGGCAGCAAAAGACGGCAAGCCTGCCGACACACAGGTCAGGCTTCTTAACGTCCATGGAGGCGCTGAAATCTCTCTCTGCCCCTCAGCAGAATTGATCAACGCGCCAGCGAACAGTGATTTTGCAGATTGCGTGGAAATCAGCAAGGCCAACAAATTGATCGTCAAGCGCGTCGATTTTCACGGCAAACTGCTGCAAACCACCAGCATGGCCGCCAATGAATGGGATGACCTGATCACCCAAAAGAACGTGGCGTATTACGATGAGCAGCAGCAAGCCTATGTGCTGGAGACAGGCAAAGACAATACCTATTGCCGCCTGATCGCACCAGGCAAGGAAAAAAGCCTGAGCTTTACCCTGAATCTCATGGATACCAAAAGCAAGTGCGACGACTTGCCAACCTGGGCCGCCATCACCCGAAAAAAATTAAGCAAGGCACTGAGCTTTGGTGAACTCGGCAAGCATGCTGCCATCTGGAAAAAACTGGAAACTTCCCATCCCGGCTGGCTGCCTGCCAGGACCGTCATCCAGGACACCAGCGAAAAGAAACCGTCAGCGCCGCCAGCCAGTTGAGCTTGATGTTAAACTACCCCTGTCGTTTCCTTATACGCTTGTTGTTTGCCTATGATAGTCAGAACCTTAGTCGTCATTTGTGCCATCGTTTCGATTTATTTTGGCATAGACAATTTGCAAAAATATCGCACCATGCGGGTTCCCGTCAGCGAGTTTGAACAAGTCGATGGCAATCTTGTGCTGATGGTGCACGAGGTGGATAACAATCCTGGCTATGTGGTCAATGGCAGCTTTAACAAACAGCTCTTGAAACTGACCTATAGTTACAATTTCAATGGCATGGAAAGAAGCACTGACACCATCTCCCCCATCTGCACAGTGTGCGAAGCCAAGCACGTGCTGAGAATGACAGGTTTAAAACCGGCAGAACTGGTTCCTGGCGCACCGTTGAAGGTCTATGTATCCTCAACTGATCCCAATAAGGCCTACCTCGCCCTGCCAGCCTCTGGCGAACTACAATCACAGATGTGGACCGTATTCTTGTGGCTGGTCTTCGCACCCGCCATGTGCCTGCTGTTCTACAAGCTCGAGGGCAGTGGCAAAAAGCCGGACGAAGATACCGCAAAAGAAACCCAGGCATCATCCGCTGAAGCTGACAACACGCCGAAGGACTGAGTCCGCGTCAGGCATATTGAACCCGGTTTTTTACTGTCAGGCGGGGTCGGTTTTAGACGAAGTATCATAAGCGGTATATTTCCTGGCATCGCCTTTTGTTTGCTCTACCGGATATTTGATGGCATTCAGGACGATTTTTTCCATACTGGCTGCAAACAGATCAACTTCCAGCGCATCAGCCAACATGACCAGATAATTGAGTACGTCCGCCATCTCGTGGCGAACAGCAGTTTTTGCATGTTCGTCAAGCTCATCCGCCTTGCCAGTTGGCAGCCATTGAAAAATCTCCAGTAACTCTGCTGCCTCTACTGTCAGCGCACTGGCCAGGTTCTTGGGAGTATGGAATTGTGCCCAGTCACGTTCGGCAACGAACTGGCGCAAACGGTCACGGATATCTGTATATTGAACTTCAGGTACTGGCGTAGTCTGGGACATAATGAATTGAAAAAGAGGGTCTGCTTAAAATGAGCCTAAGTGGCCTTCCACAACCGCGGACGGTATTGTACATGGCTAAAGCAGCCATATCCCTTTCGCCTTCTTTATAAGTAGACTACCCTTCAATTCACAAAGATCAATTCTCCAGAAAACGTTGAGCATCCAGGGCTGCCATGCAACCTGTGCCTGCGCTGGTGATGGCCTGGCGATAGATATGATCCTGCACGTCGCCAGCAGCAAACACACCTGGTACATTGGTGGCCGTTGCCATGCCCTCGGTACCGGTACGGGTTTTGATATAGCCATTCTTCATGTCGAGCTGGCCATCAAAAATGCCGGTATTTGGTTTGTGACCAATGGCGATAAATACGCCATGCAACGTGATAGGGGTAATTGTCCCATCTGCAGCCTTGACATTGATGCCTGTCACGCCAGAGTCATCACCAATCACTTCATCGAGTGTATGGTTCCATTTGACTGCTATCTTGCCTTCAGCAACCTTGGCCATCAGACGGTCAATCAAGATTGCCTCTGCACGGAATTTGTCGCGACGATGGATGACGGTAACCTTGCTAGCGATATTCGACAAATACAGGGCTTCTTCAACAGCGGTATTGCCACCACCAGCGACGGCCACTTCCTTGCCGCGGTAAAAGAAACCATCGCAAGTGGCGCAGGCAGACACGCCTTTACCCATGAAGGCTTGTTCAGATGGCAGCCCCAGGTACTGGGCAGATGCACCGGTAGCGATGATCAAAGAATCACAGGTGTATTCTGCCTGGTCGCCGATCAAGCGTATCGGTTTTTCATCAAGCTTGGCAGTGTGGATGTAATCAAAAATGATTTCTGTATTAAAGCGCTCTGCATGCTGCAAAAAACGCTGCATCAGTTCCGGGCCTTGCACGCCCATGGGGTCGGCTGGCCAGTTTTCTACATCGGTGGTGGTCATCAACTGGCCGCCTTGTTCTACACCAGTGATCAGTACAGGTTTCAGATTGGCGCGGGCAGCATACACAGCAGCGGAATAACCTGCGGGGCCAGAGCCAAGAATTAATACGCGGGCATGTTTGGGTATGGACATAGCAGTGATTAGAATAGTATGAATTACAAGGCAAAATGGCGTGACAGGTGAGCGATGAAACGCTCAGGTTCGAGGTAACCAATGATGCGGCTGTCTGGCACTTCTTTGCCGTTACGGTCAAACAGGATGATGCCTGGTGGGCCAAACAGGGAAAAACGTTTCATCAGCGCTTTTTGCATATCGCTGTTGGCGGTCACATCCACCTGCAACAAGCGCAGTTGCTTGAGTTGTGCGCTGACCTTGGGTTCTGAAAAAGTGAACCTCTCCATCTCCTTGCAGGATACGCACCAGTCGGCATAAAAATCCAGCAACACTGGCGCGTCTGCCTTCGCCAGAGTGGCTTCAAGCTCAGCAACGCTTTGTATGCGCGTGAATTTATTCTCGCTATGGTTTTTTGCATCGCCAGCGGCCAGTTGTGCGCCGCTATTCTCTGTAACGCGCAAATGTGCCAAAGGTTGCAAGGCATCTTTGCCATTGCTGGCGGCACCGATCAATTCAAACATCCCCACCAGCATGAAGGTGATCCCCAGGGCCTTGGCAAAATAGAGACGCAGCCTGGCACCTGCAGGGATAGGATCAAATACATGCAGGAAGACTGCGCACAGTATGGCGAAAGCGCCCCAGACAGCCATCATCACCGTAACAGGGAATACTGGCGACACCATCCAGATGGCGACCGCTATCAATAGCAGGCCAAACAGTTTCTTGACATGGTTCATCCAGGCACCTGCTCGCGGCAGCAAGCTGCCAGCGGAAATACCAGTCAACAGCAAAGGCACGCTCATGCCTGCTGCCATGGAAAACAGCGCCCAGGCACCGATCATGACATTACGGGTCTGGCTAATGTACAACAAGGCACCGGCCAGCGGGCCAGCCACACAAGGGCCGACAATCAATGCAGACAAGGCCCCCATGATGAACACGCCAATAAATTTACCACCGCTGATATTGCCACTGGTCTGACTCAGGCGGCTTTGTAGAGCACCAGGCAATTGCAATTGATAGACATCAAACATGGACAAGGCAAGGCCAACCAGCAAGGCACCAAATGTCAGTAAGACCCAGGGCTTTTGCAAAGCTCCGGCCAAGCCTTCACCAGCCAGACCTGCAGCCACACCCAACAGGGTATACACCATTGCCATTCCCAGGCAATATGTTAGAGCCAGCATGAAGCCACGGCCACGCGATACATTGCCCTCACCCACAATGATCGATGACAGGATAGGTACCATGGGCAATACGCAGGGAGTAAAAGACAGCAGCAAACCAAATACCAGGAAGGCCAGGCCTATGCGCCACAGGCTGCCGCTTTGCAAGGTGCGCTGTGCCAGCGAACTGTCATCTTCCGGGGGCTTGACATCCTTGGAGGCAGTCACTGTTGGAGCAGGGGCACTGGCCGCTGCGACTTGCGCGATCTGCTCTGCGGGCACAAGGCTCAACTTGCCGGGTACAGAGGTATCAACCTTATAATGTTGTTCTGCGGGCGGATAACACAAGCCGGCATCGGCACAGCCCTGATAGCCTACTTTCAAAGTGAAGACCTTGTCCGCTTTGGCGACAGGCAATTCCACCACCAGTTTATCGTTATAGGTTTCAACTTCCTTGTTGAAGGTGGTATCGAATTTGCGTATGCCGTCCGGCAAGCGCGGTTCAGCAAGATTGATGCCCTGCTCTAATGCATTGAAACTCAGGCGCTCTTTATACAGATGATAATCCTTGGCAATGACCCACGACAGCACCAGGGTTTTCGCTCCACTGACATCGCGCAATTCAGCCTGCAACTGGAACGCGCGCTCTGGCTCCAGAAAATCATCGGCATGGGCAAGCGGATGCAATAGAGTTGCTATCAACAACACCGGCAATAGCGACAATAGCCGCAAGGCAGAAAATAATTTATAAAAATACTGTTTCATATGAACTCCTGTTTTTTAGCAGCAAGACTGCTACCACTGCTTGCTGATACCCAGTTGTATGCTTTGCGCCTTCAGCGCCGCAAGGCCGGGACTACCTTTGTGGAATAGTCGCCAGCTACCGCGCTGCTCATAGTTTTCCAGTTTGATATCTACGGTCCAGTCACTCGTCAGTTGCTTGCTGAGCTTGAAGCCAACAGTCAATGCGCCAAAACCCGACAAGCGCTGGTCAGCAGAGCTGGGCTGGGTAGAAGCAAACTGATAGCCAGGCGGGAAAGGTGCACCGAGTTGTGCATCATAGACAGGGTCAAAATAGAAACTGGCCGCACTTTGGCTATACACACGCAGCGATGGTGTGATTGTCCAGCCTTGCGAAAATGGCTGTACATACTCTGCTGTCAGGGTATGCGCCTTGACATCGTAAGTGTCGCTGTAGTAGCGATAACTGAAGCGGCCTGTGCCACCCGTGCCCAGGAAATGGTGATTCCAGCGTGCTAACAGGGTAGTCTGGTTACGCTCTCTAGGCCTGCGATCCAGCGCCTTGTAAGGGTCAGAGAAATATCCCTCCCCTCTGCTATGACTGAGCGTCAATTGAGCGATGTCTTCTGCGGTCAATATCTGCGTGACACCTGCCATGATGCTGATCGTCTTTTTAGTCTCGTTTTTAACGATCAGGTTGGTAGGATTGATACGGTCATGGCTACCACCCAGGCCAACAGTCCAGGTGGTATTTTTATCTTCTGAAGAAAAATTCCCGGTTGCAGACAAGGCACGTGACTCGTAGTCATGCTCGGTTGAATATGCGGCACCGACTGTCAGGCTGGCACGCGGGAAGTAACGGGTAAACGCCACATCACCGGCAGTGCGCTGGTCATTCATGCGCGATGCACCAGAGATCGCGGTATGGTAACGCGGCGAAGCACCGGATACGTCGTCTGAAGTCAGCGTGGCATCCATTGACCAGTCTGCACCTAGAGGAGTAATAAGTGAAAGCGAAGGTGAATTTGCCGTGATGCGTTTCAGGCCTGCCTGCTTTTCTTCATAGTTCAGATACTTGAGGCTGAGGCTGGCATGCTCGGGCGGCGTCTCGGCCTTGACGACACCCGGCAATAGCAAGGCGGCAGTCAGCAAGGCTGCGCCTATGGTTTGCATATCAGGTGAAGCAGGCAAGGTTTCAGACTCGGTAGAGGCAATAAGGGAAACCGAAGTTTTTTCAAAAATCTTAGTCATGTCGAAATTCTCTGATTAATTGCAACCACAGCCACCACCACCCACGCCAGCACCGCCAGACGCTGATTCGCGGCTGGTGTAGATGTGTTCGCCATAACGGGATTCCAGCCTGTCGTTTTCAAATGTCATGGCTGTTTTCGCCAGATTGCCTTTTTCCCAGGGCTGTACGGGTTTGATCGTGCCGCAAGCAGACAGTGCCAATGCAGCGCTGGCTATCAATAACATCGTCGTGGTTTTCTTTACGATGACCTTCATTTGATTGCTCCCAATGAGGATTTTATTTTTTCTTCCAGCGCAGCCCTGTCGGCCTCCTTGAAACCTGCATGCTCAAAGATGATTTTTCCGTCCGGGCCTATCAGCACGCTACTCGGCATGCCTTTCACGCCATAGCTGCGTGGAGTAGCACCAGCCGGATCAAACGCGACCAAAAAGCGGGCTGGCGTGGTCGTCAAGAATTGGCGGGCATCTTCATTTTTTTGATCGAGATTGACGCCGATGATTTGCAAACCCTGCGCACCGTATTTCGATTGCAGCTCATTCATCCATGGGAAAGACTGGCGGCAGGGGCCGCACCATGAAGCCCAGAAATCCAGATAGACCACCTTGCCTTGATACTTGGCCAGATTGATATTGCCTTCCACACCCTTGAGGTCAAATGCCGGGGCGGTACTACCTTTATCCAGCGCCATTGCTGAGGCTGACATGACCAATGCAGCAATACCAAATACAAGGCATCTCTTGCCTATATTCATAGAGATTTTCATATTCTTCGTCCTATAGTTTTCATATCCTGAAACCTGAAAGCCGGACCGCAGCCCGGCTTTACTGATTAATCCTGTACCCTGGCCTGACGCGCCTGTTTCACCTGTTTCCTGCGCCAGATGATGACTGCAGCAGCCAGTATCACGAGAACCGGCAGCATGGGGTCATTGCCATCGCGGGCAACCGAGCAACCACCGCCGCCTTCATTTCTTGGCGCATTGGCTGTCACCGTAGGGGTGACGGCATTCACCGCATTACCTGAGAAGGCTATGCTCCAGGTTGTGCTAGTGTCAGAAGAACTGATGACGACGCTGCCATTATTAGTACCTGCATTTGTTGGTGCATAACTGACCACCAGTTCGCAAGAAGTATTTGCCTGCAAGCTGAATGGGAAGCGTGGGCAGGATGAGCTATCCACCACCGCTGCGTATGCACCACTGAACGCAGCATTTGTCAGCGCAATCGCAGTGCTGCCCGGGTTAGTCAGCGTGAAGCGTTTCACCAGGTTCGCACTACCTATCGTGGCAGAACCAAAGTCAAAGGATTGCGGATTGATATTCAGCGTAACAGCCTTGACAGGGATCACTACACCAGTGCCCGCCAGCCCCACACTGAGTTGCGCACCACCATCGGTCACTACCAGGACGTTTGCGGTTTTACTACCTGCGCTGCCAGGCTTGAAGCTGGTATCGATGGTACAACTTGCTGCCGGGCTCAGCGTGGCATTTGTGCTGCAAGTACCGGCCAAAATGAAGTCATTGAGCTGGCTGCCATTCAAGACCAGGCTGGTGATTTTCAGCGCTGCAGTGCCGGTATTACTCAGCGTGGTCGTATGCTTGGCAGAAGTGGTGCCAACCTGGGTGTCGCTGAACTGTACTGTGCCGGTATCTGACAAGACCGGTTTCGCAACTGCCTGTTTGGTCGCCGTACCAGTAATAGCTACTTGCAAAGGCGCAGCATTGGATGTCACAGCCAGGCTGGCGCTGACATCACCCTCGACCGTCGGTGTGAATACCACGGGTACATTACAGCTTGCACCAACTGCGAGGCTGCTGCCACAAGTGTTACCGGCACCCAGCGTAATTGCAGATGCACCGCTGATCTTGATCGCTGTGAAAGTCAGTGCGACATTGCCGGTATTGGATAAACTGATCTGTTGTGTCAATGGTGAAGCGGCTACCGTCTGGGCTCCAAACGCTAACACACTGGGGGTTGCGGTAATGGCCGGTGAAGCTGCCGCCGCACTGCCCGCGAGGCTAACGACGGCGTTGCCGTTCGAGGCATTGCTGGCGATATTCAATGCTGCCGCAAAAGCACCTGCAGTGGCTGGTGTTGCCTGCAAGGTGATGGTGCATTGGCCACCTGCGGCAACTGCAGTCTGTGTACTGCAGGTGCCACCAACGGCAAAGATACCTGCATTGGCGCCACTCAAGGCAATGGAACTGAAATTCAGGGCTGCCTGACCGCTATTGCTGATGGTAACGGTCTGCAGTGCAGACGCCGCATTCACCAGCAACGTACCAAAGTTCAGACTGCTGGCTGACACTGTGAGGCCAGCCTGGGCAGCGGCATTACCGGTGCCGCTCAACGTCACCAGACTGACACCGCCGGTTGCATTGTGGTTAATACTGATGCTGGTCGTACGGCTACCCTGCGCGGTCGGTTTAAACGTAGATAACACAGTGCAACTGGCACTTGGCGCCAGTGAACTGCCACCTGCGCAGCTACCGCCAGCAAGATTAAAGTCCGTAGCGGATCCACCTGTCAGCGCAATCGAAGTGATATTCAATGCGGCAGACCCGGTATTGCTAAGCGTGGCACTCAATGCCGTGCTGGTCTGGCCTACCGTGGTTCCGGTAAACACCAGGCTGGCAGGTGAAACTGTAGCTATAGGCCCGGCTACGACGCTGGGGTTGCCGATGAATGCAGCAAGGTCAGCGATTTCATCTGCGGTGAATTTATTCCTGTATAAATTCCCCATGCCACCTTTATTCTGGGCAAAGGCATTGCTGATTTCTGTTGGATTATTCGCTCCACGCAAAATACCGTTGACGTTATTGGCAGGGGTAGCGCCATGGCAGGCGGTGCAACTGGTGCCACCGCCTGTTGGGCCATTCAGATACAGGCTTTTGCCATTCAGGGCATCTGCTGCATGAGCTGCTGACATGCCAGCAAATACCACAGTCCCCAGCACACTGAGCTGCCGTAGCGTGCGCGTAAAACGAAAATGCAAGTTCATCATAGTTTCCCTTCAATGATTAAATTTTTTACTGCATGCAAACACCAAGAGCCATTCCATTGAATACGGCATGGGTCAGCGCGCATAATCTCCAGTCACGTGTCGCCTGGTACAGCATCGCCAGCAGCAAGCCTGGTAAAAAAACAGCCGACACTACTGCCCAGCCAGATGCCAGATGCAAGCCGCTGAACGCCGTCGCAGACAACAACACCGGCATCAACCTTGTATGGCTACCCGGCTCATAAAACCGGTCTATCAGGTATTGCTGCAAACCGGCACGCACGACCAACTCTTCCAGGACCGGTGCCAGCAGCAATAGCCGCAACAGGGTTGCCATATCCACTGACCACAACTGATTTCCACACATCGCTTGCTGAACAAAAAGAGGAGAGATAAGGTTCATCGATAAGCAATGCGGGTGGATTAAAAAAGAGGTTTTTCTTCACATGAAAAAATAGACCTCTTCGTTTGTTTCAAGCGGTTAATGCGCGAATCATTGAAATTGGTTCAAAGAAAAATGAAATATTTTTTTGATGCGAGAAAAAACATCAGCAATTTGTGAATTTGCAGACGTTTTTCTGATGACAACCTGAAGAGAAAAATACGAAGGAAGAAGATAAAAAATATCACCATGGCGATGCGCTACAATCATTTGCGAATACTTGCATTGAGCAAGATATGGCAGATGACTGGTTCACCAGAAAGCACTATCATTTAAATAACAATCCCTCATCAGGCTAATGCCAAATATTTTTTACGCCGACATGAACCTTTTCCACCTGAGCAGGTATTAACAGCTAATCGAGGAGAGTGCAGGCATGTTTGAGAATTGGGGATGGCGAGGTAAAACTGACAAGAAACGTCCAGATACCCCGGAAGCGCAGGAAGTTGAACTGATCACTTTGATAGCAAACGCCGATCGCCAGGCGTTTGAGGCCTTGTATCGTCTGTACTTTGGCAGGCTGGCCAGGTTTCTGGACAAAATGACACGCGATACACATCTGATAGAAGAAATAGTCAACGATACAATGCTGGTCGTCTGGCAAAAAGCACACAGCTTTAACCATACTTCCCGCGTATCCACCTGGGTATTTGCGATAGCCTATCGCCAGGCCTTGAAAGCCATCAACAGTTTTGATGAAGCAGTCGAATCCGATTTTGAGCATCATGCAGCAGAGACCAGATACGAGCCAGAACAACAGATGTCAGCCCAGCAGCTTGATGCCGACCTGAGCCGCGCCCTGCGTGCCTTGCCCATGGAGCAACGCGTAGTCGTCAGCCTCACTTATTATCATGAGATGGGATACAAGGAAATCGCTGAAACCATGGAATGCCCGGTTAATACCGTCAAGACCCGGATGTTCCACGCCAGACAGCGCTTGAGATTCATGCTTTCCGACAGCATGGAGGAAATATTATGAACACGAAAACAAACCAGGTTCATCAATCTGATGAGTCTGACCATAGCCAGGTGCAGGACTTGTTGCCCTGGTATGCCAACAATACCCTGCAAGCTGATGAACAGCAGTTGGTACGAGCGCATTTGCAAACCTGCACTGCATGTCAGGATGACCTGCAATGGCAACAAAAGCTGAAGGCTGGTGAACCGGCGGCAATTACAGTCCCAGATGTGGACAAAGCCTTCGCCCGTCTTTTACCAAAGCTGGATGTGCAAGTACCAGCAGCCAAAGTTAACAATACCAATAACTTCATGGCACGCTTGTGGACGCTGTTTACTGCGGATGGCAAGGCTCCTGCGCGTTGGGGAATGGCAGTCATGGCAGTACAAACTGCCGTCATTGTCGGACTGGTCGCGTTTATGGCACTGCCCAGACAGGACGACAGCAGTTATCGCGTACTCGGTAACGGCGAGCGTTCTTCCGGTAATATTGTGGTTGTGTTCAAACCAGAAACGACCGTCAAGGATATACAACGCATCATGTCCATCAACGACGCCCGCATCATCGATGGCCCCACGGTCACCAATGCCTACCTGCTCAATGTCGATGATGCCAGGCTGGAGCAAAGCATCAGGGAACTGCGCTCTGAGGCGGGCATAGAGCTGGTTGAATCCCTGGGTTCGGGAGCTGCAAAATGAAAGCACGCTGGACTAATCGTCTGAGTCAATTCGGTCTTTGCCTTTGCCTTTTCCTCCCATTGACAGCGCTATCCGGTGCCAGGCTGGCCAGTGCAGACACTGTCGTCGAACAGGAGCAGAACACAGCAAAGGAACCTGAAGCCAAGCGCCGGATACTGGTCATGCTGCACTTGCCCGCGCCACATTTTCGCCCGGATGTCAGTTATAGCGGCGGTTACAGCAATGATGTCAGCCGCACCGCACGTCGTCGTATTGCTGAAGAACTGGCGCGCACCCATGGCCTGAAACTGCTGGAAGACTGGCCCATGCCAGTGCTGAATGTAGATTGCTTTGTCATGGAAGAAAGCGATGCCGTACCTGAAGAACAGACCATCGCAAGCCTGAGCAAGGACGCCCGCGTGGCGTGGGTGCAAACCATCAATACCTTTGATGCACAAGCAAAAAGCGACCCGCTGTTCCCGGTCCAACCAGCAAACAAATACTGGCAGCTTGATGAAATACGCAAGATTGCGACTGGCCGCAATGTGGTCGTGGCGGTCATCGACAGCGGGGTAGAAATCAAGCACCCTGATTTGGCCGGACAAATCTCGCTGAATCAAAACTTCATCGATGGTAATCCTTATATCGGTGAAAACCATGGCACAGGCGTGGCTGGGGTTATCGCCGCGCGTGCTGGCAATGGTGTGGGTATAGAGGGCATCGCGCCGAATACCCATGTCATGGCCCTCAGGGCTTGCTGGCAAGAGCCAGAAAATAAAACCAGGTGCAATAGCTTCACCCTCGGCAAGGCACTTAATTTCGCCCTGACACAGGGTGTGCAAGTGATTAATATGAGTTTGTCTGGCCCACCTGACCGCCTGCTGAAGCAATTGCTGGATGCTGCCATTTCCCGCAATATCAAGATAGTCGGTGCCATGGATCCCAACCGTGCAGATGGCGGCTTCCCGGCTTCACATCCCGGTGTGTTTGCGGTAGCGGACAGCAAAACCAGATTGCTGACGAATGACATACTGATAGCACCAGGGCGTGATATTCCTACGACTGCGCCAGGGGCTCGCTGGAGCTTTGTTTCTGGCTCGTCTTATTCGGCCGCGCATATCTCAGGCATGATGGCCTTGCTCAGTGAATTGAAGCCATCAGCCAGCCTCGCACAAATACGTGCTGACCTGGTGGTTAATCCGGTGAGCCAGGGTGACGCTAATATCAGTGGGCAAGTCAACCTGTGCGCCACTCTCAGCAAACTGACGAGTAAATGCGCCTGTTCTTGCCATTTGACGCCCTCTTCAGCAACGGCAGCACATCAACCCTAGCAGATATATGTTATATCCCATGTATCTTCATTAAGGAATGGTATTGCTTAAATTTTGTGTGATCCTGGTCTTTTCCATCTTTGCTGTTGCTGGCAAGGCATGCGCACAAGTCAGTGGCAGTATCACACTTGCTTCCGACTATAGTTACCGCGGTATATCGTTGAGTAATGAGCAGCCAGTGGCGCAATTAAACCTGGTCTATGATGCGCCAGACGGCTGGTATGCAGGAGCTTTCGGTTCAAAAGTTAAACTGAATGGTAATAGCAGTGACGGTGAACAAATCTTGCTGTATTCGGGGTTTTCCCAGCGCCTGCGCTCAGGCTTGATCTGGGAGGCTGGTGCTACTGCGGCACTTTTCCCTAAATCTACCGACCTTAATTACGGCGAAGTGTTTACCGGTCTGATGTTCAATAATCTCAATGCCAGGATTTATTACTCTCCCAATTACATAGGACTTAATAGCAAGACCCTGTATCTGGAAGCCAATGCAGACTACCAGTTACAAGAGCGTCTGGATCTGTTTTCCCACATAGGCTGGCTGGTTTATCCAGACGGTAAAGTCGGGCAGGTCAACCGCAACCGCGTGGATGTGCGCATAGGGGTAGGCAGCAATTTCTCTTCCTGGAAGTTGCAACTGGCTTGTGGCATCACCAGACCACAGTACAGTTACAGCACAGGAAAGTACCAGAGCAACTCCCGCAACAGCCTGGTATTCAGCGCCAGCTATTTATTCTGACGGATTTGCCGTTTTTGCTATTAAGTAAAGCAGTCTAGCCCAGACTATCAGCGCCCATTGATTTTTCTTCAATACAGCAATATTTCACCAGCAGATATTGCGATGCAAAAATAATGCTTACAAATTAAGCAGGCTAGCGCTAAAATGCGTTATTAACAAATAATGCTGCATTGCGCCATTTTTTAAAGCCATTTAAAACAGAATATCGTTTTAAAGACTTTTAGCTTATTGCCGCCTCATCCCACACTCTGGAGAGTTTCATGTCTTTGCTTACTGAACAATTATCATCTGCTGCCCAGAATCAATTGGCGAAACAAATTGCCGTTTTTCAGGCCTGGTCACAACTGGCCTTTGGCGGTCTGGAAAAACTGATCACCCTGAATTTCAATACTGCCAAACAATCACTGGAAAATGCAAATAGCGTGACCCATGAACTGTTTGCGGTCAAACAAGCGCAAGAATTGCTGGACTTGAGCCGCTCCCAAGCTCAGCCACAACTGGAAAAAATCCTGTCCTATGGCCGCGAACTGGCCGCCATCAGCATCGATACCCGCACTGAATTGTGGCAAATCGTCAGCAAGCAAGGCGCTGCTGAAATAGTCACTACAGTTGCCGTTGCTACGCCAGCTCTTAAAGCCGCGCCTGCCGCAGTTACAAAACCAGTAGTTACAAAACCAGCAGTTACAAAACCAGCGGTCAAAAAACTCGCTGCCAAACCTATTGCAGCGACCAAGCAATTGACTTTACTGGCTGAGCCAGAAGTCAAACCGGCAAAAGCACCAGCGAAGCCGAAAGCTGTTGCCAACAAGGTGGCAGAAAAGCCAGTAGCCAAAGTCGCGGCTAAAGCAGATGTAAAACCGGCTGTAGCGAAACCATCTGAAGTCAAGCCAGAAACGGCCAAACCAGCAGTGGCAAAATCAAGCAAAGCAGCCAAAACTGAAGCTGCAAAAAAACCTTTGAAAACCAGCACAACAACAGTTGAAGCTGCACCAGCGCCCCTTCCAGTCGTCACACCGGCAGAACCATTGCCAGCAGCAACGACATCTACCATAGAAAAAACTTTGGACAAGAAAACTACCCCGGCTAGAAAGCCAGCAGCAAAAACTGAAGCTACAGAAACTACCGCAGCAACTAAAGTAGCAACTAAAGCAGATAACAAACCTGCAGACAGCAAACCTGCCGCCAGTACTGAGAAAAAATCTGCTGTGAAATTTCCATTTCCAGCTACATCAAATTTGAAGAAGGCACCTGGCTTTCCAGCCAATAACGGCAAACCAGCCTACAAGGCAAAATCCAGCGCCGCCACAGGTGCCAAGAAGCCAGTTCGTCAGTAATTAAAACAGGCAATAAAATAAGCCGCAGTGCTGATCAGCTTTAATCAGCACTGCGGCTTTATCACATCTGCGGACTGTCCCTATCCCTTATTCACCCTGACGGCTGCCCTTGCGATAATCAGAAGGGCTACTGCCAGTCCAATGTTTGAATGCGCGGCAAAAACCAGTGGCATCGAAAAAGCCAAGATCAAAAGCCAGCGCTGCGACTCCCACGTTTGAATTTGTCAGTCTATGGACTGCAATATCCCGGCGCAGCCCATCTTTCACCGCCTGAAAATGCGTTCCTTCTTCTGCAAATCGACGGTTCAGTGTACGCACGGAAGTGTTCAATGCCCTTGCGAGATCCTGTATCGTCACAGGCTGTGCAATGTGCAGCTCAAGATACTCGCGCGTTTTGGCTACAATCGACGCACGATGAAATGCACTGAAGGTCCAGTCTTCCGGTGCACGTTTCAGGAATGCCCATAGCTCGTGCTTTTCGCGTGTGAATAGTTCGGCACAGTCCTGGTATGAAAAGTAAATGCTGGTCATGCCAGCATCGAAGCTAATCTCGCCTGGATACAGGAAGGCATAGTCATCCGCATGCCTGGGCCTGGCGAAACTGAACTCGACACGGTGCAGGTTGATCTCCCTGCCCAGCAGCCAGGATGCGATGCCGTGTATCAGCTTCATCATCAACTCATGCCCGAGTGGCGTGACCTGCGTACCAGGTGTTCTTTCTGCCAGAGCCAGTCTTACCAGATTATTTTTGGTTGAAATCTGCAGCCGGTAATCGTCCAACAGCAAATTCCAAAAGCGGACAAACCGATTCAAGGCGACCAGTACGGTTGGCGCATCCAGCAGGCTGAGCATCAGGTATTTCAGCGTGCCAGTGCGGATAGGCCGTGACCACAGCCCCAACATCTCGTCATCAAGTGTCGCGGCGACTGTCCTGTATAGCGCGACGTACTGTTGACGCGTCAGACGTGCATCCTGCTGATGGAGAAGAGATTGCGGGATAGCAGCGCTCGCCAGTACATGCGCTGCCACTTTTTCCCCATGCTGGGTGCGCACGAAGTGCAACATGCCATGCAGGAAGTGGGCCGAAACAGTAAGAGTGCTTTGCCAGGATAACGCCATAGTTCTTTCATTATGGCGCATTTTGCATATTCATTGGCGTAATGTGCCGATTTTTTATCTATCATCACCCTATACTTATTCATGATTTCAACAACGACCTTGGTGTGCGTTTAGCCGCTGCATGGCGTATTTTGCCTATCGCTGTCTGCGCATTTTCACCGATCAAAACAGGAGCATGATGTGAATACAAGACGAATTGTCGTGACAGGCATGGGTATGGTGTCGCCGCTGGGCTGTGGTATCGAAACTGTATGGCAGCGCCTCTTGAATGGGCATTCAGGCTTGGCTTTACTGCCTGAAGAAGTCACTGAAGGGATAGCAGCCAAAGTTGCTGGCGTCGTACCCGACTTGTCGCCAGACCGCCCATGGGGATTCGACCCTGCCCTCTCCGTGGAACCCAAGGACCACAAGAAAATGGACAGGTTCAGCCTGTTTGCCCTGGACGCAGCGCAGGAGGCCCTGAACCAAGCGCGCTGGCAACCCGGCACCGACAGTGAGCGCGAAAGAACTGCCACCATCGTCGGTTCAGGCGTGGGCGGGTTCGGCGCTATTGTTGATGCAGTGAGAACCACTGATGGTCGTGGGCCAAAACGGCTTTCGCCTTTTACCGTCCCGAGTTTTCTGGCCAATATGGCAGCTGGGCACATCTCCATACGCCATGGCTTTCGTGGCCCATTAGGCGCACCTGTAACCGCCTGCGCGGCCAGCGCGCAGGCGATTGGCGACGCAGCACGCCTGATACGTGCTGGTGAGGCCGACATTGCCTTGTGTGGCGGGGCCGAGGCCTGCATTGACCGTGTCAGCTTTGGCGCATTCGCTGCCGCAAGAACCATGTCCACCAGCTTTAATGAGCATCCCACGCAGGCATCGCGCCCCTTCGATATCGAGCGTGACGGCTTTGTCATGGGAGAAGGAGCAGGCATGCTGGTCATTGAAGAACTCGAACATGCCTTGCGCCGTGGTGCCACGCCGATTGCAGAACTGTTGGGCTATGGCACCAGCGCTGACGCGTATCACATGACGTCTCCCCCCGCTGACGGCGACGGTGGCCGACGCGCCATGGAACTGGCGATACGGCAAGCCGGGCTAGTGCCCGGACAGATAGGGCATTTGAACGCCCACGCAACATCAACACCAGTCGGCGACATCAGTGAGCTGGCCGCCATCAAGGCGATATTCGGAACAGGTCGCGGCCCTGCCGTATCTGCCACCAAATCCTCAACAGGACATTTGCTCGGCGCAGCAGGTGGTGTGGAAGCGATCTTCACTGTGCTTGCCTTGCGTGATCAGATGGCACCTCCGACATTGAACCTTGCACAGCCAGATCCTGCCTCCGAGGGCATAGAGATAGTCACTGGTACGGCCCGCAAAATAGCTACGGACTATGCCATCTCCAATGGCTTCGGTTTTGGTGGTGTCAATGCCAGCCTGGTATTTCGTCGATTTTGATTTTTATGGAGGGCTGGAAGAAGAGTTGACATGCAGGCATACATGAAAAATGTATCTCTAAAGCAAAAACCATACTTTTTCCTTATCATTTTGCTCTGAAATTGCCTTGCAGTGTCAGTTGATCGCTTAGAATGAATCAAACATCTGGCGATAATAAAATGAATCTTTACCAGTTAGCGGGCATGTTGTGCACGGCAGGCATATTTACAATCAGTCAAAGTGTGTATGCACAAGAACCTATCACAGTTGCCTGGCGTATCAAACCGCCGCATCAATACCTGGAAAATGGTGTGGAAAAAGGCGTATTGCTTGAGCGTGCCAAACAGGTCTTCAGCAATGCGCAAATCCCGCACCGTTTTGTCGAAGAACCGGCAAAACGTATCTGGAGTAATTTTTCCGGCGGTACCAAGAATTATTGCTCATTCGGCTGGTACCGTATCCCGGAGAGAGAAGCCCTGGTGCAGTTTTCAGAAGTATTTCATACTGACCCGCCGCATACCCTGCTGGTCAGTCCGGCTGCGACCAAACAAGTGGCTGCGCACCGTTCACTGAAGTCCCTGATGTCCGACCCCAGTCTGACGCTGGGCATAGTCGATGCAGTGTCATATGGCCCTGAACTGGATACCATGTTCACGACCACTAAAAACAAGGTCGAACGCAGTACTACCCTGCCCATGATCATGGCACGCATGGTAGCCGCCAACCGCGCATCCTATATGCTGATAGACAGGGAAGACTGGGAATACCTGAAGGACAAGGAAGAAAGCCTGAGTCAGACCACGCAAATGGATTTACAAGGCATGCCTGCAGGCTTGAACCGCTATATCGTGTGCAGCAAGGATGTCAGTGCCGAGCAAATGCGCAAGATCAATACAGCTTTGCTCAGGATTTATCCGGTAAGGAAATGAAGTTTGATGAGCTATGCTGGCTAAACCAGTTTTTCCCAATCTTCTCTGAGCAAAGCATACATCGCGATATCCCTATGCTTTCCGTGAGTGAAAAGAGCACCACGGGCAATACCCTCTTTCTCGAAGCCGCAATTAATTGCCACTTTTTCTGAAGCGACATTATCAACGTTCATGTGAATTTCCAAACGATTGATGAGCAGCGTGCTGAACAGATAATTCCTGAGCAACTTGACGGCCTCGGTCATAATGCCTTTTCCTCGCAGGTTCTTGACGAACATGCCATAACCGATTTCGCGGGAATTGAAATACGGTACCGTCTTGAAATGAAAAACACGGCCTATCATCTTGCCGTCTTCATCGATGATTAAAAACGTCTCCGACTGCTCTTTGGAACGCGATTCATCGTCAAATTTTTTCTCTGCCGCACCTGGCAATAGCAATTCCTGAGATAAGAAATCACCCTTGGCATCGGGGTGATTCATCATATCCGTCAGCGTCATGACATCTTCTTTTCTGACGTGGCGAAGGTGAAAACAACTTCCTTTAATCATGCGCATCTCCCTTTACTAAACCATTGCATTTGTTGACCAATGTCAAGGATGGACAAGGATCAGGGGCAAGAGTTCCTGTCAAGTCAGGAAATTATCGCTCAAAAACATGCAAAGGATTACATCTCCAGCAAACGCCTTTGCCGTTCTTTTTCTTCAAAGATGGCGGACTCGATCTCTTCCATGACAGCACCCAGATCAACCGGACGAGTGTCTTGTGCAACGATGCCGGTCAATACCGTTTCTGGTGTCAGCAAGCCTGCGGTATATAGCTTCCAGATTTCCTTGCCAAACTTTGTACCATTGAGCTCAGGTGCAAACTGGCCAAAATAGGTCGCCAGATTGTTCACATCGCGTTCCAGCATGACGCCTGCTTCGGTATTGCTGGCGGCATCTATCGCCTGCGGCAGATCGATAATCACCGGTCCATCTTCATCGACGAGGATATTGAATTCAGACAAATCGCCATGAATGACACCGGCGCATAACATCAGCACAACCTGATGCAATAACTGGGCATGGTATTGGCGTGCCAGCTCTGGCGTCAATTCCACATCGTTGAGGCGGGGCGCGGCATTGCCGTCGGCATCTGTCACCAGGTCCATCAACAATACGCCTTCATGGCAGATATACGGCCTGGGAACTTTGACACCGGCGGCAGCGAGACGATACAGGGCATCGACTTCGGCGTTTTGCCAGACTTCTTCCTGCATCTTGCGACCATAGCGCGTGCCTTTTTCCATGGCGCGGGCCTGGCGGCTATTCTTGACCTTGCGGCCTTCCTGGTAAGACGCAGCATTTTTAAAACTGCGCTGGCTGGCTTCTTTATAGACCTTGGCACAACGAATTTCTTCGCCACAGCGCACGACATATACTGTGGCTTCCTTGCCGCTCATGAGCTGGCGCATGACTTCGTCGATCAAACCTTCTTCCTGCAGGGGCTGCAGTCGTTTTGGTGTTTTCATCCGGTCAGCGTGCTCAGGCTTTGCGTGGCTTGCCGCCAGTTTTTACCAGTTTGACTGGTGCATGGCCGCGCGATTTGTTGCGCATGTCGTAGATAGTCTTGGCATCCTGCTCTGCCCGCTCTTGCGTGCGCATTTCAGGAACATCGTCATGCTTGCTAAAAAATTCAGCTGCCTGGGCACGCATCACGTGCTTGATGGCTTCATCATCGCTGAGGTCAAATCTCTCTGTCATTAAAGTCGTGACTTCATCCAGATATTCTTCATAGGTCATCATGCTGGTTTTTCCTGTCTGTCATGAAGTGCGTTTGGAAATTGCGGCTGTGAATGCATTGCATCCATGGCAATTTTTGCAACGAATATGGTCTATAAAATAAGCGTACTTATTGGTGTACTCATTGGGCGTACTCATTGGGCGTACTCCATATTGCTCATTGAGTACATTACGCCTGAAAGATTACGCCGAAAGACCGGTATTGTACACGTGCTACCCGCTGACAACGGTGTTGCGCCTGTTCTCGGCTACAATGCCGCCTTCCCTGAAAAATTCCAGCCTGGATATTATTGTATGAGTATCATCATCCATGAGGCCTTGCGCGCCTATATAGACCCCCTGACCGAGCATGAATTCACTGCTCTGGAACGCAGTATCCTCACTGAAGGCTGCCGTGATGCCCTGGTATGCTGGGGTGAAATACTGATAGATGGGCATAACCGCTATGCGATTTGCCAGCGCCATAATCTGCCCTACAATATTGTTCAAAACGACAACTTCAGCAACATCGAAGACGTGCAATTGTGGATGATAGACAATCATCTGGGACGTCGCAGCGTCACCGACTTCCAGCGCGGCATGCTGGCCTTGCGTAAAAAGGAAATCGTGCTGGCACGCATGAAGGCGCAGGAGGAGCAGGCTCCGTCAGCAAATGCTGAGAGCGAAGTCGCCGTCCCCATCGTCAAACCCACGCAAAGCCGCCAGGAAATCGCCCGTCTGGCAGGCATCAGCAGTAATGCCGTGGTACAGATAGAAAAAATTCAGAAAGCCGCAGCACCTGAGTTAGTGCAGGCCGTACGCGATGGCACTATCTCCATCAGTGCAGCCGCAGCGATTGCGTCCCTGTCCAATGAAGATCAGGTCGCCGCTGTAGCAGGTGGCCGCAAGGAATTGCAACAAGCTGCCCGCCAGGTAAGGGAAAAAGTGCGTGAGCAAAAAGCCCCGGCCAAGCCAGTTGCCGCCGAAGCCAGCGCACCGGCTGCTATGGAAGGCAGGCAAGACAGTACCAGCAGTAATGTCAGCAATGCGGATGAGCTCAACAGCCTGCGCCAGCAAGTCTTGCATCTGCAAACTGAAAACAGTGAATTGCTGAGCCAGATTGCAGCACTGAAGGCCCAACTGGCAGGTTGAACGGAAACTTAAAGGTGGCGGATATGAAAAAACCCCGGCAAAGCTTGTCCAGCCTGTTCCTGAAGCAGGTGCCTGCGGCTGAGCGCGAACATTTCCGCCATCTCGAAGAGATACAAAAAACGCACGAGGGCCGCTCCTTTCATGTCGATGATGGCAATCTGCGCATCATGTACCTGAACCCCAAGTGCATGCAAAGCGCGATGAAGCTGGATGCGCCGGATGAACTGGTGTGCGCCTACTCACGCACGGTCATGGGCCTGCTCATGTTCCATCCGCAGCCTCGCCATATCCTGCTGATAGGTCTGGGCGGTGGCTCACTGGTCAAGTACTGCTATCACCATCTGCCAGAATGCCGCATCACTGTGCTGGAAATCAATGCCGACGTCATCGCCATGCGTGAGCTATTCATGCTGCCACCGGATGATGAACGCCTGCAAGTCATCCATTGCGATGCAGTGACCCACTTGCAGGACAATACTTACGATGCCGATGTCTTGCTGCTGGACGCCTATGATGAAAATGGCCTGGTAGCAGACTTGAATACGGCAGAGTTTTATGCGATCTGCCATGCCAATCTGGTCGCAAATGGCATCATGGTTGCCAATGTCTGGGGCAAACCCAGTGCCCTGGCTGGCATGCTCAGCCGCTTGCGCCAGCAGTTTGCACGCCAGGTCAGCTGGACGCGCTCACCTGACAGCTATAATCTGATTGTGTATGCCAGCAAGGGTGCATTGAATCAGGCCGATGAGCATGCGATAAAGACTTTGTCAGACCGGCATCCATCCTTACAATTTTCTGCATTGCAGGACAAGCTGCTCAGCCTGCCCTTGTCTGCCGATTTCGCTGATCCAGAAGAGGAACTGGCAGCACTCAAACTAAGCCTGTCAACCATCATGGTGCCAGACGCCAATGTCCCGCAAAACTATGCAGACTGGAAAAAACAGGCTGCCCAATAAAAAGCATGTAAGGAAACCCGACAAGCGACGACCAATGAATATCCACCCACTGAGGATAGTTCATGAAAGCCTTGCTCTTATTTGGCGTTTTTTCCTGTGCAGTCAGAAATATGCAAGCCGCAGAAATCTGTAGTAAATCCAGCCCTGCACACACCGTTGCCCTGCTTGAGTTGTATACCTCTGAGGGTTGCGACAGTTGCCCACCTGCCGATAAAACCGTCAGCCACCTGTATCAAAGCACGGGTTTGAACAGTGAACAAGTCATTCCCGTTTCCCTGCATGTTGATTATTGGGATTACCTGGGCTGGAAAGATGTATTTGCCAAAAAGACTTATACCGACAGACAAAGGGCTTTGGCTGATCTTGCGAATAGCCGCACTGTCTATACGCCAGAAATATTCATCGCTGGTAAGGAACTTCGTAGCTGGCGCAATGGCATGGCAGATGACATACGCCGTATCAATCAACAAGCTGCCACGGCATCATTGCGTCTGGGCATAGAAAAACTGGCAGATAACAAGCTGTTTTTCACTCTGCAAGGCAATAGCACGCAAGATGCAAAGCTGCATTTTGCCCTGCTTGAACAAGGCCTGGTGAGCAAGATACAGGCAGGCGAAAACCGGGGTGCCACTTTACAGCATGACTTTGTCGCCAGGGAATGGGGTGATGCTTACCCACTCGCCGCTGGCAAGCCGGCAAGCTTTGCCGCCCGACTGAGTGTACCTGCCAATGCCAAACGCAAGAACCTGACGCTACTGGCGTTTGCCCAGGGCAAACAAGGCAATATCCTGCAGGCGCTTAGCATGCCGCTATGTGAGGCCCTGCAGCAATAACACTGCTCACGCCAGGTTTTTGATAGCTGGCGACAAAATTCAAAGGCTTGGTCTTATTTTTTAAGCAAGCAAGGCATAAATGGCTTAGACTTTCTGCACTTTCCTGCCAGCCGCCAAAGGAGCCATCGCCGTGAATATACTCGTCGCTTTGCTGCATCATATCGCCGCCTTTACCCTGGTCAGCACGCTGCTGGCAGAACTTGTGCTGGTGCGTCAGCCGCTTACCGTGTCATCGGCTAAAAGCCTGCGCTTCATCGACAGCATTTATGGCCTGAGCGCCATGCTCATCATCGTGCTGGGTGTCTTGCGTGTGATGTACTTTGAAAAAGGCCAGGATTACTATCTGCATAGCCATGCCTTCATGCTCAAGATGACTGCCTTCATCGTTGTTGGGCTGTTATCCATCTACCCTACTGTGGTATTCCTGCGCTGGGGCAAGGCGGTAAAACAAAATCAGTTGCCGGTATTTCCTGATGCTCAGGCCAGTACCATACAGACCATATTGAAACTGGAACTGGCTGGGGTCATCTTCATTCTTGCTGGCGCGGTACTCATGGCCAAGGGTTACAGTATGTAAAACGGCATGGTTTTGATGAACAAAGGCGACAAGAAAAGTTGTGTAAATGCCTGATTTCTGGCAATCTTTCCACATCATATAGTGCTGCCATCGCGCGTGGCGGCACAATTATCCGGGACATTGCCATGTATGACGAAAACGACTTTACCGCCGTATCCAAATTCCTGAAGCTGGGCATTAAAATCACTTTCAAAAACCCCATGGGGCAAAACCCGTCCTTTCAATCGACCTTTCCCACGCCCAAGGGGGCAACAGTCACCCTGGATGAAAAAAGCCTCTACGATGTAGAGCGCAAACTGCGTGCCCTGATAGGCAGCGATGTACCGGTCAAGACCAAGCTGGCACCATTTACCTATCTGGGGACGAATTTCCGTGGTTTGCTGTACTGTACCAAGGGGTCCAATGAATACATAGTGCAGGAGACGCACGACCTGTTTGGCACGGAATCAAAACGCATAGTACGTACTGCTGAACACTTCATACAACTCTTGAGCTGACGCCTGCCATACCATGATGGCGCTGTCCTGGACCATTGATACAGCACTTTAATTAATCCAGCTCTATTCTCACTGGTGTTTCGTTAATCACCGACGAAAGCCGTCATTCGCCGAAAGGAGCGCGACAAGCGACTTTGCTTTGGGTATCTTGATCTCACAGAACAAAAACACAGAAGTTTTTGATGATAGAAAGGTCAAGATATGTCTGCAAATTCTGAAACCCAGCGCCACAGCAAAGGCAATTTGTTTTTCGGCCTTACCCTGATAGTTGCAGGTAGCGTCTTTTTAATGGACCGCCTGGACGTCATCCATGCGCTTGATTACTGGTTCTTGCTGCCAGCCATGATCGCCATAGGCGGCCTGGTGGATATCATCAGCCCCGGCAAGCCCGAGCATATTGCCAAAGGCTGCTTCAGCCTGGTTTTTGCCTTGTGGCTGTACGTATCGATAGAACAATTATGGGGATGGAACTTCCGCACCAGTTGGCCTTTGCTGTTGATTGCCTTTGGCATACAGCATCTGGTTGGTGGTTTACTGGCGGCCAGGGACACGCAAAAATAAATATCTACATTATCGTCAACGAATGTTCACCAATACCGGATCAATATCATGAAAAACAATAACCCTCAAGGCCGCATCCTGATCGGGGGCATGCTCCTGATTTTTGGCGCGCTGGCCCTGCTAGACAATCTGAATCTGTTCAACGTACGAGAAGTTTTTCACTTCTGGCCCATGGTCTTCATCTTCGTCGGTGCATTGAAGATTTCAAAAAGCGATACTACTGCGGGCTACATCATAGGCTGCGGCTTTATTGGCCTGGGTGCTTTGCTGATCCTGCATCACATGGGTGTCATTTATTTCCGCATGCGTGACTGGTGGCCGGTATTCATGATTTTTGCCGGCCTCATGGTTATTTTCAAGGGCAAGATAGGCGATCAGGAAAAACTGATCAACAATGGCACTAACCAGGATGCGATCTGTAATATCGTTGCTGTCATGAGTGGCAACAAGCTGCAAAACAGCTCGCAGGAGTTTCGCGGTGGTGAAATCAATTGCATCATGGGTGGCGTGGAACTGGATTTGCGTGCTGCATCGATACAGTCAGAAGCAACCCTGAATGTATTTGCCATGTGGGGCGGCATCGTCCTCAAGATACCAAATGACTGGACCGTGGTTTCACATGGCTCACCCATACTCGGTGGCTTTGATGACAAGACCGTACCGCCCATGCTGAATGCGAAGAAGCTTTACATCAAGGGTTATGCCGTCATGGGTGGCGTTGAAATCATCAACTGAAGATAAAGATCCATGCACCCTATTCTGTCAGACCGCCGCCGTTTCCTGGTCTATCTCATTGCCTGGATGATGACAGGGGTGCTGATCGCCAGGTTGCTGGTGGCGGCTGATCTGGCAAACTGGTCATTTGCCCTGTTATTCTCTTTACCTTTGGCCCTGTTTGGCAGCTTCCTGACTTCTTCAGCCTATTTTGTCTGTCGTTCACTGCCGTTCAATCGCCGCAGCTTCAGCCTGGCTGCGCTGGTGTTTGCCAGTGCAGCGCTGATTTCTGGCCTTAGCTGGCTGGGACTGTGCTATGGATGGAACCGGGTATTGGTATTGGCATCAGATGATGTCGAAGTGCTGCATCTCAGCAGTCATCTGCTGGTGCTGTTTTTTATCACAGGCTTTGCAGTTTACCTGCTGGCCCTGCTGGCATTTGATGTGTATATCGCCTTCGACAATATACGTGAGGCAGAAAGACGGGAAGCTGCCTCGCGGCTATTGGCACGAGATGCTGAACTACAGGTCTTGCGCTCGCAAATTGACCCGCACTTCCTGTTTAACAGCCTCAATTCCATCAGTGCCCTGACAGCGATTGATGCTACTGCAGCACGAACGATGACGATAGCCCTTGCTGACTTTTTCCGGCAAACCCTGGCGATTGCCGAGAAAGAAAAAATCAGCCTCAAGGATGAATTGCTCCTGTGCGAAAACTTTCTGGCGGTAGAAAAAATCCGCTTTGGCAAAAAGCTGGGTACAGAGTTTGAAGTCACGGAAGAAGCAGAAAGCGCCCTGATCCCACCCATGATACTGCAGCCCTTGCTGGAAAATGCCATCAAGCATGGCATACGTAATTTACCCAAGGGTGGCCTGATTAAGGTGACGATATTCCAGCGCGAAGGCTGGCTGCATATTGCCGTAGAAAACCCCGTCAGCGCTGAGCCAGGCAATAGTACGGGCAATGGACTGGGCCTGGTCAATCTGCGCCAGCGTTTTTTTGCCTTGTATGGCGAACAGGCACGTGTCAGCTGGCAACGTGGAGATGAAAAGTTTACGCTGGAAATGGCTTTACCTTTTGAACCCAACAATCATCTATAAGCATGAGCAAGTATGAATAAGCGCTTACAAGTCCTGATCGTCGATGACGAAGAACTGGCCCGCAGATTATCACTGGAATATTTGCGTGCCCATCCTGACCTCGACGTCATAGGTGAATGCGAAACCGGGCTGGAAGCTGTCGATGCCATCAACAAACTCAATCCCGACCTGGTCTTGCTGGATATACAGATGCCGCAATTATCAGGGCTGGAAGTGCTGGAACTGACAGGCAGGCGCAGCGGCGTGATCTTCACGACGGCCTATGATCAATATGCGCTGAAAGCCTTTGACCTGCATGCGGTTGATTATTTATTGAAACCATACTCCCAGCAGCGTTTTGACGAAGCACTGGGCAAGGCCCGTAAGCTGCTGACGCAGGAAACTTCCGCCAGCTCACTCACCTCGCCTACCTCATCAAGCACGCAAGCCCTGGAAACTTTGCTGGCCCAGCAAAGCGAAAAACTGCAACGCCTGCTGATACGTGACCGAGGCCAGGTGCATGTCGTGCCGCTGGATAGCATAGATTATGTCGAAGCCCAGGATGACTATATCCTTATCCATGCAGCGGGAAAGTCGTATATGAAGACCCAGAGCCTGTCTGAACTTGAAGCCCAGCTTGATGCCAGCAAATTTGTGCGGGTACACCGTTCTTTCCTGGTACAGATCAATGCTGTACAGTCAATTGAAAAAACCAGCAAGGACAGCCAGGTTGCCATCCTCAAAAGCGGCGCCCAGGTAGCTGTCAGCCGGGCTGGCAATGAACGTCTGCGTGCCCTGCTGATTTAGGGCCTGGCGCTTAGTTGATCGCCTTCAATACCAGGGCCAGTTCCGTCCTGGTTTCCTGCATCAGGGCCTCAATATTGTCTTTATCAATATTCAGCAATTTGAAACTGGCAGGTACGGTATTCCAGTCCAGCGTGTCTATACTTTCATTGACAAAATGGGCGTCCAGAAAATCTGCCACTGCCACAATATCGATCAAACCAACTTTGTGGGTAGGGCCAGGCTGATGGTCACGATGATCCATGACAGCGACACGGATATCGTCAGAAATTTCCCAGTCTTCCAGTATAGCGCTGCCTATGCTGGCATGCCAGTGGTCGATCAAATCCCATAACACCTGCTCAGACTTGAACAATTCCTGGTAATGGTTAGCGCGGTTCAGGATATAGAACTTGCCTATATCATGCAGCAAGCCAGCCAGCATGGCCTTGTCGGCACTGAGGCGGGTATATGTCCTGGCTATCACCATTGCAAGAGCTGCCACCCGCAAACTGCGCCGCCAGAGACCATCCATCTGGGCTGACAGGCTGCCATTGTATTTATTTTCGGCCAGTTGCTTCATGCCTATGGAGATGGCGAGATTGCGTACTGCAGAAAATCCCAGCAAATTCGTGGCGGCGCGCAAATCACTGATTTTTCTTCCCTGGGCATTAAAACTGGCTGAATTACTCAGGTGCAAAACCTTGGCAGACAAGACAGGCTCAGTACCTATGATGCGTGTCACCATATCAGTAGAGATATCAGCCTGGCTCAACGCTTTCCTGATCTTCATGGTTGCCCCCAAAGACGTGGGAAATACCAGCTTTTTGGCAGACAATTCCGCAGTAAAAGCTTCAAGGAAAGCGAATTCAGTATTTTTTTGGTCTGTCATGATAGCAATAAGGATGCTGACGATTTTTTATTGTACCTTGCGAAACCTGTTTACGCAGGCTTGGCAAAGTCTGCTTACATGAATTATCAATTGCACTTACTGACCTCTATCCTTTTCACAGGCTCTAGCCACCTTTTAATCCCATATTCACGCATTTCGTCGCAAAGCCGGTGCATGGCAGATGGTGAAGGCGTAATCTGTATTCATTGCAACAAGATATTGAAAAACAGAAAACAAAGGGAAATGACATGAAATCTGCTCAAACCGAACAATTATTCACACTGATGCGCCAGGCTGCCCATGAATTCTTTTATCTTTGTCGCAAGGCATTTCTGGCGATGATGGCCTTGCCTCTGCCGCATTTGCTGGTGATCTGCATGGTGATTGCAGTCGCCCTGATGATATTGCCGCTGGCCCTGAGTATCTTTATCGCTTTCATGATATTCAAACTCATCGTCATCTTGCTGGCGATTAACATCAACAAAAACCAGAAGCAGGCCAGGCAATTAAATCAGGAGCAGTAACAGGCAGGGCTGCCCCCATGACAGGAAACGCTGCATGGGGGCGGGATTTACAAGGACGTTGCAGCCCTGGCTGCCTGCTCGTACAAACCTGACAATACCCTCAGGAAGCGTGCGAGCTCGCTCAGCTCAAAACTCTCGGTACCATCACCCGTCAGTGCAGATACCAAAACCTGCTCACGGATTTCAGAATAACGACGGCAGATATCGCGGCCTGCTTCATTGGTCGAATACAGGATTTCCTTACCGCGTTTCTCTGTCTGCACCAGTTTCAGCGCTTGCAGTTTTTTCAATGAATAATTGACGATATGGGTATCTTCGATATTCAGGATGAAGGCGATGTCGGCCAGTTTTTTCTCACGCGCCCGGTGATTGATATGATGCAGCACCAATACATCAGTGATAGTCATGTCTTTCATGCCCACCGCAGCCATACACCTGACCGCCCAGCGGTTGAAGGCATTGCTGGCAATGATCATTCCAAACTCAAATTCACTCAATTCTGCACTCCTGCCCTCAGCCAGATGGGAAGAGGAGACGATAGGTACCCTGGGCGTAGCAGTAGTGGCAGTAGATGCAGCCGGACTAGGGGTGGCTTTTTTGACAGGCTTGGTCGTGGACATAATGATTCTTTAAAGATAAATTGAATAAAAGACTGGCGTAATTCATAGCCTGATTTTATCTTCTTTGAGAAAAAAGTCAGTCTTTTCGCGTTAATTTATCAATAAAAAATCGATGTTTTATGTTTTTATCCACAGCCCTCATACTTCGTCTGCCATATTCACCTTAGCTACGCAGCACTTTGCTATTGCTGGACATGCGCAATGCCGGTCTGGCATGTACCGGTATATCCACTGGTGCCGGTGTTGCCTGTATGGCTTTTTCCAGCTTGAAAACCGCCACCGTCTCCACCAGTAATTCAGCTTCATCCTGCATGCTCCTGGCCGCTGCAGCCGCCTGCTCGACCAGGGCCGCATTTTGCTGCGTCATCTGGTCCATCATGCTGATAGCCTGGTTGACCTGGACTATGCCGGTATTCTGTTCACGGCTGGCGGCACTGATTTCGCTGATGATCTCAGCTACATGCTGGACTGAGCTGACAATATCACGCATGGTCAGGCTGGCTTCATTGACGAGCTTGCCGCCAGCATCGACCTGCCCAACTGAGTCAGCAATCAGGGCCTTGATTTCTTTTGCCGCACTTGCCGACCTTTGTGACAGGTTGCGCACTTCAGCCGCCACCACCGCAAAACCGCGCCCGTTCTCCCCTGCACGCGCCGCCTCCACCGCAGCGTTCAGAGCCAGGATATTGGTTTGAAAAGCAATGCCGTCAATGACACCGATGATATCGACTATCTTGTTCGAACTGGCCTTGATCGCACCCATGGTCAGCTCCACCTGATCGATGACCTTGCCACCCTTGCCCGCATGCTGGTACGCCTTGCCCGCCAAATCATGCGCCTGAGCGGCGTTCTCTGCATTCTGGCCGACAGTCGCTGTCAGTTGCTCCATCGACGCCGCAGTTTCTTCCAGGCCAGATGCCTGCTGCTCGGTACGGTTGGACAAATCCATATTGCCATTGGCAATTTCGCGTGAGGCAAGACCGATATTTTCTGAACTCTTCCTGACCTGGCCTACGGTATTAATCAGACTCTGGCTCATCTGGTTCAGCGATGTCAGCAATTGACCTGTTTCATCATTGCTCCTGACTTCTATATCTGCCCGCAAATCGCCTCCTGCCACAGACTCGGCAAGCAGGATAGCCGCCTTCAGCGAAGCCGTAATCGCCCTGGTCGTCAAGATGGCGATCAACACTGCCACCAGGCCCGCGAAAGCCAGCAAGATGATCATTAACACTTGTGCCGCGCCGGATATGGACGCAGCATCGCTGCCGCTGCGTTCCATCTGGCTGGTTTGCAATGTCACCAGTTGATCAAGTGCGGCAAAATACTGATCCTGCAAAGGAGCGATCTCTGGCAAGACCAGGTCCTTGGCTTGCTCCACTTCATTATCTACCACCAGCTTGAGAAACTTGTCGAGCACAGGCTGATAACGCTGTTTCGCTGCCAGCACGGACTGCAGTAGCTTTTTCTCTTCGGCCGAGCTGGCTAGTTTGCGAAATTGTGCAAGATCAAGCTCTATCTGTTTGCCTGATTTATCGATGGCAGCCTGCTCAGGCTTTCTCTCATCGAGCGTCGAAAGCAACAAGAGATTACGCATGCTGCGGGCGATGTGGTCGAGGTCAGCCTTGATGCGATTGACAGTCGCCGTCTTGGGATAGACTTCCTTGACGACCAGATTCACACCCTGGTTCACCCGCCCCAGTTGCGTATATCCCGTCACCGTCAACGCCAGCATGAGCAAGATAACAAATGCAAAACCCAGGCCCAACTTGTGGCCTATATTCCAGTTCCTGATGTACTTGTTCAACATGGCTAACCCCTGATTCAAAACCTGCTAAATTCGCGGACGAGTCAGGCCAGCGGCAAGTGTGGGCACTTGCCGTCGATCTGCTTACTGCCATTTATCTGCTGTCAGACGCCCAGGTAGGCTTTCTTGACGTCTTCGTTGTTGAGCAGCTCTTGCCCCGTGCCCTGCATGACGATACGACCTGTCTGTATGACATAACCGTTATGCGCGATTGCCAGCGCCTTGTGCAGGTTTTGCTCGACCAGCAGTATCGACATACCCTGCTGATTGATCAGTTGTATGGTGTCAAGCACCTTGGTGACAAACTTGGGTGCGATACCCCACGATGGTTCGTCCAGCAAGAGCATCTTGGGCTTGGCCATCAGGCCACGGGCAATTGCCAACATCTGCTGCTCACCACCACTCATGGTGCCAGCAAGCTGGTAGCGCCTTTCCTTGAGAATGGGAAAGAGCGTGTACATGGTGTCGATGGATTCAGCCACTTCGTCGTCATCATGGCGGGTATAGGCACCCAGTTGCAAATTCCTTTCCACCGTCAGGCGGGCAAAGATGCGCCGTCCTTCCGGCACCAGCGACAAACCCAGCCCTACCCGTTTGCTGGCCGGGATTTTTTCCAGTGGCTTGCCGTCGAATACAATCTGGCCATCGTCTGCCGCGTTCAAGCCAGCAATCGCCCGTAAAGTAGTGGTCTTGCCGTTGCCATTGCCGCCGACCAGGGCAACGATCTTGCCCTTCTCTACATCGATATCGACTTTAGACAAGGCCAGCACGCCGTCATAACTGACTCTCAAATTTCTTACTTGCAGCATCATTCATCTCCCAGGTAAGCAGCGATCACTTTGGGATCGTTAGATACTTGTTCAGGACTGCCTTCGGCAATTTTCTTGCCATAATCAAGCACAACTATCGCATCAGCAATTGGCATGATGCCTTCCAGTACGTGCTCAACGATGAGGCAGGAAATACCTTCTTCACGGATTTTCAAGACCACATCTACCGTCTCTTTAACTTCTGTCGGGTTCAGGCCAGCCATGACTTCATCCATGAGCAACAGGCGTGGCCGGACGGCCAGTGCACGTGCTACCGCCAGGCGGCGCTGCTCGCTGATGGTCATGCTGCCTGCAGGCTTGTCCTTGAATTGGCCCAGGTTGACGAAATTCAGCAACTTGGTGGCACTTTGTCTGGAATCACCCACATTTTTGTTGATCAGGAAGGCACCAACCATGACGTTTTCCAGCGCTGTCATGCTGGTGAATGTGCGCGCCACCTGAAAGGTGCGGCCTATGCCGGCCCGTGCACATTGCTCGGGGCTCATACCGGATACCTTGATGTCATTCATCCAGATTTCACCGGTAGTTGGCGGCGAATAACCGGCGATGCAATTGAACATCGTGGTCTTGCCTGCACCGTTCGGGCCTATCAGGCCAACGATCTTGCCCGCGCCTACTTCAAATGAGACATCCTGGTTGGCGGTAATGCCGCCAAAGCGTTTGCTGACGCTTTCTACTCTTAACAAACTCATGCTGCCTCCCTTTTTGCCTCTTGTACATCCTGCTCTTTTTGTGCCTTGACTGCTTTTCTGCGTGCAAAAAATTGCTTGATCCAGCCCAACACACCGGTTGGGTAATACACGGCAATCACCACGATCAATGCCGCATAGATGACCAGATCAGTACCTCGACCAGAACCACCAAACAGGGCACGCGTACCTTCTTCAATGAAGGTCAGCACACCTGCACCGATGACCGGCCCCAGCAACGTACCCACGCCACCAAGGATGGACACCAGTGCCATCTTGATCGACAGACCGGTATGCAGGACTGAACCGGGGTCTATATACAATTCCTTCTGCGCATACAGGCTGCCACCAATCGCCGTAAAAAAACTGCTGACGGCAAAAGCAATTTGCTTGTAGCGGCTGAGGTTAATACCCAGGCTGCGCGCTGCATCTGGTTCATCCTTGATTGCCCGGAAGTAGTAACCGAGATAGCTGTGCTCTATCCAGTAATTCACCGCCAGCGTCACCAGCAAGAGACCGAGGGCGATGTAGTAATACGGTGCCTTGTCAGTAAATATCATGCTACCCCAGCCTTGCTGGTCCATCGGTATCGTCAGACCAACAGCAGCACCGGCATATTCCCAGTTCGTGAAAATGATCTGGATGATTTCAGCCACTGCGATAGTCGCCATGCCAAAGTAATGCCCGTTGAGGCGAAAGCATGACCAGCCTATGATGAGGCTGATTGCTGCTGCCAGTATGCCGCCACAGATCATGGCCACCCAGGCGTTGAGGCCAAACTGAGTCAGCAACAATGTTGATGTGTAAGCACCCAGCCCGTAAAAGGCAACATGGCCCAGCGAGACCTGGCCTGCATAACCACCAACGATATTCCAGGCCACACCCAGTTGTGCTGCCATCAAAATCAATATCGCCAGATTTTGATGCGACGGATCTTTGACCACCACGGGCACCAGCAATGCAGCAAACACGCACAGGGCCAGCAATATGTACTTGACCGAGGAGTTTCCATGTGAATCCGGGGCCAGCAATTCCTGCGCCGAGATCACGGTTTTGTCTTGTATGTTCATTTTGTACCTTCTCTTCTACGCTATTGCTTGCCCATCAACCCTTGCGGACGGAACATCAGTACCGCCAGGAACAAGGCCAGTACCAGTGCCAGCTTGTATTGCGGCCCGATGAGAAAACCGCCCATCACTTCAATGACACCAACGATGATCCCGGCAAACAAGGCACCAATCACGCTGCCAAAACCACCAAGGTTCACGACCACGAAAGCAATCAGGATGAAGTTCGCACCCACTTCCGGGAAGATAGGGAAAAAAGTTGATAACAATGCGCCCGCCACACCAGCACAGGCAGCACCTATACCCCAGGCCATGGCAAACATTTTTTGTGAATCTATACCCATCAGTTGCGCTGCTTCCTTGTCAGCCGCAGTGGCCTCCAGCGCCGCGCCAGCACGGGTCTTGGTCAGGAACAGGTAAATACCCATGGTCACCAGGATTGCTCCAACACCGGCAGTCACCTGCGGCATGCCCACCTGTATGCCGAATATCTGTACCGCACCAGAGACGACGGAATGATCAACCGTCCTGAAATCCGGCTTCCAGAAAAATTGTGCCAGGCCACGGAACAACATCATCAGACCAAAGGTCGTAAAAATCTGCGACAACATGGGTGCATTGGTGATTTTCTTGATGATGAGCTTGTACAACACTGTGCCAAGAGCAAACAGGAACAATGCCGTTAAAGGCAGGGTAAACATGGGGTCCAATGCAAAAAGCGAGTACATCCAGAAACTGGAGTACATGCCGAACATCAAAAACTCACCATGAGAAAAATTGACGATATCCATGACGCCAAAGATCAGCGTCAAACCTATCGCCACCAGCGCATAGATCAAACCGATCAGTATCCCTGACGCCAGGGTTTGAATAATAATTTCAAGAGACATTTTCTCCTCGCACTTCCTCTTATGTATAGCTATGTAAAACCGACCTCATGTATCGTCAGGTATCGTCAGATAGCGCCCGGCATTTTTTAACTTTCTGCTGCCCTTGCCCGGTAATAACCGGGCAAGTTTGCTTCATGTCTTGCTGAACATATTATTTACGTTGGTCCCACTTAGGCATAGGCCAGACCACGTCTTTAGTCGCCAGGTCAAAAGGCCATACGGTGTTGTATTTGCCATCAATGATCTGCACCAGGATGCCTGAACCCAAAACGTTCTGACCATGCTCGTCAAACTTCACACCCTTCCACGGCATGATCAGTTTATTGGCAGGGATATTGGTTTCTGTCAGTGCTTTACGGATGGCTTCTGGCTCGGTAGAACCGGCGCGGTTGATGGCATCGACCAGTGTCATCAAACCAGTAAAGGTGCGGGAGGAATTACCGGTAAAGTCAGCCTTGTATTTGCTGTTGTACAGGTCGTTGACTTGCTTGATCAGCGGATTATTTTTTGCCAGATCAGGCGACCAGACTTCGCGGGTGATGACGTAATCAGCGTCCTTGCCCAGGGTGCGGCGGAATTCTGTATCCGTAAAACCGGCATTGTTTGCCAAAATCATGTCAGGTGAAAAGCCCAGTTCTTTATAGGTTTTCATGGACATGATGGCGTCCCCCAAATAAGAAGACTGCATGACGACTTGCGGGCTAGCGGATTTCAATTGCTGTACTTCAGAAGTCAGTTGTGTACTTTTTGCTGGATAGACGATGGTCTTAACCAGGTTGTAGCCTTTTTCTGCCGCGAGCTTGGTTTCCAGCTTCGTGGTTTCGTTGCCCCACAAGGTATTTTCATTGAAGGTGGCAAGTTGTTTGACCTTGATACCTTTTTTGGCTTCCAGCTCTTTGAAGAAATCAAAGAAATTGTGGACGAAAAGATCATCATGGGCCGTGGTACGGAAGAACCATTTGAAGCCGCGTTGCGTCAGAGTAGAAGAGGAAGATTCAGGATTCACATAGGGGATTTTGTATTTCTCAGCCACCTGGCTGGAAGTCGCAGTCACATTACTGAAGTAAGCACCAACAACGGCGACTACTTTTTCCTGGGTGATCAGTCTCTCGGTTTCAGTGGCACCGATTTGCGGGTTGCCCTGATGGTCAGCAAACACCAGCTTGATTTTTGCGCCCTTCAAATTAGGTAATCCACCGCCAGCAGAGAATGGCAGGTTGGGCACACTTTTGGCACCGTTGTTGACGATGTCAGCAGCCAGTTCCAGCGCATTTTTCATTTCACTGCCAGACGATGCAGCCGCACCGGACAATGGATAGATAACGCCTATCTTGATTTCTTGCTGCGCATAGGCAGAGTAGCAAAAACTCAGACCCAGACTGGCCAGAAGACCGGCGCGGGCAATTTTTTTGATGGTATTTGTAAACATTATTAAACGCTCCAATTTAATTAAATGTAAGCCCTCTGCTAATACTTTGATGAGAGCCCTTTCCTATGCTGCTACTTCTGCCCTTGTCTGCACTTGCACAAACCTGCCCGAGCTTGCCAGCCAAAGATTTACTTCATCGACCTTTCAGTCGTGTATTTCAATAAAATCGATACTTCTTCACTGCTTGCGGTTTTCAACCACTCCCTGACAAACTGTTCTCCCAGCCTGTCGAGGTTATTTCTTAATAGTGCATCTACCCGGTCTACTTTGATCTTGTTATTGCGTAGCTGATTTTCATACCCTGCATCACTGTCGCGACTCATATTCCAGCCACGCTTTTCTGCGGCCTGAGCTACCTCCATCATTTTCTTTTGCGTTTCAGCATCCAGTCTGGAAAATACTTTCTGGCTGATGAAGACAATATTTTTTGGTATCCATGCATTCGCCTGGTAGTAATACCCCATCTTGCTCCAGGCCTTGGTTTCCACCCCGGCCCAGCTCGAAGTGATCATCACATCCAGTTTATCGCTGGCGATTGCTTTTTCCAGGTCTATCACTTGCACTGGTACTGCCGTCGCCATCGCCAGCTCGGCAATACGTTCACTGGCCGGGTTGTAACTACGCATGCGCATGCCCTTGAAATCTGCCAGTGAACTCAATGGCTTTTTTGAATACAGATTCTGTGGTGGCCACGGTACTGAATACAGTAACTTCAAACCTCGCTTGCTCAATGCTTTTTCTACCTCTTGCTTTGAAGCCACCCACAGATTATGTGCATCTTCATAACCCCTGACGGTGAATGGCAAGGAATCAAGTCCAAACACTGGTATCTCTTTCGCCAGGCTGGACATGATGACTTCTCCAGCCTCAGCCTTTTCATTCACCACGCCAGGAAATATCTCCGCCGGTTTTAATAAGCTACCTGCAGGGAACACCATCATCTTCACCTGGCCATTGCTGACAACTGCTACTTCTTTGGCGAACTGTTGCAAATTCATCGTCTGGAAATTATCTGCAGCATAGGCGGTGGCGATGCGTATATCCACTGTCTCAGCCTTCGCGTTGGCGGCCATGATCGCAGCCACCAACATATAAATACCAACAAATCTCTTGCGAGAATGAGTAGATATGCAGGAAAAACTCAGCTTATTGCGAATTGAATCTGACATCATTTACTCCCTCATTGTTTTATATCGTAAACGTTTTATCGATAAATCGTCAATAAAATATCTTACATTTAATCTCAATAACTACTACAATATCATCAAAGGAAAAATCTACAAGATGTTTATAAAGTTTTTTTCCTTGCTGTTATGAAGATGAAAACCAGTAAGAAAAGAACTGCACCACGCTGTAGCGACGATGCACAAGAACAGTGAACTTTTTTGCTTTTTTAATATTGGATAGCCATTACTCTTGAGTTTTCCGGGCATGCAGCGCAAACAAATATTTGTCTGATTTTTGACACAAAGTTTGCAGGCACGGACAGGGATGGCTCCAAACCGGGATAAGACTTTGCCGAAGAAACGGCAACATCTCTTTATGAAAGGTGGTTGCAAAATGAACGAACAGAAACAGGCACACAATGACTTCGTTGAAGATCAACGCTGGCAATTCTGGATAGATAGAGGTGGTACGTTTACCGATATCGTGGCGCGCCGCCCGGATGGGAAATTACTGACCCATAAACTGCTGTCAGAGAACCCTGAACAATATAAAGATGCCGCCGTTGCAGGCATACAAGGCCTGTTGGGTTTGAGCCCTGACCAGAATATCTCGCCTGAGCTGGTGTCTGCGGTCAAGATGGGAACAACCGTTGCCACCAATGCCCTGCTGGAACGCAAGGGTGATCCGACTGCGCTCATCATCACCAAAGGTTTTCGTGATGCTCTGCGCATTGCGTATCAAAACCGCCCCCGCCTGTTTGACCGTCATATCGTCTTGCCAGAACTTTTGTATGAAAAAGTCGTGGAAGTTGATGAACGCATAGATGCGCATGGCAATGTCTTGCAAGCCCTGGATGAGGCAGCAGTCAAAAAAGAACTCGCTGTTTTATATAGAGATGGTTACCGCGCGCTGGCCATCGTGCTCATGCATGGCTATAGACATACCCAGCATGAAGACATCATAGGCAAACTCGCTGCTGAAGCAGGCTTTACGCAAATTTCGATTTCGAACCAGGTCAGCCCGATGATGAAGCTGATCTCGCGCGGTGACACGACGGTAGTGGATGCCTATCTGTCCCCTATTCTGCGCCGCTACGTTGATCAGGTTGCCAGCAAGATGGATGGCGTGCGCCTGTTCTTCATGCAGAGTAATGGCGGCCTGACAGATGCGCACCGTTTTCAGGGCAAGGATTCCATCTTGTCAGGCCCGGCAGGCGGGATCGTCGGCATGGTGCGTACTGCACAGACTGCGGGCTTTGACAAGATCATTGGCTTTGACATGGGCGGCACCTCGACTGACGTTTCCCATTATGCTGGTGAGTTTGAACGCGAATTTGAAACCCAGGTTGCCGGTGTCAGGATGCGCGCGCCAATGATGAGCATACATACCGTTGCTGCCGGTGGTGGTTCCATCCTGCATTTTGATGGTACCCGCTATCGTGTAGGCCCGGACAGTGCAGGTGCCAACCCTGGCCCCACCAGTTACAGGCGCGGTGGGCAACTGGCGGTGACTGATTGCAATGTCATGCTCGGTAAAATCCAGCCCAGCTATTTCCCTAAAGTGTTTGGCCCCAAAGCTGACATGTCGCTGGATAGGGACGCTGTCGTCGAGAAATTCACTGCCATGGCAGCAGAGATAGAAAAAGCCACGGGCACACGCAAATCGCCGGAAGAAGTGGCTGAAGGCTTTATTGAAATTGCCGTCGGCAATATGGCCAATGCCATCAAATTTATCTCGGTGCAGCGCGGCCATGATGTGACTGACTATACCCTGACCACCTTTGGTGGCGCAGGCGGCCAGCATGCCTGCCTGGTGGCAGATGCACTGGGTATGACTAAAGTATTTGCTCACCCATTCTCAGGTGTCTTGTCTGCTTACGGCATGGGCCTGGCAGACCAGACTGCCATGCGCGAACTGGCGATGGAATTGCCACTCGCCCCCGCCTCCATCCCCGCGCTGGAAAAAGAACTGGCACGCCTGTCCGATGCTGCCAGCAATGATTTGCTGAGCCAGGGTGTCGTACCAGAACACCTGAGCGTCAAGCAACGTGTGCACTTGCGCTATGAAGGTACGGATTCTGTCATCGTGGTGGCCATGCAGGATATTGCCAGCATGATTTATCAGTTTGAATCTGCCTACAAAAAGCGCTATTCCTTCCTGATGACCAACAAGCAGCTCGTCATAGAAGCGATTTCTGTCGAAGCCATAGGTAGCTCTGGTGAAGGCAATGAAAGCGTCGAATACTTGCCGCCGCGAGAAAATAATCAGACCTTGCAGCCAGTGGAAATCGTCCAATTGTTCTCTGGTGGACAATGGCATGACACAGGCTTGTATGCCCGTGATGACATGCGCCCTGGTGACAAGATCAAGGGCCCGGCCATCATCGCAGAAAAAAATGCGACGAACATCATAGAACCTGGCTGGGGTGCAGAAGTAACAGCACTGAATCATCTGGTATTCACCCGCCTGGAAGCACGCCCCAAACGGCAGGCCATAGGCACCAAGGCTGACCCGGTCATGCTGGAAGTATTCAACAACCTGTTCATGAGCATCGCCGAGCAAATGGGCTTGCGCCTGCAAAATACGGCCTTCTCGGTCAACATCAAGGAGCGTCTGGATTTCTCTTGCGCCCTGTTTGATGCAGAAGGTAATCTGATTGCGAATGCTCCGCATATCCCTGTGCATCTGGGTTCCATGGGTGATAGTATCAAGACCATCATCCGGGCCAATGCAGGCAGCATGCAGCCAGGTGATGTGTATATGCTCAATGACCCCTACAATGGTGGTACACACCTGCCTGACGTGACCGTCATCACGCCTGCCTTCAATGCAGATGGTACCGAGGTCTTGTTCTACGTAGGCTCACGCGGCCACCATGCTGACATAGGTGGTATCACACCTGGCTCCATGCCTGCAGACAGCACGGTAGTGGAAGAAGAAGGTGTTTTGATCAATAACTTCAAACTGGTCAGTGCGGGCAAGTTGCTGGAAAAAGAAACCATAGCCCTTCTCTCTTCCGGTAAATACCCTTGCCGCAATATCCATCAAAACCTGGCTGACTTCCAGGCGCAGATTGCCGCCAACCAGAAAGGCGTCGATGAATTGCTGAAGATGGTGCAGCACTATGGTCTGGATGTCGTACAGGCCTATATGGGACATGTACAGGACAATGCCGAAGAAGCGGTAAGACGTGTCATCACTGCCCTGCAGGACAGCAGTTATGAATACAAACTCGACAATGGCGCCATCATCAAGGTTGCCATTCGCGTAGATCATGCATCACGTTCTGCCGAGGTCGATTTCACGGGTACTTCACCGCAACTGAACAATAACTTCAATGCGCCGAGTGCGATTTGCATGGCAGCTGTTTTGTATGTCTTCAGAACCTTGATTGACGATGACATTCCGCTCAATGCCGGTTGCCTGAAGCCTCTGAAAGTCATCATCCCTAAAGGTTCGATGTTGAACCCGCGCTACCCGGCGGCTGTAGTATCTGGCAATGTGGAAACCTCAAGTTGCATCACCAATGCACTGTATGGCGCGCTGGGTGTGGTGGCATCTTCACCTGGCACGATGAATAACTTCACCTTTGGTAATGATGATTACCAATACTATGAAACCATCTCTGGTGGCTCTGGTGCGGGTGAAGGTTTCAATGGTACTGACGTAGTGCAAACCCATATGACGAATTCACGCCTGACTGATCCTGAGATACTGGAATGGCGTTATCCCGTCAGGCTGGAGAGCTATGAAATCAAGCCAGATTCAGGCGGTGCAGGCCGCTGGCATGGCGGTAATGGCGGCGTGCGCAAGATACGCTTCTTGGAAAATATGACGGCTTCAATACTCTCGAATAACCGCGTGTATGCGCCTTTTGGTGCGTCAGGTGGCGCAGCAGGCGCTTGCGGTAAAAACTATGTGATCAGGAATGATGGCAGTACAGAAGAGCTGGGTTTTGTGGCCAGCACGGACATGCAACCTGGCGACATTTTTGTCATTGAAACCCCTGGCGGTGGCGGTTATGGAAAGGCATAAAACTGTCTGCTACGACAGCTACAGCATCAACAATAACCACAACATGAACTGAAGATCTGGTCAGTGACTTCAATCACTGACCATTTTTTTGCCAAAAATCCAGAGGGCAAATATTACCCTCAGCGCAATTTCAACTTTTTAACAACGCATCATCCATTTTTTATCAACGTTTTATAAACAATTTATATGTAAACATTATATTTTTCATCGATAATAAATTACCGACTGCAATCACAGGAAATCCGGTTGGTAATCGTCCTTATCGCTTGCACCAGACAGCATGCATGCTCACAGCAAAGGCGATTCTTTTGACAGCAACATCGTTTCCTTATCTATTTTTTGAGAGAACCACATGAAAAAGACTTTCCTTGCTTTGGCTGTATTTGGCGCTATTGGCGCTTTTGCCAATTCTGCTTCGGCACAATCTTCTGTCACCATTTACGGCATCGTCGATACCGGCATCGCATTAGAAAGAGGCGGCAGCGCTGGCTCTGTCAGCAAGCTGACTAGTGGTATCGGTTCAGGTTCACGTCTGGGTTTTAAAGGCACTGAAGATCTGGGTGGCGGTCTGTCTGCTTTCTTCCTGCTGGAAAGCGGCATCAATGTGGACACAGGCTCATTGGGCCAGGGTGGTCTGATGTTTGGACGCCAGGCCTATGTTGGCGTCAAGGGTGACTTTGGTACGCTGACCGCTGGCCGCCAATATACGCCAGAATATTTGACACTGGCTTTTGCCGATCCTTTTGTCACCGGTTTTGCAGGCGACGCGGCCAATATCATGCCTAACTCTGGTGCTGGTTCCAGCCGCATGGACAATACCCTGAAATACGTGACACCATCTTTTGATGGCCTGACTGGTGAGTTGGCTTATGGCTTCGGTGAAACCGCTGGTGACACCTCTGCCGGTCGCCAGCTTGGCGCCGCCATTGCCTATACCTCTGGCCCATTTGCTGTACGCCTTGGTTACCACAACCGCAATAACGACACAGCCACATTGAAGAATACCGATGATGGCAAAACCACTTTGCTGGCTGCGACTTATGATTTTGGCGTGGCAAAAGCGCATCTGGCATACGGTGTCAACAAAGGCCTGAACAGCTCACCGTTGCGCAATACTGCCAATCCATTCGGCAGCATCATTGCACCAACTGCATCGACAGATTCCACAGACTTTTTGCTCGGCGTGACCGTGCCATTTGGTAACAACAAGATTTTGGCATCGTATATCCGCAAAGATGACAAGACGGTCAAGAACCAGGATGCCAGCCAGTTGGCAGTAGCCTATATCTATTCATTGTCGAAGCGAACGGATCTATATGTAGCCTATGCAAAGATAGACAACAAGAATGGTGCTGGCTACACGGTAGGCAGCGCGATTGAAGCCGGTTCCGGTGACAGTGCCCTGCACGTGGGCATACGTCATAGTTTTTAATACAGGTAACTATGCAACTAAGAATGCAAAATCAGCGCACATCATCAGGCAGCACGTGAATTGATTTTGCGGCAGGCAATGGGCATACACTACATGTACATGCTCATTGCCAACTGATGAGTACGGCATCTGAAAGAGGCAACAAGATGCAAACCTTTATTTCCCCCTTGCTGGCTATTCTGCTGGCACTTTGCTGCTCTACCAGCATTGCTGCCACATTCAAACTCGCCAGCCTGCATTACCCGCCTTATGAATATGTGGAACAGGGTGAGGTCAAGGGTATTGCCGTCGATATCGTCAAGGAAGCTTTCCGCCTCATGGGCCATCAGGTCAGCATCAATATCTACCCCATGCGGCGTAGCCTGGAGATGGTAAAAAATGGCGAAGCCGACGGCATCTTCACCGTTTTCAAGACTCATGAACGTGAGAAATACATCATCTACAGCAATGAAGCAGTCTTGCAGCTAACTATCAGCCTGTGGGCCAGGAATGACAGCAATATCAATTTTGACGGAGAACTAGCGCGCCTCGCCCCTTACCGGTTTGGTGCAGTCAGAGGCATCAGCTATGGCAGCAGATTTGATGAATTCATCAAGAGTGGTGTTCTGAATGTGGAACTCGCCAGCGACCAGACCAGCGCTATCAGAATGGCGCTGGCGCAACGCTTCGACATCCTCATCAGCAACCATGCGGGGGCAATACATGAAATGAAGAAGATGGGGCTGCTGAATGATTTCAAGGTGCTCTACCCTGTCGTACAGGAACAGGAAACCTTTTTCGGCTTCGCCAAAAAGGCGCATCTTGAGCCATTAAGGGACGAGCTTGATCAGGTGCTAAAACAACTTAAACAGAATGGCTACTACGATTTGATATACAAAAAATACCGGGATGTCGTGACACCCCGGTAAAGCTTTTTATTGGCGATGCAGGTTGATTGCATCGCGCGTTTCCAGCGCTACACGGCGAACGGCATCAGCAGCACTTTCACCAGCCGCTGGCTGGGCATACAAAATGGCGCGTGAAGAATTGATCATCATGCCTGTGCCAGTTGCTGTTTTACCTGCCTGCACAGTCGCTGCAATATCACCGCCCTGCGCACCTATGCCCGGCACCAGCAAAGGCATGTCACCGATGACAGAGCGCACCTGCGCCAGCTCTTTCGGGAAGGTAGCACCCACCACAAGCGCACATTGGCCATTGGTATTCCATTTATCCGCCACCAGTTGTGCCACATGTTGATACAGCGGTTTGCCACCGACATCAAGAAATTGCAGATCAGAGCCGCCTGCATTGGAAGTGCGGCACAGCACGATGGCGCCACGGTCTTTCCATTCCAGGTAAGGCGCAACTGAATCAAAACCCATGTACGGATTGACTGTCACTGCATCAGCGTCATAACGCTCGAAAGCTTCACGTGCATATTGCTCTGCTGTTGCGCCGATGTCGCCACGCTTGGCATCAAGTATCACCGGAATATTTGGATAAGTAGTCTTGATGTAAGAGCAGATTTCTTCAAGCTGATCTTCTGCGCGCAAGGCCGCAAAATAGGCAATCTGTGGTTTAAAGGAACATGCCAGGTCAGCCGTCGCATCAACGACGGTTTTACAGAATGCATAAATGGCATCCGGCTTACCCGCCAGCTCTGCAGGGAAGCGGCTGACATCAGGGTCCAGGCCTACGCACAGCAGGGAATTATTGGCTGTCCAGGCAGCGGAAAGTTTTTCTATGAAAGTCACGGTTTACCTCTTACAGTGGGGCGTGGCGGCGCACGCGCAATGGCCGACATTATACCTTGTGCGACTTGCCAGACTGCGCAAAAGACGATACCCCGGACTTTGCAGAAGTGCCGCATTACCGGCAAAAACTGTTTATCATGCCTGCATATCATCCATTTACGAATTTGCCAGAGTGCCAAAATGAAAACACCCGCAGAAACACCCATCAACATGCTGGCACTGGAAAACCAATTCTGCTTTGCCCTGTATTCATCGTCCCTGGCGCTGACCAAGGCTTACAAGCCCATGCTCGATGCCCTGGGCCTGACCTATCCGCAATACCTGGTCATGCTGGTCTTGTGGGAGCAGGATGATGTGCTGGTCAAAGACATAGGCCATGCCCTGTTCCTTGACTCAGGCACGCTGACCCCTCTGCTGAAGCGCCTGGAAGCCAATGGCATGCTGCAAAGGCATCGCGACGAGACTGACGAGCGCCAGGTCAGGATCACCCTGACGCCATCAGGCAGGGAATTGCGCAATGCCGCGCTCGACATCCCGCAAAAAATCCTCTGTGCCAGTGGGCAAAGCAAAGAGACCCTGATGGAATTGCGCAGCCAGCTTAGTGATTTACGTAATGAGTTATTAAATCCTTGAGTTATTAAATCGTTGAGATACTAAATCCATGAATTTTCAAGTTATGGGTGACCAAACCCATCAGTTAAAAAATTCTTAATATTTTCCTTGTTTGTACTAAGCTGTTATTCGTATGCTATCGCGATGATAGAAAAAAACAATCGCAATTTAGATTGCACACAATTAAATTGTTCGCTATAGTTCATCCATCGACTCAGTAGTCGTAAGAAAAAACCAGGAAACAAACGCAGCAAACCCCAAATAACCCAGCAAATTACATCAGGAGTTCATCATGCAAGTACTTTACACAGCAAACGCAACAGCAACTGGCGGTCGTGATGGCCGTGCCGTTTCCAGCGACAATCAACTTTCCGTCAAACTGACAACACCAAAAGAACTTGGTGGCGCAGGTGGCGAGGGCACTAATCCTGAGCAATTGTTTGCTGCCGGTTATTCCGCCTGCTTTATCGGCGCGATGAAATTTGTTGCCGCCGCTGGCAAAATCGCCCTGCCAGCAGATGTCTCCATCAATGGTCTGGTGGGCATAGGCCCAAATGGTAAAGGCGGCTTTGGACTGGCGGTGACCTTGAACGTCAGCCTGCCTGGCATGGACCGCGCAGAAGCAGAAGCACTGGTACACAAGGCACATGAAGTTTGCCCATATTCCAATGCCACACGCGGCAATATCGAAGTGACTTTGAACATCCTGTAATTTCAGAAATCGTCTGGGCCGCAAGGCCTGCATGAAATCAGGAACCAGAAACAAGGCTTGCAGAAATATTCTTCTGCAAGCCTTTTTCATTTTCCAGGCTAAATTTAACCTGATGTAAAGCATGCTTGACATGCATGATTTTTGATATATGATGACAAGCATGCTTTACATCCAGATATATAAACCGTCAGCCCAAGTCGTCTAAACAGGCGACTTAGTTGAGCAAGCCGCATGCAAGGGCATTTTTTTGCCCGGCCATGTAAAGCAAACTTTACTTACAAAATACGATTTATAACAGGAGAACACGATGCGTGAGAAACAAGCCAGGTCCCTTTATTTTCGCGAGCTGTTTGCTGCACTGGGCATCTATTGCCTGCTTGTATTTGCCAGCAGTGCTTACGCAGACTCAGTACCTGCCGGGCCACTACGCAGCCTGTTGATTGCCAGCCCTATCCTGCCTGCATTGCTGATGGTGTGGGCCATCGTGCGGCAATTCCAGCGTATGGACGAATATGTACGCATCTGGTCGCTCGAGAACCTGGGCATGGCAGCCGCCTTCACAGCCGCCTTTTCCCTTAGTTATGGATTCATGGAAATTACAGGCTTCCCTAAACTCAGCATGTTTGCGACCTGGTCTTTGATCATGGGTTCATGGGGTGCAATTACTTGTCTGCGTAGCTGGAAAGAAAAGTCATCATGAAAAACATCGTCAGGGAATTACGCACCCAACGCGAATGGAGCCAGGCACAGTTGGCAGACCTGTTAGAAGTATCGCGGCAAACTGTAAATGCCATAGAAACCGGACGCTATGACCCCAGCCTGCCACTGGCTTTCGGCATCGCAAAACTATTCGGGCAACCGATTGAAACCATTTTTCAATCTGAATAAAAGAACTGGTTATAAAACGCAAATTCAAGAGACCATCATGCATATCAAACACTACATCACAGCATTTCTTGTAAGCGCCACCTGCCTGTTTGGCAGTGCTCTACCGTCTCATGCTGCGGACACGGACAATCACTTCCAGGTCGGCAGCCTGCATGTAGAACGCCACGGCAAGCAAGGTACGCCTATCGTACTTATACCTGGTCTTGCCAGCGGTGCCTGGGTATGGGAAGACACCGTCAAACAACTGGAAAAGAATCACACTTTGTATGTCGTCACGCTTGCCGGATTTGATGGCCAGCCTGCGACGGAAGGCCCGCTGTTTGAGAAAGCCAAAACATCTTTGCTGGAACTGATACAGCAGCAAAAACTCGACAAGCCAGTATTGCTGGGCCACAGCATGGGCGGCACACTGGCGATCTGGCTTGCCCAGCAACATAGCGAATTAATACGTGGTGTGATTGCGGTAGATGGTTTGCCAGTGTTCCCTGGCACAGAGCACACACCGGCAGACCAGCGCCCTGCTCTGGCTGCCCGTTTCAAAACACAGATGACAGCGCAAACCCCGGAAATTTTCGCTGCCAGACAATTGCAATACATGCGCACCATCGGCGTAATCGATGAACAGCTCGCGCAAAAACTGGCGGTACAAACTGGCAAGAGTGACCCAGCTGCCACCGCAGATTATGTGAGTGAAATCGTCAGTCTGGATTTGCGCAAGGACATGGCCAAAGTCCTCGTGCCTTTACTGGAAATATCACCATACTACACAGCAGATTTTGCGGTCCGCAATATCAGTCTGGAAGCAAAGAATGCCTATTACCAATCCTTGTTGCAAGGCGCACCGAAACTGCAAGTCATTGCCATCAATAATGCCCGCCATTTCATGATGTTTGATCAACCACAGGCATTTAATGAAGCGATCAGTAATTTCTTGAAAGCAGTGGAATAAGCTGCCATCATAAAAAATCCCTTACATTTTTTGTGTAAGGGATTCTTTTGCAATGAAAACAGCTTAGTGATGATGCCCGGTCTCTGATTTTTCCAGAACCTCCAACACCGGCGCCGGTGTTTTCAAGCCCTTGGCAGTCTGGCCATCTGCCGGGATTTCCACCCAGTCCAGCCTGCCTTTTTCACATAACTGTGTGACCTTGAAATACACCTTGCCTGCTTTCTCTGGCAATTTCACCTGTATCGAAAACTCATCATAATAAGCATCAGGCAAGGGGCCACCAGTCCAGCTGACTTCACGCACATCCTGAGTGATAGTTTTACCGTGTGAGTTATAAGGCACGCTGAGTGGCTGTATGCTGGTATCGATTTTCCAGCCTGCCTTGGGCATGGGTTTGGCACCACTGACGTTTTCAGGAACGCTGACCCTGACCGCATTAGTAGCACTGCCCTCACAACCATGGCCGATTTTGAATGTCAGCTTATGGTAGGCGCCTGCGGCGGCAGTAGCCTGCTCCAGCGTGACGTGGGCATGGGCTGCCTGCGCCAGCAGGCTACTTGCGGTGAACATGCTGATAAACAGAAATTTTTTCATGTGATTATCCTCGGGGTAGTTTGCTGATGTGCAGGCAATGGCAAAAACTCTATCACCGCTGGCCTGGCGAAGCGCGACATGGCCTGGTGCAGATAAAATGCATAGGCATGCCACACTGCCAGCGCGCAGATTGCCGCAACATTAAAGCACTGCAGCAGCTTGATAAAACTGCTCCGCCCTGCTCTTCTGCTTGTAGTCATATTGCCCCCATCAATGCTGTGTTGCCTGGTTCAGGGGCTTGGCAATAGCCTTGATCTCCAGGGTTTCACGCTTTTTGTCCTTGCCCTCGACAACCAGGGTCACAGGCACCACATCCCCCTCCTTGACCTGTGCCTTCAAATCCAGCAGCATGATGTGGTAAGAACCGGGTTTGAGTTCCACCAGCTTGCCTGCGGGCAGGTCCAGACCATCGACGGGGCGCATCTTCATCATATTGTCGGTCATTTCCATTTTATGGAGTTCTGCCACACCTGCGACTGGCGAGCGCACTTCCAGCAGGCGTACATCCTTGACGGACTTGATCTGCATGAAAGCACCTGTCGCCTTTTGCTGCGCAACCGTGGCACGCACCCAGGCATCACTGACCGTAACCTGTGCCTGTGCAGAGATTGCAAATACAGTAGTAGCTACCGCCATCATGATTTGATTGATTTTGTTCATCGTGTTTTTCCTTTAATGTAGTTCAGGCAGTCATCAGTGTGCGCAAGTCTGCTGCACATTGCTCTGCGGTTTGTTCATGCTTCAACGCCAGGCGTATCTTGCCTTTGTCATCAAACACATAGCTGATTGCGGTATGGTCCATGGTATAAGAGCTGCCGCTGGGCACCTTCTGGTAAAACACCTTGAAGGCTGCGGCCGCTTCCTGCGTCTCTTTCATGTCGCCATACAAGCCCAAAAAGCTGGGGTCAAATGCTTTCATGTATTGTGCCAGCAATTCAGGGGTATCTCTTTCCGGGTCTATGGTAATGAAAATAACCTGCAATTGCTCCGCCTTGTCTGCCAGCAATTTGCGTATGTGCACTGCACGGTTCAGGGCTGTTGGGCAAATATCCGGGCACTGGGTAAAACCAAAGAATATCAGCAGATGCTTACCCTTGAAACTGTCAAGGCTGTAATCCTTGCCATCATGCCCGCGCAGATGAAAATCATTGGCATAATTGGCACCCGTAATATCAATGCCGGTAAAAGTCACAGGCGTGCGGCTGCATGCCAGCAAAGACAGGCTGCCCAGCAGCGTCAGTACAGAACGACGTTTCATGTTGATTTCTTTTCTTCATTCATCGCCATTAATCACAATGAGATGATGGATTGATATCGTCTTACCTGCTCACGAACAAAGCCGGTGAACATGAGGTAAAACAGCAGTGAGAATCAAACCAGATCGAGAGGCGGGCCACGCGGCTGCGCCGCAGTCCAGATGAATAAAGCGTGGGGAGATTGATAAAACAACAAAGGCGCTGCCTCTGCCAGCTTGCCCTCTGGCGGGCTGGACAAAGCGCCAGGCAACACAAAATCAAGCCCTGCATGCGGCACACAATAAGCACAATGCGCCGCCATATGCTGCTTGTCTTGCGCAGACTTGCCCGCAACCAGTTTGATCAGCTTGCCGGTCACGGCATCCACCAGCTTGACACCCTCAACACTGCAAACCTCGACAACCCCAGGCGCAACGACAACAGGCACGCCCGCCCCCATCCCGCCAGCCATGGCTGGCAGCAAACCATTGAACAACAGGGCAAGACATGCAAGCCATATCGTCAGGTGCCGGAATGAGGAAGAAATGCGCATGGGCAAATTATAACAAAACCTGCATCAATCAAAAAAATATGCAGATAAATGAATCGCAGGTCTGCACTGGCACAAAAAAAACAAAAAGGGCTGGTCGCGAAACCAGCCCTCCCTCCTGCTCAAGGAAATAAAAGACTTAGATCATGACTGCTGTCAGGTCTTTCAAATTGCCGACAGGCTGCAAAGTCTGGCTAGCCGTACCGAACTGTGCATTGTTCAGTACCGCCTGTGCAGGTGTGAGTGAGAAGTTGGACAGGTTGCCATTTTTTGCATATTGATATGCAAAATCCCCGCCTATCGCAGCAGTATCACTACCACTCAGATAGAATTCCAGCAGAGAAGCTGACAATGCCCAGCTTGTCAGGCTTGGCTGTGCGGCTCTTGCCTGATCGAACTTGCTGACCAGTCCATCAAAATTGAATTGCTCAATCTTTTTGTTGTTCAGTTTGTTGGTCGAAGCGGAGTTGTAGTCGCTCGTTCCTTCAATCACGATCTGCAGATTTGCTACGCTATGGTTGGCAGTATTGGCATACCAGTCCTTGAAGGTAATCTGGTCACTGGCACCGGTCACCAGTATCAGGTCATTGCCGTTCTTCTTGAACTGCAGGTCTGCATACTTGATTCCTTTACCAAGCGAAACGGTATTGTCCTTGCCTGTGCTGGAATTGACGATATCGCTGCCATCACCCAGGTTGAAGGCAATCACATCTGCGCCTGTAGAAGTTGTGATCGTGTCGCTGCCAGTACCGCCAATAAACAGTTCATTGCCAGTACCACCGGTAATCGTGTCGTTACCTGCACCGCCATCAAACAGGTTATTGCCAACCGTATCTGTGAGGGAGTCAGTACCGGCACCACCTTGCAAGATGTCATTGCCACCAGCGCCATTGAGGGTATTGTTTCCACTATTACCTACCAACAGGTTGTCAATGGCATTTCCTGTACCGTTAATGGCTGTAGTGCCTGTCAGATACAGCGCCTCAATATTGGCTGCCAGGGAGAAGCTGACTGAAGACTGTACCTGATCAACACCTTCAGACGCCGCCTCTGTAATTACCTCTGCGGTGTTGTCAACGATATAGATATCGTTACCGGCGCCGCCAACCAGGGTATCAGCCCCACCTGCGCCATCCAGAACGTTATTAGCGCTGTTGCCGGTGATGATATTGCCAAGCGCGTTACCTGTACCGTTGATCGCGGTCGTGCCGGTCAAGGTCAGGTTTTCTACATTGGCGGCCAGTGTATAGGTAACTGAGCTCTGTACCAGGTCTGTACCTTCACTGGCGTTTTCAGTAACGATGTCAGCGGTGTTATCTACCACATAGGTATCATTACCTGCACCACCGATCAAAGTATCAGCACCTGCGCCTCCATCCAGCAGGTTGTTAGCGCTGTTGCCTGTGAGGGTGTTAGCCAGTGCATTACCTGTACCATTGATTGCTGCAGTACCTGTCAGTGTCAGGTTCTCCAGGTTTGCTGCCAGGGTATAGGTAACCGAGCTTTGTACCAGGTCAGTGCCTTCATTGGCATTTTCAGTGACAACATCGGCTGCATCATCGACTACATAGGTGTCGTTGCCCGCACCACCGATCAGGGTGTCTGCTCCGGCAGCACCGTCGAGAACGTTATTGCCGCTATTGCCGGTGATGGTATTAGCCATAGCATTGCCGGTACCGTTGATGGCTGTCGTGCCGGTCAGGGTCAGGTTTTCAACATTGGCAGGCAAGGTAAAGGTGACTGAACTCTTTACAATATCTGTACCTTCACCGTTGTTTTCAGTGACGACATCAGTTGCACTATCGACGATATAGGTGTCGTCACCAAGACCACCAACCAGGGTGTCATTGCCGGCACCACCGTCCAGGGTATCGCTACCTGCATTACCGCTCAGCTTGTCATTACCAGCCAGACCATTCAATGTGTCGTTACCAGCACCACCATTGAGTGTGTCTGCACCACTGGTACCGTTCAGTGTCTGGTTCTGAACATTGACGGCAAGATCGAATACATCTGAAGTACTCAGACTACCCTTGTCTTTGACGGTGACTTTGACACTGATCGTACCTGTTGCCGTTGGCGTACCGCTAAATACCCTGGTACTGGCGTTGAATTGCAGCCAGGCTGGCAAGGCACTGCCGTCAGCCAGGGTAGCGCTGTAAGTCAATACGTCGCCACTGTCAGTATCGGTAAATGCATTGGCAGGAACGGTGTAATTGAACGCAACGCCCTGCCCTGCAGTTTGATCAGCCAGAGGTGTAGCCAGAACTGGCGCATGATTGACCGGGCCTGCTGTCATAGTTTTGATGGTTTCTGCATTCCAGACGGTGCCATCGGCGAATTGTATGCTTTGCGCCATACCAGCATTAAGCTCTGTGCCATTGAAGTAAGAAGCAATCCGCAAGACATTGCTTACACCTGCAATAGACAGCGCCAGGGTGATATTGGCTCCGGTTCCTTCGCGTTTAAGAGTGACATCGGCTGGTTTGATACCGGTCTCAAGCAAGACCACGTCACGTTGCACCTTGTTTGCACTGTCACCATCGGTAATGGTGTCATTCCCAAGGTTTTTACCGAATTTGTAGGTATCAAATCCGGCACCGCCACGCAATTCGTCGTCGCCAGCACCACCATCAATGACGTCGTCGCCGTCACCGCCGATGAGGGTATCATTACCGGCGCCGCCGATAAGCGTATCTGCACCGTCACCGCCATCAAGTACATTATTGGCGCTGTTGCCAGTCAGGGTGTTGGCGATATTATTGCCAGTACCATTAATCGCGTTAGTACCTGACAGCGTCAGTGCTTCAACATTGGCGAGCAAGGTGTAACTGACAGAACTCTGTACAGTGTCATTACCTTCACCGGCCAGTTCTGTCACCACATCAGCTACATTGTCAACAATATAGGTATCGTTGCCTGCACCACCTATCATGGTATCGGCACCTGCTCCACCGCTCAGCGTGTTATTACCGGCATTACCGGTAATGACGTTGTTGAGCGTATTGCCCGTGCCATTGATTGCTGCAGTGCCGGTGAGCGTCAATTTTTCTACGTTGGCTGGCAGGGTATATGTGACCGAACTCATGATCGTGTCAGTACCGGCTTCAGAACCTTCTTTGACGATATCGGCAGTATTATCAACCACAAAAGTATCGTTGCCGTTTCCACCGATTAATTGATCAATGCCACTGCCACCATCGAGCGTATCATCACCATCGCTACCATCGATGGTATCGTTGCCGCCCAGGCCCATGATGACATTGTTGTTCATGTCGCCGGTCAGTGTATCAGCCTGTTCGGTGCCATTCATTACCTGGGCACGTTGCAACAAGTCTGCCGCTGTCCAGACAGTGCCGTCAGCAAATTTGACGAGTTCTACGCCATTTGCATAAGTAGAGTACTGTGTCCAGGCAATCTTTTTGTCGCCAAACATCTGATCACGCAAAGTGATCTGGTCGCTGGTTCCCTTGATTTTAATGATGATGGTAGATTCGCTGGCATCGACACCTTTTTCTACAGTGACGTCTGCCACGGCAATATCAGCACCAAATTCGATGACATCAAGCTCTGTGGCAGATGGACTTCCGACTTCTTCGATAATATCAACGCCAAAACCACGCGAGAACTTATAGACGTCTGCACCGGCACCGCCAATGAGCAGGTCGTTACCAGTGCCGCCAGTCAGTGTATCGTTACCTGTGCCGCCGAAAACCAGATCATTGCCGGCACCGCCGGCAAGTTGGTCGTTACCAGCGTCACCACGAATTACATCATCTCCAGCAAGGCCATCGAACGTGTCGTTACCAGCATTGCCAGTCAACACATCACCGTTGGCAGTAGCCGTGTTGACGTTCCCCCCCTGGACGCGCGCCAGAATGGATGTCAGATCCCAATAGCTACCGTCGGCAAATCGCAGGCCTTCAATAGTGTTATTGGTTGTCCAGGCAGTATCATCAGTAAAGAAATTGGCGACTTCAATGACGTCTTGCGTGCCACGAATTTGCAGCTGCAGGGTCTGGCCTGAGCGGTTCAATTGCAGATCTGTTGCAACAATATCCGCCTTGAGCAATATTTCATCGTCATCATATTGGCCTGCCCAGTCTCCTGCGTCACTGGTAATGACGTCGTGACCGTAACCAAGGCCAAAGACAAACTTGGTTGGACCTTTACCACCAATCAACTCATCATCACCTGCACCGCCATCCAGCGTGTCCATACCACCGTAGGAAACCAGCTTATCGTTACCCAGACCACCAGACAGCAGATCTGAGTCGTTCACCAGATAGCTGGTATCACGCTCGCCACGGCGGCCGCCATTTGAGTTGTCGTAGATGATGTCATTACCATCGCCGCCGAACAACTCATTGTTACTGGCATTACCGGTGATCGTATTGCTGCCAGCATCACCTGTCAGTTTCGATGCACCACTACTGTCTTCCAGAGCGATATTCTCTATGTTCTGATAACTGGCTAATGAGAACATGCCTTCAGGTGTATTGGCGATGGAAACAGTATCGCTGCCTTCACCGGCGTTTTCATGCACGACATCGCCAACACCGACGATATAACGGTCATCACCTTTTCCACCATAAAGATGGTTAACAGAACTGTTGACACTGCCATCAAGGACGTTATTGAGATCATTACCTGTGCCATTGATTTGCGCAGTACCAGTCAACACCAGGTTCTCTATGTTTTTACCCACGGTATAAGAGACGCTGGCTTCAACAGAGTCTGAAGGGCTGATATTGTCTGCATCGGTGGAGTTGACCAGACGGTCAATGACAACATCACCGATATTGTCCACAATAAATATGTCATTGCCGGTACCACCAATCATGGTATCGGCACCCACACCGCCATCAATTCTCTGAATGCCACCGGTAATACCGGACGCATCAATGACATTGTTCAGGCTATTGCCGACAATTTTATTTGTCACGTATTTAAAGCTGATGCGATTATCGAAGTAAGCATTCCCGGATACCGTCAGGTTCTCAACATTGTCTGGCAGATCAACGTGATACGCATCAGTAACGATAGTATCCGTACCTTCATTCGCATTTTCTATCACCGTGTCGGCAAGATTATCAGCATTGAGATCATCCAGCGTGAAGCGGTCACGTGTCATTCTACCTTTGACAATATAGGTATCGTCACCAGCTCCGCCTATCAAAGTATCAGGGCTAGGATTAATCTGCGTTGAATATCCACCGTACAAGGTGTTGTTACCCGAGTTACCTTTGATGACATTAGAACCAGCATTACCGGTAGCATTAATATTGAAACTACCCGTCAACTCAAAGAATCTTACGTTGGGTACATAGGATAAATCCGGCAAAGTATAAGTAACGGAACTGACTACCTTGTCATTGCCGCCAACAACACCAGCATTGATTTGATCAAGAGGATGATCGATTACAAAAACGTCATCTCCGGCGGTACCCACCATTGTCGAAGGTGTACCTGTGCGATCGACCAGACGGGCCAGGATAGCTGCTTTATCCCATGCAGTGCCATCTTGAAAAACGATGTTTTCAATCGCCATATCTTCGGTGGTACTGAAGTAATCGCCAACACGAATTTCCTGGCCAGTTACTGTATTGACGATAAGCAGGTCATCAATAATATTGGAGTTCGGTGTAGTTGTCACATCGGTAGGTACCCGGTGCAAGCGGATGTCCCCAGGTTTTGTATTAGCATCAAATACTATACTGTCATTGCCACCATTATTGTTTTGAAATGTGCTTTCAAAAATATAGTCATCGCCACCGTCACTGCTTATGAGATACGTATCGTCTCCCAGGCCACCTCTTAAAATATCATTCCCGAGGCCACCGACAAGTGTGTCGTTACCGGCTCCGCCAGTAAGTGTGTCAATTCCGCCATTACCAAGCAAAACCTCGTCAAGTGACGTGCCAGCAATGTAGTTATTGCCATCATCTCCACGCAATCTTTCTTGCAAGATCGAATTAATATCCCAGACCGTTCCGTCAGCAAATTCGACTTGAGTCAAAGCCAGGCTATTGTCACTTCGTCGTCCTTTGAAGATCGAACTGATTTCAATTTTGCTACCGATTGAAAGTTCTTCCAGAAACAGACTGTCGCTAGAAATACTTAATCTTATTCCTGATGGTGAAATATCTTCTGCAAATTTGATAACATCACGACCTGTACCGTCTGTGCCGTCAATGATATCACTGCCCCAATTACTTGCAAAAATATAAGCGTCATCGCCCTCTCCGCCTGATAGTAGATCATTGCCTGCGCCACCGATGAGCGTATCGGCACCAGTACCGCCAAACAATCCGTCGTTTCCTGCGGCCCCCAGAACATAGTCACTCCCACCACGGCTATAAATAGTATCGTTTCCATCTCCGCCATCAATAGCGTCGTCGCCGCCAAATCCATATATGATATCCCTGCCATTGGTTGATCGCAGAGACTCATTTTCTATCACGGTTGTGTTCCAGATGGTGCCATCCGCAAAACGAATCTGCCCTACCATTTGAAGCAAATCAGTACCCTCCTGAGTGAATGCGTCTGGGATGCTTAAAGTGTCATCCGTTCCTTTTATCTTCATTGTAAGATTGACGCCATCATTTGAAACAATAATATCTTCTGGGCGGACTCCTGGTCCAATCTGGATAACATCGAGCTCGTCACCTAGTGGAGTAAAATTGTAGATTCGATCTTTACCACTCCCTCGTCCCCAAATATAAGTATCGTTGCCCTTTCCACCAACGAGGACATCGTTGTCAGCCCCACCGTCCAGGATGTCATTGCCATCACCACCATACAAAGTGTCGTACCCAGCTCCTCCATGTAAATAATCATTCCCTTGATCACCGTTCAGCAAATCTTCACCACTACCAGCAAAGAGAATATCTTTGCCATCATTCCCATAAATGACATCGTTCCCAGCAGTGGCAACAATAATTTCATCCGATTGGGTTCCATTAAATATACCAAATAGTGTCTTCTCAAACAAAACTGCTTTGTCAGTAAACAGCGCTTTTAAATCAGGTGTCAAAGTGACTGATTGCAAATACTGTCCCAACAGTTCAGAACCATCCCAACTAGTTCCTGCCAGGCGGGGTGAAATAAGCCTGTTGAAATCGATCAAATCGGCAATCGCATCGATAGAGCCAGTGGCTAATGCACTTTCAAAATAATTTTTTGCTTTCAGACTATCTAAATGCGCCGTAGCACCATCTTCGACAAAATCAAATTGTGCAAGCAAAGTCTTCATACGTGTTTGCAACAACAAGACTTCGTAAACTGAGCTACTTAATGCAGACCATGAAGCATCCAGGAATGCAAGCCTTTCATTTTCAAGAACAAGGTTGTAGCCACCACCTGCGACACCAGTAACACGCTGAGTCAGTATATTGCTGCCATTGAATTTTTCTAATGCATCAATTTTTTGGAAAGTATTTGCCTGATTATTGGCAAATTGCTGGATAACGGACCCACCTTTGAAATTGGGATCGCTACTTAGCACAAAACTTGTAGCCATATTGCTGGTCGCGGCCCAGGCAACAATCAAATCCTGCAGTAGATTTTTTTGTTCTGTATATGTTTTTGCATTGGCATAAGCCGTAAACTTCGCTTTTAAAGCACGGCCTGCATCACTATCAATACTTGCCGCCTCTTGTATACTTCTGACTTGCCCGGAACCGTTCATGCCCGGCAATGCATCAACACCTGGGGCAAGGGTTATGTGATCGGTAAATTTACTGGTAAATGTGTCTTCAATCAGATTCACATCTGCAACCTGACCAACTTCGCCCAGGGTTCCGGTTTTTCCATCAGTTCTGGTAAAAGTACCCAGATCCGCTACCTGATTGCCATTAGGGAGGAATACACTGTTTGCTTTTTTTGTGACATCAAAGCTGGTGATGCCAATTTGATCCAGACGGAATAACTCATCAGCCTGTGAAATGCCATCCTGATTCAAATCACGCCAGACGCGCAATTGACCCCAGGCGTTGTCGCCTTCATCAACTTTTCCATCATTATTGCTGTCCAGATCTTTAAGTGCGGCGAAACCGTCAGCAGCTTTTCCACCGGAAGACAAAGGGGTGGAATCTCCAAAAAGCTCGGCACCACTATCAATTGTGCCATTCCCATTCCGGTCCAGAACCAAAAACCCGTCTTGCGGCGCTACCCATCCGGTAGCTGTCTTAATACCGTCATTATCGTGGTCAAACAGAATTGGATTATTCGCATTAATGCCTATGGTATCCAGTCCATTTCCATCCAGATCCAAGATGAGTGGATCCCGGCGAGGCTGCCATCTCTGGGCGTTAGTAAATGAAGTTGAGGTTTCTTTTTTCGGGTCTGAAGGTGTGATCCAGCTTAATTTGATCCCCAAGTCACCATCTTTGAAGTGCTTGATTTTCAAATTGCCATTAATAGTCAGGCCAGTTGAATCTATTTCATAGACAAATTTTTTGTCATCACTAACCCAATAACTTGCGCCTATCTGAGCCTTTCCACCAGTCAGAACTGTCCCGTCAAACCTAACTTCACCCTTACCGTCTGAATCCAGAATGACGTCTTTGCCCTCTCCAGTGTTATAGACATAACTATCCTTGCCATCGTTACCTTCAAGATAGTCGTCACCCTGACCGCCAATGAGCGTGTCATTTCCACTACCGCCATATAGATGGTCACTACCGACACGTCCAACAATTGAATCATCTTTTTCACCACCAAAGATAATGGTCAATGAATTTTCTGGACGAGAGGCCCCTATAGGATTATTGATAACAGTGACATTGCTTGCTGTATCTTTGATGACTGTCGTTTGACTAAAGCGAACACTGTTTCTACTAAAAATATATCCGCCAACACCATCATCCGACTCACTCGTAAAATCAACACCCTGAGATACGTCTAGAACAGTTTGCAAAGCCATCGCACGGTCTTCAAGCCACTTATCGCTAAAGTTGCGCTTACTCAAATTACCTTCTTGAGTAAAGACTTGATCTTGCTGCCATTTACTGTATAGATTAGCCTGATTTGTTTGTAATAACTTTAGCGATTCATCACCAGTAAAACTAAATATGCTCTGGCTATTTAGGGCAACCAAACTTCCAAAATCTGACCTTGCTTTAGATCGCAAATCAGTGCTGTTCACAACCTTTTCCAATTTCAGATTTTGAATATTGCCAATTTTCTTGAAAAACTCAGTTGAATTTGCGTTGAAATCAGCTTCAGTTTTTGAGTTCTTTATATCTTGACCAAAAACACTACGACGCAACATATCCAACAAAGCGTTGTCACTGGCTTCTCTCGTGCTATGTACTATGCTATATGCTGGGCTACCAGAGGGAAACAAGGCAGCAAAGGCATTACTGGATTTCATTCCACTAAAATCGAAATACTTGATTGTGTCCCATGCCACGCCCATGTCAATATACAGTTGCAATGCATCTTGTGACTTCTTGGGCATTTGAGAATAGACAACAGCGGTACCAAATTCACGTATTCCCTGCTCGACAGATGCTTTCAAAGCGACAAAAAAAGCCTTGCGTGCGAAAAGAAGATTTCGAAGATCATCGACGGTGTCAAATTTTGCAATACCTTCGTTTTCAGGTATGTCAAGGAGTCGATATGTCTGATCTGAACCAAGCCCCGAGAACAAAGTGGTACCTGCCCAACCCGAGTTCTGCTGCTTCTTATATGCGCTATCGTTTGGTATGGTGACAAACAAAGTTTCACCTACACCAACTGCGTCCGCATTGGCAATATCATTAATGTTTGGGGCAAGGACACTACCATCAGACCGAGCAGCCCGCACTCCAGCAGTCGTTCGATTCATACCGAGAATATCTTTAAACGCATTTGTTGCGACTGCATTTGAAGCCTGTTGCATTAAGGAGTCATTGAATGGCACCCCTCTAAGTTCCATTTGCTTTTTGCTGTATTCCCTAATAAAAACCGAATACACTCCAAGACCGCCGTTTGCCAGAGATGCAACATAAAACCATCTCTGCTCACTTGTACCCTGGGGCAGAATTCCTGAAATGTAGCTATAGATATGGCTAAAATTGCCATCACTATTCGTACCAGCAGCAAACATTGTGCGAATTGTTTGAATTTGTCCTGCTGTAAAATAAAAAGCCATCTAAATTTTTCCTAAATTATTGAACTACTAAACGATCTGTAACGTTGTTAATTTCCGAGAGAATTTCATGCCAATATGGCAGTAATCCAGAGTCAAACGAATAGGTAACTGACAATCCACCTGCGCGCCTAATATGACTGGCACAACTGGATGGTCTTTGGTTATTAAGACTCTTAGCGCCACCGACATGACAACCTATCAATATTTTTTCGCCCTCAAATCCTTTGATATTTTTGTCCAAAGGAACATATAAATACCCGCTAATATCCCCATTAGCTGTTAACTGCGTGTACTCTCTTAACTTAAGTTCTGGTTTGTCTTCGAAAGGACGTGTGTTGGCAATCGATTCTTTAAAATTGGCTTCTATATACTCAGGTGTAGGAATGCCACCATTAGCAGAAAATTGCACGCCTAAGCCTCCAAGTAGTTGATCCTCTGCAATACTCTTTTTAGGGACTAGTTGCATTTTTTTAGTTAGATCGAGTCCAATCCTTGCATTATTTGCGTACCCTTTTCTAATCAAGGTTGGCTGTTCCGGCGCATTCCAGCCTAAAGTTTCGACTACTACAGAAATCTCAGGTGGAAACCTTAACTTAGTTTGAAAACTATTGATGTCATTGAAAAGTACAATTTCATTTGTAGTTTTTCCATCATTGACTATCCCATGTAACTCGTTATGTGCCCGTGTTCCAGAATGCGGTAGTTGATTTCTTTTGCACGCATACAAATTCAGGGCGATCAAACAGAAAGCCATGACTTGTAATAATTTGATTGAGTTTCGCAAGTTATTGACTCCATATCGTTAGATTTATCACCACATTAATCTTCTTCACTCTTCTTCATTTATTCTTCTTTCAAGCTGCGTATCTTGTAATACAAAATCTCTTTTTTCTTTCGACGTTGTACTTCCAAACTCATCAAAATTTACCTCTCCCGCCCCGCCTCACTAACTGCCTTCCTCACTGGAGACAACAAGTACTCCAGCACGCTACGCTTGCCCTGATTAATCTCCGCCACCACCTGCATGCCTGGCGTCGTGCTGAGCTTGTTCCCTTGTCCATCAATCAGTGTTTGCTGGTTCAGTTGCACTCTGGCTTTGTAGGTCGCGATGCTGGTGTTGTTACTTCCATCAACAAAAGGGGTCAGCATCGCTTTACTTTTCACATATCCCATTACTTCAATATCTCTCTCAAAATCCAAAATCCGTTTGCTCCTTCAAATTTACTTCTTTAACCAGCTTGACTGGTCTTCCACGTTTTGGTTGTGTTCTTCTCACTCCGCTTGCTGCACTCATTGCATCTTTAAATTTTTCATTTCCAAATGCTTGCCCTTGTACCAGCGCCACACGTAAATCGGCTATCGCTGCCTCATCAAGCTCATAGCGAAATAAATCTCTATACGCTTGCATTCTGGTTTCTGCATCCAGTCCCAGCGCCAGATACTGGGGATGTTGACATAACCGTTGTTCTGTCTTGCCAAGTGCGTGATGGCGATAACTTGACCACTGATACATGGCAGGGTCATCGACCATCCTTGCCCTGACCGGGTTGAGTTCTATATAACGCTGGCACAACAAAAAGTAGTCTTCTGTCTGCACCAGGCTTGATTTAAAACGCCCTTCCCACAAGGTGCCGCTTCGCTTATAAAACCGGTTCACATACTGCACATACCGCCGCCCTATCGATTGCATCATTTTGGCTAAGGCATCTGGTGTCGCTGGTGTCACCAGCAAATGCACATGATTCGTCATCAACACGTACGCATGTACCTGACAATGCCAATCGGCAGCCGATTTAAATAACCAATGGAGGTCACACTGACAATTCTCATCGGCAAAAAAACACGGCTCTCGATTAACACCTCTTTGTACGATATGCTGCGGAATTCCTGCTAGCTTGATTCGTGGACGTCGTGGCATGATTTATTCGCGTTCTCAGTTTAAAAACAATGCGATGCTGACCCCTTTAGTTAATTCAACGACTCTCGAACCCCAAAATGAGTTGACCTACCGAGTCCTGCATTTGCTTCCACTCAGACAAAAGGCCACGGCGGTAAGAAAGCGTGATCTTCGCTTTTGCCCTTGGCAGCAAGAAAAAAAATTGCTTACATGGCGCAGCATCATGATTGATATTTGTGCATTCTATATAGGTTTGAACAACGCCATTTTCATCTCGAAAAATGTATAAATCTTTGTCGTCATCAATATGCTTTTGCGGATTGCGTGTTTGCGGATCTACACCTATAGGTGTGTAAACTTCGAGGCCAAACTGCTTTTCTTTCTGTTTTTCAAACTGAAGAGAACCCATTTTCCCCATTGATTCGCTCATACGCTGCAAAAACCCCCCGTCGCCAAAATTGACTCCAGTTGTAACAATGCCCCTTAACCACGGTGTATTGAAGATAGAAAATGCTTCCTTATTTTTTCTGAGATCCGGGCTCGACAGACCAGCCATATCTGGGTAACGAATATCAAAACCAAAGCTAACTAATTTTGATTTAGTATCTCTAATAGGTGTAGGGCCTATCCGCTTTCCACTCCACCCTGGATCACCTTCATATTCAGCATATTTGGCAAAGTGAGATGGAATACGCACAGAAATACCCCCCAAATCACCCACAACTTCGTGCTTCGCTAGACTAGGATGAGCGCTTGAGCTTGCTAGTGCTAATTTTTTATTTTCATTCTGATTCGTCTTGCTCAAGAAAATAAAGAAGATTACTCCAGTCAACAATGGGAAAAAAACTGCAAGCGCAGTCATGGCAATTGCTGCTTTCTTCGGATTTTTTTTTGAATTACCTTGATTTATTTTTTTCAATTTTTTCACTTCCAGAATCAAAATTTTCTATATCTTTCATCTTCACCAGACTTTACTGAAGTCAATAAGATTAGGATGAAAAATTTTGAGCAATATCATTTTTTAAACTAAAATCATGCAAAAGCTAATTTGCATTTGTTCGATATTTTTGATTAGCATTAAATTTCACCTCTCCCGCCCCGCCTCACTAACCGCCTTCCTCACTGGCGACAACAAGTACTCCAGCACACTGCGCTTACCCTGATTAATCTCCGCCACCACCTGCATGCCTGGCGTCGTGCTGAGCTTGTTTCCTTGCCCATCAATCAGTGTTTGCTGGTTCAGTTGTACTCTGGCTTTGTAGGTTGCGATGCTGGTGCTGCTACTTCCATTACTGCCGTTGCTGTCTGCGTTTTGATTGCTGTTTTGCTTGTTGACTTCCGTCGCATCTGCACTGACATGTATCACCTTGCCGTGGAGCATGCCGTAACGCTGGAAAGGGTAGGCAGCAAGTTTGATCTGGGCTTCTTGCCCGACTTGTACAAAGCCGACATCTTCATTCTTGATTTGTACGTCGGCATACAGTTGCTCGTCTTTGGGGACGAGGGTCAGTACCACGCTGCCGGGTTGCACGACTGCGCCGGGGGTTGTCGTGGCGAGGTCTTTGATGATACCGTCTTGCGGGGCTTTGAGTTCCATCAGGCCTTCTTTGTAATTGCTTTTGTCCAGCGTTGGCTGGAGCTGGGCGATGCGTGCACGGATGTCGGCCAGTTCTTTTTGCAGTTCAGACTGGTAGTTGCTCTGGATCTGGCTGAGCTTTTTTTGCTGGGCATCAATGGTGGCATTGAGTGCCGCTACGCTGGCGTGCTGGGCGTCAAGGTCTTTGGATTTTTCCAGTGCTTCGCGTTGTTTGTCGGCGCTGGCGAGGTTGCCGACATAGCCTTCTTTTTCGAGCTTGCTGTAAGCGTCTGCAGTCTTTTTATAAGTGGGCAGGGTTTGTTCGAGCTTGCTTAAAATTTCTGTGGCGCTTTTGCGTTCGTGCTCTGCACGGCTCAATAATGATCTCTCCTGATCAAGGCTGTCGAGATAGGCTTTGCGGTGGGCGTGGTACTGGCTTTGCACTTGCGCGAAACGGGTAGCGTCATCCCCTGCCTTGATGAGCATGGGCTGGTTGCTGAGTTCTGCTTCTATGCGGCGCACTTGCAGTTGCTGGCTATTAAGGTCGCTGCTGATGCTGGTTTTGTCGGCACTGGCGAGGGTGGTATCGAGCCTGGCGAGGACTTGTCCGGCTTTGACGCTATCACCTTCTTGCACCATTATCTCTTTGAGCACGCCTGCCTCTGCCGGTTGCACGATCTTGACCAGGGTCTGGGGCGTGAGTTTGCCTTCAGCTGTGGCGATGATGTCGAGCTGGCCTATGGCTGCCCAGACCAGCAGGATGAAGACGAGTGCGCAGACTGCCCACAAGACGATGCGGCCTATGTGGCTGGGCTGCTGGGTTTGTATGAGATGCAGAGGGTCATGCCAGCGGCTGGGTGGGCGCAGGGGGATGACTTTGGCGGTGCTGGGAGCGGTCTTTTCTGGTGCTGTGGTTTGTGCCGCTGATGCCGCATTTGGCGTTGTCATGCCCTGGTCGGGCTGGGGTGTTGGTACTTGCTGCATGGGTGCTTACCTGTCTTATTTTTTACTTGCTCAATTTTGGATTTTTTTGTCGGGCTTGTCTTATTTCTTTGCCCTGTTTGCCTTGCTCTATGCGGCGGTACTAGCCTGCACCGCTACTGGTGCCGGGTGCATTTGCTGGGCACCGTCATGGGTCAGGCGATAGACAGCATCGACCTTGAGGCCCTTGGGCAAGCCATGGGTAATGAAGAGCATGGTGACTTTGCCTTTGAGGGCATTGATCGTTTGTGCGAAGTGTTCTGCCGTGGTGGTATCAAGGGCGCTGGTGGCTTCGTCAAAGATGAGGATGCTGGGGCGTTTGAGCAGAGCACGGGCGATGGCAATGCGCTGCTTTTGACCGCCTGAGAGACCGGCACCGCGTTCACCGATTTCTGTCTGGTAGCCTTTGGGCAGGGCTTCGATGACGCTGTGGATTTCTGCCATCTTGCAGGCGGCGACGATTTGTTCAAACCCAGCATTGGGGCTGGCCATTTGCAGGTTGTCGTAAATAGTGCCTGAGAACAGAGTGGTCTCTTGCGGCACGACGCCAAAGTGGCTGCGCAACTCATTGGCAGACAGGTAGCGTATATCAACATTGTCGATGAGGATGCGGCCCTGGCTGGGTTGGTAGAAGCCTTGCATGAGTTTGGCAAGCGTGCTTTTACCGCAGCCAGACGGGCCCATGATGGCGATGGTCTGGCCTTGTGGAATATGCAGATCAAGGTTTTGATACACAGTGGGCAGGTGTTCGCCATATTTGAAGGCGAGATTGTGGATTTGTATGCTGCCTGCCTTGTTGCTGTCGCGCGCAGGAATGACCGAATAAGGTTCTACCGGTGCGTTCATAAGGTCGCCAAGACGGTCTATGGAAAGGCTGGCTTGCTGGAATTGTTGCCACAGGCCGACCAGACGCAACATGGGTTGTGACAGACGGCCTGAGAACATCTGGAAGGCCACCAGCATACCGATGGTAAAAGCGGTGTCATGCATGACAGTGTAGGCACCAATTGCCAGTATCAACAAGCTCATGATTTGCTCAAGCAGGTTGGCGAATGTGTTGTAGGTGTTGGCCAGTTGTTTGGTAGCGAAACCTGCCTGCAGGTAGCTGGCGAGGAAGCCGCTGTATTTGCTGTTGAGTTGAGGTTCCAGCTGCAGCGATTTAACGGTTTCCAGGCCAACAATGTACTCGGTCAAAAATGCCTGATTGCGTGCGCCGAGCTGGAATTGTTCTTGCAGCCTTTGCTGGAACAAGGGGGCGACAACAGTACTGAGTATGACGATGGTAGTCAGTATGGCTAAAGCGATCAGGGTCAGGGTGACGCTGTAGTAGAACATGATGCCGACAAAGATCAGCAGGAATGGCAAATCAAGCACGAGAGTAACGCCAGCGCTGGCGATGAATTCGCGTATGGTCTCTACACCATGCAGACGGGCGGCAATGACGCCTGTGGGCCTGTGCTGGAAGTACATGGGTGGCAGTTTGAACAGACGCTCAAACACGGCGGAACCGAGTACGGCATCGACGCGGTTACCGGTGTGCAAAATCAGATATTGACGCAGCCATGACAAACCCGCTGAGAACAGCATGAAGACCGCCATGCCGATGGCAATGACGATCAAGGTGCTTTGGGTGTGATGCACCACGACCTTGTCGATGATGGCCTGGGTGAACAAGGGAGTGGCCAGGGCAATCAGTTGTATCACCAGAGAAGCCAGCAAAATTTCTTGCCAGAGCTTTTTATGCTTGAGCAATTCAGGGATAAACCAGCGAAAGCCGAATTTGCGTTGCTGGCTGGTGGCCTGGTTACTGTCCGGGTCTGCCGCCGGATCAGCTTGCGGGGTAATACGGGTAATCTGCCCCTGGTATCTCTGCTGAAATTCAGTCAGAAGTATGCTGCGAGGGCTGGTGTCTGAAGGTTCTACGATGAGGACTTGGCTGGTATCGGCTTGCAGGATCAGGGCGGGGACTAGCGTAGGGCCAGGTGCGGAAACAGGCTCTGACTTGTCCGGTCGTTCACCCGTCGCCGGACTTCGCTCTTCGGTTTGAAAGGCGACATCGCTGATATCGCTTGTTGTTTCTGGTACAGGACTGAGCCAGGCGATGAGGGGAAATGATTCGTGCTGTAATTTGCCAGCCTTGCATTTGCGCGTGTCGGCATTGAAGCCATAAGCCTTGACGGCTGCCAGCAAACCATCACTGGTGTAAGGGGCAGCAAACTGTTGTGCCGCCAGTTCAGGGGAATATGGCTTGCGATGGAGCGCACAAAGCCCCTGTAATGCCCAGAACCAGGCATTACGGTCTAGAGAATGGGAGATCATGAAGGATGGATAAAATGAGAAATTGGTTTATGCCGTAGGATAGAACCTACAATATGTATCGTATTGTATCTTTATATTCAGAACAAATGCAATATTTTGTTAATTTCTTGCGCGAAGATCAATTTCTGCATAGAAATTTCCATTAGGGAACTTTTCACTCTGCTTACTCCTGTTCGTATTCTGCGTTTACCGCACTACCAGCCCCAAATAGCTTCGCGCTGCCGGTCAAAATAATTTCATAGAAGCTGTAAATTTTTCTTATCCCCTGCGAATAACAGAGCAAGGGTTTAGCGAAGCTGTGCATCAAGCTCGCTAGACATGAACTCATTATTCCTGGGAGATATCATGTACGGGTTGATTTTAATGCGCAGTTTTATACTTGTCTTATTTTATGCATGCTGGTTTTGCAGCGCATTTGCGCAGCCTGCCAAAGCCAGCTTGCCAGCGACTGCCAATGTGACGCTGGAGCGCGTGATGCAAGCGCATCTGGCGGCGCTTGGGGATGTGGGCAAGTTGCAGTCGCGCCGCGTTAAATTGCGCATCATAGGGATGGCGCCGTTTGAAATACCAACGACAGTAGAAGCAAAACGCCCCAACCTGTTACGGCGGGATGTGCTGGTGCAAGGGCAAACACAGGTATCGGCTTATGATGGTAAAGATGCGTGGAAGATAGACCCATTTCTGACTAGCGGCAAAAAGGCGGTTGATTTATCAGCCGAAGAATTGCCTGCAATGCTGGAAGAAAGTTATTTTGACGGCATACTAATGGCGGCGCAAAAGCTCGGCTTTCCTTTGCAATATGCGGGGATGGAGAAGCTTGATGAGCGGCGTGTGCATGTGCTGAAGGTCAGCATTCCTGCTACGGGTGAATCGACTATCTATCTGGATGCTGACAGTTTTTTGGAAATCAAGCGCCTGCAAAAGCGCCCTGTCATGGGCCGCATGACTGAGCTGGAAGTCTATACCAGTGACTATCGCCTGCATGATGGCCTGATGGTGGCTTATCGTTTTGAGATAGGTACCAAAGGCTCTGCGCAACGCATGAGCATGGTGGTGGATGCGGTGGAAAATAATCCGGTCATTGCCGCCAGCCGTTTTCAACGCGCTGCTAATTTGGCGAACTGAGCCATCATGCAAAACGATGCCACTATTAATGCAGGTAATGCAGGCCTCTCTGCAATCGCACCCGCGCATGCCCAAGCCACGCAAACCGCAGCAACTGGCGAACGCCTGCATGGACTGGATGCATTGCGTGCCGGGGCCCTGCTGTTGGGCGTGTTTTTACATGCGAGCATTTCTTTTTTGCCTGGCGCCAAATTCTTTTGGATGGTCAGCGACAATCAAAAAACCGCAATGCTGGGGCCAGTGTTTTTTGTCATCCATATTTTCAGGATGCCTTTGTTCTTCATGCTGGCCGGTTATTTTGCCCATCTGGTTTTGCAAAAGAAAGGCTGGGCTGGTTTTATCAAGGACAGGCTCAAACGCATCACCCTGCCCTTGCTGCTTGGCTGGCCTGTGATATTTGCAGCGATCGTTGCCGCCATTGTACTGGCTGCCTGGGTGCGCAATGGCGGCAGCCTGCCGCAAAAGTCACCGCCTCCACCGACCTTTACGGCTGACAGTTTCCCGCTTGCGCACTTGTGGTTTTTGTATATGCTGACACTGCTGTACGCGGTGTATCTGGGCCTTTGGGCGGTCTGCAGGCAACTGGGTATCCTGCCCCAACTGAAGCGTTGTGCAGACTGGCTCATGCCCGCAATGTCAGGCTGGTTTGGCCCCATGTTGCTGGCACTGCCGGTGGCGCAGGCCTTGTTTTATACGCCTTACTGGGTGAGCTGGTTTGGCGTGCCCACGCCAGATCAATCACTCTACCCTGGCCGGGCAGCCTGGGTCAGTTTTGGCATGGCGTTTAGCTTTGGCTGGATGTTGCAGCAATCAACCGCTACATTGCCACGGTGGCAGCAACGCTGGCGCTGGCACCTGGGCTTTGCACTATTGATGACGGCTATCTGTCTGTATCTGGGCGGTCTGGTACCAAGACTGGTGCCGGCAGTGCATGATGAAAGCAAATTGATTTTTGCCTGGCTATATGCGGCGGCTGCATGGCATTTTTGTTTTGGCCTGACTGGTCTGGCGTTAAGCTGCATGAGAGAGGCAAATACCAGGGTACGCTATCTGGCTGACGCGTCTTACTGGATTTATCTGGTGCACCTGCCTTTGGTGATGGCTTTGCAGGCCTTGGTGTCGCGTAATGAGTGGCATTGGGCCATCAAACTGGCAGCAGTCTTGCTGGGGACACTGGCTGTGGCTTTGCTCAGCTATCGCTATCTGGTCAGATTTACCTGGATAGGCAAGCTCTTGAATGGCCCGCGACCTGCGCAGGCCCAGGGTGTATGAACGAGTATATGAACGGGCATATGGACGAAGAACTCTTCTTGCAGCAACTCGCCGCACATAAACGCCTGCTATATAAGCTCGCCTATAGCTATTGCCGCCAGGCAGAAGACAGGCGTGATCTGGTGCAGGACATGGTCATGCAGTTATGGCGTTCTTTTCGCAGCTTTGATCAGCGTGTACTGTTTTCTACCTGGATGTACCGCATTGCCATGAATGTCGCTATCTCACACTACCGCAGTGAGACGCGACAGGTGCGCGATACCCTGCCGCTGGAAGAATTTGGTCTGGACATTGCCGAGGCAGACCAGCTCTACAACGCCCAGAGCGACAATATGCGCACACTGGACAAACTCATCAGCGAGCTTGATGAACTTAACCGCGCCCTGATCCTGCTGTTTATGGATGGCCACAGCAATGACGAAATCGCCAGCATCATGGGGCTGAGTGCCGCCAATGTTGCCACGCGCATGACGCGCATCAAACAGAAATTGCAAACCCGTTTTGCAGAAAGTAGCTGACATGAATCTCGATCTCTTGAAAGCCGAATGGCAAGCCCGCGACCAGCGCCTGGAACAAGCCGTCAGAATGAATACCCAGATGCTGCGCCTGTCCTTGCTGGAACAGCACAGGCGTGACATTGCAAAATGGGGCTGGGTCGATAAATATGAAATCATCGCAGGCACCCCGGTTTTTATTTATCTGATCTGGTTCCTCGGGCATTACGCCGGCGTATGGCAATTTGCCCTGCCCGCCTTTGCCCTGCTGGCCTGGACTATCGCCCTGCCAATTCTCAATCACAGGCTGCGCCATGTCCTGCAGGATATGGATTTTGGCCAACCCGTGACCGAGGTACAAAAGCAATTGGCCGTGCACAAGGCCAGACGCCTGCACCTGTTCAAATGGGCGTTCTTGCTGGGCCAGATAGTCTGGTTCATTCCTTTTCTGCTGGTATTTTTTAAAGGCGTGTTCGGAGTTGACTTGTACCTGAAAACCGAGAATTTCATAGGCCCCAGCCTCATCGGTGGCGTCTTGTTTATTCCGCTGGCAATTGGCATTTCCAAACTACTGTCAGGCCGCTTGCAGCACTCTGCCCGCTTCCAGGCTTTTACCGATACGCTGGCTGGCAAAGACATTATCCAGACACGCCAGTTCCTGGCCATGATCGCGCAGTTTGAAGAAACGCCGGATGAAGCCAACACCCCGGATAGCAATTAAAGTGTTTAAATTTTTTGTGTCAGTTTCTCATCACCAGTGCAAAGCTTGCCGCCGCCCTTAATCTGATCAGGCACCGCCGCGCACTTTGGGTATATGAGTCCTGGGCAAGAGCAGGCTATGCAAGAATTTGTTCTTTTTGACCAGCATCAATAACAACAGCGGTAGCAATAGTCCAGCCACAAATGCCAGGCTGGCATTCAGGTAGGCATTTGTGCTCACCCGCGACAGCAGGCCAAATATTTTCCACTCTATCCATGAGTGAAAAATCATGATGAATAAACTGCAGGTACCCAGATAGGCCAGCGCTTTGCCCGGCTGGCCAGCGTACTGCAGACAGCTTGATAGCGACAGTACCAGGTATATACCGAGGATAGCCTGGGCGGTCGAAATCCACCAGTTGCCATACAGGCGCATATTCAGGTCTATGGTTTCGTCAAAAAAGAAATGCAAGGCAGCAAAAAGGAGCAAGGCAATTGCAAACACCCAGGGCTGGAACCTGAAACGCATGACATGCTCATGCATGACATAACCAAGCAGGATGAAAGCCGTACTGATACCTGCCAGATCCAGGCTCCACGGCAAGCCGGGGAAATTATGCTGCCGGTTACCCAGCACAAGATTGAGGCCTTCAAACTTCTGGGTTTCCATCCCGGCAAATTGATGAGTCATGATGATGCCCAGGGCTAACAGGATGGCAATACCAAGAGCGGGCAACAACATGCCGGGCCGCAGACGGTGCATCAGACGCAAAAGTATCCAGGCCAATATGATGACCAGAAACAAATGCGGCAGATACCACAACGGCACCCATTCTATGGTACTGCCTGTGCCATACAACATACCCAGAAAATAGCTGCGGGCATCGATACCCGACCAAAGTATGCGCGCCAGACCCCAGGCTGACAGCACGACGAAAAAGGGTTTTAACAGCGCATCAATCTTGAAGGCCAGGAAGTCTTTGAAACCAGTATCCTGGTGCAGGACGGCCCCGGACAAAAAGAAAAACAGGGGCATGTGAAAAGAAAAAATAATGCGGAACAGCTCACCATGATCATGCGCGATGATCCAGTTATGTCCAAAGACAACCAGGATGATGCCTATGCCTTTGGCAATATCGATGCTGGTGTTGCGTTCTGACATGGATCTCCGTAGAGGGAAACAAGTGGGCTGAGGGCTGCGAGCTACTTCCCGCTTGCTTTTATTTTTGTACCAGATAATTCAATTCGGCATGCCAGTCTTGCGGCAATAATGCGTGCACGGCAGCAGTCACTGGCACACCGCCGACCACCAGGCGGTTACGTGCCATGCATTCCAGTTGCGCACCAACTTTTTTTGCAACGGCAATGCTGGCAACATTGCCTTCGGCAGCGACGATCTCTATGCGGTAAAAACCCAGTTGCTTAAAGCCTGCATCGGCCAGTAATATCGCCGCCTGACTGGCAATGCCCCGCCCTTGCGCAGACTGCCTTATCCAGTAACCGAGATTGCAGTAATTATGCAGTTTGCTGATCATGTTCAGGCCTGCACCACCGAGCAATTCCTTACCATCTTCGCTGAAGATACCAAATTCATAGGCTGTACCTTCTTCCCGCCCTTTGTCGCATACCGCAAACCATTCACGTGCATTATCACTATTAAAGTCAGCATGACACCAGCTCATCCAGCGACCAACGCTCGCTACCGATTCACGTACTACGGCAGCAAACATGTCAGCATCGTCAGCTTCATAAGCACGCAGGCAGATACCGGGGGCAGTGATTTTTTTCATTATAAATCGTTAATATATACACAGCACGAGTATAGCCTGAGCAAGACACCCGGATGAATTGGATCAATGAAAAAAGCCCTGTTGTTCAACAGGGCCTCAATTTATATCCAGACGGCGAAAGAAAGCAGCAGTAGGAGCAGCATCCACAGCAGCAGCGCCCGCCACACCAGGCCGACTGCGCTTTGCAGGGCGCGTGGCGAAGCTTCTGCACCTGGCTGGCTTTCCAGTTCGAGGCTATCAACATCGACTGCCGTTGCATCAGCCTGCAAGACCATGGCTTTTTCTTCTGGCTCGCCCAAACGCACGCCAAGGGCACCGCCACCGGCAGAGAGGATGATACCGACCAGCTCATCTGACCAGCGGTCAGCATAATTACGCCAGGAGTAAACCGCATCTTCAAAATTGCCGACCACGGCAAAGGCGACGGCGGTCAGGCGGGCTGGCACCCAGTCTATCCAGTAAAAGACTTTGGCTGCATAGATACCAAATTCTTCGTTTTTCATGTGTTCCGGCTCGTTCCAGGCACGCGACAGATATTCAGCCGCACGGTACATGACTGCACAAGCGGGGCCGACAGGCATGAGAAACCAGAAGAACACGCCAAATACATTGCGGTGGGTGGCGATCAACGAACGTTCGACGGCAAGGCGGGAAATTTCTGAGACTTCCATGCCAGTGGTATCCAGATGCGTCCACTCAGCCAGGTAACGTCTGGCGGTATCTTCATCGCCTGAACTCAGGGCCAGTTGTATCGAAGTGAAATAATGGCTATAGCGACGGAAACCCAGGGTCAGATAGACGATGAGCACATTCCACAACAAGGCGGCAATCGGGTTCAGGCGCAGGCACAGCCAATAAATCAGTGCGGTTGGCAAAGTCAGCGAAGCAATGACTATCCACCAGCCCAGCCGGCCATGCTTGACCTTGCCTGCATTGAAGGAGGCTTCGATTTTGTCAGCCAGTGTCTGGATTTGCGTATAGATGGGGTTATCTGCCCGCAAGGGCTTGAGCTGCTCAATCAACAGCGCCAACAGAATGGAAATAAAGGTCATGATAGACTAGGCTTATGTTGCAGCGCAATGCTGCAAACAATCAATTTGCAAATGCGGCAAGTGTAAACCGATTTGCCCAGATTATGAAGCTTTGTTCTGTCAGGCAAGTCTATAACTGTCATGCACGCAGGAAATGAAACAGATTGCGCAGCATGCCCGCCGTTGCACCCCAGATAAAATGCTGCTCGTACGGCATGGCATAAAAATGCCGTTTGCCAGCATTGTCGGGTAAATCAAAGCTGCGGCGCTGGTGATTTTTGCCATCCATCAAAAAATCCAGCGGCACTTCAAAAACCGAGGCGACTTCTGAGGGATCGCTACGAACCGGAAAACCAGGCATGATCAATGAAACGATGGGACTAACCTGATAGCCAGTACCTGTCTTATAGTCTGGCAGGCGACCCAGGATTTCAACATAGTCGCGTTGCAGGCCTATCTCTTCTTCTGCTTCGCGCAGGGCCGTGGTCACCGGATCAATATCTTCTTCCTCAAAACGCCCGCCAGGAAAACTGATTTGCCCGGGATGATGGTTCAGGTGCGCAGCTCGTTCAGTGAGAAGCACAGTCAGGCCGTCATCATGCATGACGATGGGTATCAAGACCGAGGCCAGTCTGAATGGCAGGTTTTTGGAGAAAAAACTTTCATCGACAACTTCTGGCGTCCATTCATGCTGTTGCAAGAAGCGTTGGCGCAGCCAGGCTGGTGACAGATGTGCCGCAGGCACAGCCGTTTCTTCACCCAGGGAATGGATAGGGAAAGTCTGGGGGTCAAAAACCGGTTTACTCACAATGACAATTAACTTTATTGTTGGTCTGGCTATTTTGGGCAGGCATCGCAAAAAGCATTTGTCGCCTATTTTCCAATAAAAAAAGGATGCCGGAGCATCCTTTTTCAGTACGGCTAAACCAGATATTACTCTGCTTTTGCTGCAACAACTTTACGTGCTGGCAATTTCTCTTTGATACGAGCAGATTTACCAGAGCGTTCACGCAGATAGTACAGTTTTGCACGACGTACATCACCGCGACGTTTCACTTCGATAGAAGCGATCAGTGGGGAGTACAACTGGAATGTACGCTCAACGCCTTCGCCGGAAGAAATCTTACGGACGATGAAGTTGGAATTCAAACCACGGTTACGACGGGAGATAACTACACCTTCGTAAGCCTGTGCACGTTTGCGAGTACCTTCAACAACGTTGACGCTCACAACTACTGTATCACCTGGCGCAAAGTCAGGGATGTTCTTGCCGAGGCGAGCAATTTCTTCTTGCTCTAATTTTTGGATCAGATCCATTTTTTACTCCTATGACCATCTTGCCGACGCTGCAGAATCTGATTCTGGCTGATGCCCGGTAGAGGATGGGGTTTAACATGTGAATCATTGAAGATTCACGCTTATATATTTCAGCTCAAGAGCTGAAATTACTACAAACTGCTTAAAAACTTTTCGTCAGCACGGCTTAACAAGCCTGCCGCACGCGCTGCGATGATTAAATCCGGACGCTTTAACTGACTGGCTTCCAGTGCTCGCTGACGCCGCCACTTTTCAATTTCAGCATGATTACCACCCATTAACACGGCTGGCACAGCCTGATCTTCAAAGACTTCTGGCCTGGTGTAATGCGGGCAATCCAGCAAACCATTGACAAAACTGTCCTGCACTGCCGAGGCGTCATCATGCAAGACGCCAGGAATTTGCCGTATGACAGCATCCATCAGGGCCATGGCTGGCAATTCACCGCCAGACAAGACGAAATCGCCGAGGCTGATTTCTTCATCGACGTAATTATCCAGCAGACGCTGATCTACCGCCTCATACCTGCCACACAACAAGACCAGACCCGGCGCTGCCGCCAGTTGCATGACCTTTTCATGTGTCAATGGCTTGCCCTGTGGTGACAAATAAATCACTTTGGGTGTCGCTGCAGACAAAGCAATCTGGCGTGCCTTGGCAGACTCGATTGCGGTTTGCAAGGGTTTTGCCAGCATCACCATACCAGGGCCACCACCATAAGGCCGGTCATCCACAGTACGATGCCTGTCAGTCGTAAAATCACGCGGATTCCACAGCTTTAATTCGCATTTTTGTTGCTCGAAAGCCCGCCTCGTTACACCTGATTGTGTAATGGCAACGAACATTTCGGGGAACAGCGTAATGACATCAAATTGCATGCTTATGCCTTCTGATTGCATCACGTTAATAATCACTACCCCAGTCGACCTGGATTTTGCCTGCTTTTTGATCGACTTCCTTGACGAAAGCTTCTACAAAAGGGATCAGGCGTTCGTGTTTCGCCAGTTCATTTTCATGTACATCCGCTGCCGCCACCCGTAAAATCGGATGCGCACCGTTGTCCATCAAATCCCTGACCACACCTAAATTCTCACCCTGAAGATTTTCCACCTGCAAACCTATCAGATCGAGCCAATAGAATTCACCGGATGCCAAAGCAGGAAAATGCTTGCGAGAAATTTGTACAGTTGCACCTTTCAGTGCTTCTGCGGCATTTCTGTCAGGCACACCCACCAGCCGCGCAACTACGTCTTCGCCCTGGATTTTAACTTCCAGACGATCGACATCACGCAACTCAGGCTTATCCAACCACCAGGTTTTTACTGACATTAATGCGTCAGCATCAGCAGAATAAGGACGTATCCTTACCCAGCCGTGAATACCAAATGCTCCCGAGATATAGCCAACCAGGACCAGATCATCAGGAGCATGGACTGCAGCAGTCATGATACAGCTTGCAGCGATTAAGCTGCTGCTTTACCGGACTGAGCTACCAGGCGAGCAACTGCTGGAGACAATTGAGCGCCAACACCTTGCCAGTAAGCCAGGCGATCAGCTGCAACGCGTACTGTTTCTGCATTGCCAGTAGCTACTGGATTGTAGAAACCGATGCGCTCGATAAAGCGACCATCGCGACGATTACGGGAATCAGTTGCAACGATGTTGTAAAAAGGGCGCTTTTTTGCGCCACCACGAGCTAAACGAATAACGACCATAATATTTCCAAAAAATGTCTGAACGCGGAAAAAGCTGTAGATTATAGCCCGCTTCTTGAGGAAGTCGCAAGGACTATCCCACTTTTCCCTTGCCGAAGGGTGATTTTATTGATCAGCGTGACTATTGAGACACACTATACCGTCATCGCATACAATCACAGCTTCAACTTTGATGGTTTTTGCAATGACACCGACAAATACAAGCAACGACATAAGCAATCATATAATGCCACATAAAAATAAAACCCTGGCAACGTTACTGGCCGCTTTATTTGGCGCCGTAGGCTTGCACCGCTTTTACCTGGGTGGCAAAAAAGACAAATGGGGCTGGCTGCATTTCATCACGCTGCCGATCAGCATGGTCATCCACTATTTCTATTTTGGCAAACCCGAGATTGTGCAATACGGCTTTTTACTGCTGTCTTTTCTGATTGCCATACTGGAAGCATTAGTGATGGGTCTGACGCCAGATGAAAAATGGGATGCGCGCCATAATAGCAAATCCGGCAAAACCAGCGAATCCAACTGGCCGCTGGCATTGCTGCTGGTATTGACATTGGCTGTAGGCGCGTTTGCACTGATTGCGGCTATCGCACGTACCTTTGATTTGTTATATACCGGAGGTGCCTACGGTTGATGAGCGCGTAGTCCGTTCTAGTACCTTCTCTAATACCTTCAAAAGAAAATGGCTCATCATAAAGATGAGCCATTTTTATTTGAACGCCTGTAATCACATTACAGGCGTTTTTTTAACGCACAAACAAGGCAATCAAAATAACGATAGGAAGAGGTATGCCGAGTAACAAAAGCAGGATTGAACGCATAATAGGCTCCAGATAATAATAATTTGTTGTTTGCCCCTGCTCCGCTATGGAGCAGGGATGAGTTTTAAGCAGATGTTTTTACTGGCTTATTTGTACTGACTTATACAATCACATGTGCTTCGTCACGTTGACGACCACCCAGTGTTGCTGCCAGGCTGGCGACGAATGCACCCAGCAGTAAAGCCACGAACATCCACAGCGCAGAGTTTGCAGCGGCTTTGCGGGCCTGGTCAGCGGCGGTTTTGGCCGTATTTTTTGCGTCGATAACTGACTGGTTCAATTGATTAAATACAGTATCAACGCGTTTTGTCGCATCTATCTGTGTCATGTCGGTGCGCTTGGCAACCAGCTTGGCCAGGTAATCACGGTCACCTGGTGACAGCGAACCGTTGGCGATACCCGTCGCCAGGATGCGACCAACTTCCATGCGAGCTCCGCTGCTATTGCCCGTACCAGTACTGGCACCATCGGTCGGTGCGGCCGTCGTTTGCTCAGTACGCAAAAGCATATCCGTAAAATAATCTGCCGGATTGACCTTGGCATTACCCACTACGGCTGCTGTTGCAGTCACTGCAGTGCCTGCGGCATCTGCTGCACCACTGAGCATGCTTTGCGCTGCACTGGCGAGCAAGCCCACCGTCAGCAACGAGGCAACCGCCCATGCCAGCATGCCGTGCGCTGTGTCACGGAAGTACACTTCATTGTCGTGCACATTGCTCCATTTAGTGCGCAAGCGGCCTGCAATGTAACCACCAATGCCGGACGCTGCAAGTTGCGTAAAGCCTATCCAGGCGATGGTGGAAATACCCATCACCGTCGCGTTATAAGACCACGGTGATACTGCGGACAGGCCAAGGCCGGCACCCAGCATTAACAAAATCAGCGACAGCGCCGCTGCCGCCACCGCGCCACCAATCACTGCCCCCCAGGACACACCAGAAGTGCCTGTACGGGACGCATTTTCTTGAGTGACTACCAACATGTTTGCTTCAGTAGTATTGTTATTCATATAGGTATCCATCTGCTTTCAATTGGTTAGGACATAAGCAATAAAATCTCTGGCTTTTTTCTCGATTAAAAATGACCAGAGAACAGTTTCAGAATAGGCCACGCCAGCTATTACGTCTGTGTGTTGCTTAACACTGGGAAATGATTTTTTGCAGATAAAAGCAGGAGATGTATTTGCACAACAGCGATCAGAATTGATCAGGATGAATAAGCAAACTGCTTGCTGGCAAAAGCCCAGATCATGGCGGTGGCATCTGGCCCTTTAGGATCACTGTAAGCAAACCCCTTAGCACCGCCACTCCAGGCATGCTCCAACCCATTTACTTCACACAAGCTGACCATGACTTGCCCCTGCGCACGATAGTCAGTCATCGTGGATGGATAACGCGCACCACGTTGCACAGTACGCGGTTTGCCTGCTTTCGCACCGGCCTGCATGGCCCATTGCTGCGAGACGAGCCTGCCATTGACAGGAAAGACTATGTGGTCCTTGCTACCCTGTATCACCAGCAAGGCAGGCAGCTTGGTACCAGCAGGCAAAGGCGCTGGATGCAAGCGCCGCCCACGCATTGCCATGATGGCAGTCGCAGAAGAATGTGCAAGCCCTGTGGCTATGCCTGAATGCATGATCAGCGCGCTAAAGCGCCTGGGGTGGTTCACCGCCAGCAAGGCTGCCATGCTGGCACCGGCAGAAAGCCCTGCTATTGCAATACGTTGCTGATCTACAGGCTGCAACAGGCATACCTGATCAATCACGGCATCAATGGACGCCGCCTCGCGTTGCGCGCGGCCAGAACGGGTGTCATACCAGTTCCAGCATGCCTGGACATTCGAGAGTTTTTCTTGCTCGGGATAAAGCACGAGAAAGCGCTTGCGGGCAGCAAGCTGATTCATCTTGCTGCTGGCCGCCAGTGCTCCGGCATCTTGCAAACAGCCATGCAACATGACCATGAGCGGCAGACGCTCCGTACGCGTGATGCCGGGTGGCCGGTACAGGTAATAGCGCCGCAAGCCAGCCATGCCTGGTGTCATGCCAAAGGTCAAGCTGGCACTTTGAACTGCGCCTGAGCTTGGCACAGACTTTGTGGTTTTTGTGCTTTTTTTTGTTTTCGCTGATACACGTGGTTTGGCCATCTTAAGCAAGCTGGCTGGCTTGCGTTTGGCCGCCTTTGGCACAACTGCTGCCAGTGTTTTTTTGATCGCACTGGCACCAGTCCGCGTTGCCGCTTTTGTCATCTTGTTCAAGATGCTTTTGAAGGATTTACTCCATGCTGTCTTGCTGGTGCGCTTGGTCATTTATCCCTTAGTGGCCTGATGGCTTAGTGACTCAGTTACTCAGCCACCGCGCAAGGCGAGCAAGGCTTCTTTAACCCGCGCAAGGCCAAACCGCCAGATCTGGTCGAGATGAATATGCGGCATGGATGGCAATTCAGAAGGATCGATGAATACATTCAATACCGCAGGTCCGCTAGCCGCCAGCAACTGGCGCAAGCCATCTTCCAGTTCACTTGATTTTTTCACTGTAAATCCATATGCACCACAAGCGACGGCAAAGGCAGAAAAATCCATATTCGGAAATGTACTGCCCTTATGCGCAGGCAAGCCAGCCTCTTCCATTTCAATATGCACCAGGCCCCATTGCTGGTTATTGAATACCACCACTTTCACAGGCAGACGATGTTCTACGCTGGTCATGAACTCGCCCAGCAACATGGTAAAGCCACCATCCCCCACCGCGACGATGACTTGCCTGTCGCGGTTCAGGGCCTGCACGCCATTGGCCTGGCCAAGACTGGTGCCAACTGCGGCATTATTGAATGAAGCAAGTATCCTTTGCTGGCCGGATTGTTGCAGCCAGTTGCCGCACCACAGCGTCACTTCACCAGTATCAATAATGATGGCAGCATCGGCTTTCGCATGCCTGCTGATGCTACGTGCCACGGCCTTTGGATTGACAGGCTCATTGCCGTTTTCCAGCTCTGCTTTCTTGTCCAGCATCTCATCCCACTTTTTGCGGGCTTCTGTCACAGTTTGCAAAAAATCCTGGTCTTCGCGCTGTGGCAACTGCTCAAGAAGCTGCATGAGAGTGGGTTTGATGGCACCGACTATGCCGAGTTGCACGCCAGTGCGGCGCCCCAGTACTTCAGCACGCAAATCGATCTGTATCACTTTGCCGTTCTTGGGCAGGTATTCGGTATAGGGATAATCCGAACCCAGCATCAGTACCATGTCTGCATTTAGCAGGGCATCGACCCCAGGTGCGCCGCCGATCAGACCGACTCCGCCTATCCACAGCGGATGATTGTGCGCCACCATATCCTTGCCGCGAAAAGTGTGCATCACAGGTGCCTGCAAACGTTCTGCCAGTTGCAGCACTTGCGTGACCGCCGAGCGGCAACCAGTACCGGCAAAAATCGCGATTTTTTTTGATTGCTTGATCAGGTGCACTGCCACGGCCACGTCTTCAGGATCAGCCGCCATTTCTGGCGAGGCGCGCAAGGTGGCCAAGCTACCCATTTTGGCATCGGTTTTTGCAGAAAATACGTCTGGCGGAATATTCAGGTGAGCCACGCCGTGCATGCCATAAGCATGCGCAATTGCCTGGTGAAATATATGCGCTGCCTGTTCGGCATTGGTCAGCGTTTGGGTATACACCGCAACATCGCGGAACAATAAATCAGGAGTATTTTCTTGCAGATAGTCATTACCCCGCTGGGCAGCAGGAACGCCACCAGAGATCGCCAATACCGGCGCATGGTCTTTATGCGCCTCATACAAACCGGCAATCAGGTGATTGGCGCCTGGGCCGGTAGTGCCACAACAGACGGCCAGTTTGCCAGTCAGCTTGGCCTGGCCTGCAGCAGCAAGGGCAGCGCCTTCTTCATGCCTTACGCCTATCCACTCTATGTCTTTGTGGCGGCGTATGGCATCAGTAAATGGATTGAGCGCATCACCCACCACACCAAATATCTGACGTACGCCAATATCATATAAGGTAGCGACCAAAAATTCAGCGACAGTTTGTTGCATGGGATACTCCTTATCAGGGCCAGCCACACGATCTTGGCGGGCAGCATTAACAATGGGCAAAACATGCCGATTACTGATAATAGAGACGAACACGACAATGCTCTATGCGCTAACGCACACAGAACTTGGGGAATATATAACAAGGAAAGAAACTAAAACGGGTGCCGCTATAAAAAATGGCTCATTCAGGTGATGAATGAGCCATTTTTATTTTTTTTCAAAGACTGCTTAATTTACTACAACAACCATCAGAACTGATCTTCAGGCAAGGCCATGACACCGGCACTGCCATCGACTATCGCAGAACGCAAACCTTGAGATGCAGACAGGATATGGTCAGCAAAATAACGTGCAGTAGCAATCTTGGCTTTATAGAAGGCCGCATCGCCCTCGCCTGCATTCATTTTTTGCTGGGCAACAATGGCAGCACGTGCCATTTGCCAGCCGCCGAAAACGATTCCTGCCAGTTTCAGATACAGGACACTGCCGGCAAACACGCCCTTGATGTCTTGCTTGAAGTTGGTGACGACATAATCAACCACGTCTTCCAGCGCTGCAGTACCTGCTGCCAGTTGGCGCTGTATCGCCAGCGCATCGACAGAACCGATCGCCGTCAGTTGTGCTTCTGTTGCGCGCATGTCCGCGATAAAGGCTTTGGCAGTGGCGCCGCCATCGCGCGAAGTCTTGCGACCTACCAGGTCATTTGCCTGGATGGCTGTGGTGCCTTCATAGATGGTCAGGATCTTGGCATCACGGTAGTGTTGTGCAGCACCAGTTTCTTCGATGAAGCCCATGCCACCATGTACCTGCACGCCAGTAGATGTGACATCCAGCGACATTTCAGTTGACCAGCCTTTGACGATAGGCACCAGATATTCATACTTGGCCTGGTTGGCCTTGCGCACCGCTGCATCTGCATGATGATGGGCAAAGTCACTGATACCAGCGGCGACGTAGGCCAATGCACGTGCACCCTCAGTCTGCGCACGCATGGACATCAGCATGCGGCGTACGTCAGGGTGATTGATAATGGCAACCGGGCCAGCAGATCCTGCCAGGTCACGCGATTGCACACGGTCTTTGGCGTATTGCACTGCCTTTTGGTAAGCGCGTTCTGCCACGCCTATGCCTTGCATGCCAACGCCAAAACGGGCCGCATTCATCATGATGAACATGTATTCAAGGCCACGGTTTTCTTCGCCAACCAGCGTGCCTATCGCGCCACCGTTGTCACCGAATTGCAATACCGCAGTCGGGCTGGCCTTGATACCCAACTTGTGTTCTATCGATACGCAGTGCGCGTCATTGCGTGCACCCAGTGTGCCATCAGCATTGACCAAAAATTTAGGCACGATGAACAAGGAAATACCTTTGACGCCTTCTGGCGCATCAGGTGTACGTGCCAGCACCAGGTGGACGATATTTTCTGCCATATCGTGTTCACCATAGGTGATGAAAATCTTGGTACCGAATACTTTGAACGTACCATCGCCCTGCGGCACGGCACGGGTGCGCACCATCGCCAGGTCAGAACCGGCTTGCGGCTCGGTCAGGTTCATGGTGCCTGTCCATTTTCCGGAGATCAGGTTTTCCAGGTAGATGGCTTTTTGTTCGTCGCTGCCTGCAGTCAGCAAGGCTTCAATCGCGCCATCGGTCAGCAATGGGCACAGGGCAAACGAGATACTGGCCGCATTCAGCATTTCTATGCACGGCGTTGCCACCAGCTTGGGCAGGCCCTGGCCACCAAATTCCTGCGGATGCTGCACACCCTGCCAGCCTGCTTCTCCAAACATCTTGAAGGCTTCTTTAAAGCCCTTGGTGGTGAAGACTTCACCGTCTTTCCAATAACTCGGTGCCTGATCACCTGGCCAGTTCAGCGGCGCGACCACTTCACCCGCAAACTTGGCGTTTTCTTCCAGCACGGCTTCTACCGTTTCTGCCGTTGCATCTTCACAACCGGGCAAGGCGTTCACTTCCGCCAGACCAGCCAGTTCGTTGATGAGGAACAGCATGTCCTTGACAGGGGCAACATAGCTCATTTTTGTATTCCAAAAAAAAGAAAAAGGGGCAGGTCAGGAAGATCGCCAGAAATAGTGCGATAAACCGCTTACCTGCCCCAATCAGGCCGCCGTGACGACCAACAAATTACAGTACCAAGCCTGATTAGCCCAGCTCAGCAACCAATTGTGGAACGATATCAAACAGATCACCCACGATGCCATAATCAGCGACCGAGAAGATCGGTGCTTCTGGGTCTTTATTGATGGCGACGATGACTTTGGAATCTTTCATACCGGCCAGATGCTGGATCGCACCGGAAATACCAACAGCGATGTACAGTTGCGGAGCAACGATCTTACCGGTCTGGCCAACTTGCCAGTCATTCGGTACAAAGCCAGCATCCACCGCAGCGCGGGATGCACCCATGGCTGCACCCAGCTTGTCAGCCAGCGGTTCCAGAATCTTGAAGTTGTCACCAGAACCCATGCCACGGCCACCGGAAACAATGACTTTGGCAGCTGTCAGTTCAGGACGGTCAGACTTGGCCACTTCGCGGGAAACAAATGCAGATTTGCCAGAATCAGCAACAGCAGCAACAGTTTCCACAGCAGCAGAACCACCGTTAGCAGCAGCATCAAAACCAGTAGTACGTACAGTGATGACCTTGATCGCATCTGTCGATTGCACAGTCGCGATAGCATTACCAGCATAGATAGGACGCTCGAAAGTGTCAGGGCTGTCTACTTTGGTGATTTCAGAGATTTGCGATACGTCGAGCTTTGCAGCTACACGTGGCAAAATGTTTTTGCCGTAGGCAGTTGCAGGAGCCAGGATGTGAGTGTAACCAGAAGCGATTGCCAATACTTGCTCTGCAATGTTTTCTGCCAGGCCATCGGCAAAATGCGCTGCATCTGCATGCAATACTTTACTGACGCCAGCGATTTGTGCAGCAGCCTGTGCAACTGCGCCAGCATTGTGGCCAGCAACCAGTACGTGTACATCTGCGCCGCATTGTGCAGCAGCAGTGACGGTATTCAATGTGCTGCCCTTGAGGCCAGCGTTGTCGTGTTCAGCGATGACGAGTGTAGTCATGATGTCTTCCACTTGATGTGTTGTCAGGATCAATATTCTGGCAACAAAAATTATTCTTAAATTCTGTCTTTATGAAAGCTGGAACCAATCAGCCAATAACCTTGGCTTCATTGCGCAGCTTGGCAACCAGGGTCGCTACGTCAGGTACCTTGATACCGGCGCTGCGTTTTGGTGGCTCAGTGACTTTCAGAGTCTTGACGCGGGAAGCAACGTCCACACCCAGGTCTGCTGGTTTGACATTGTCCAGTTGTTTTTTCTTGGCCTTCATGATGTTAGGCAAAGTCACATAACGTGGTTCATTCAAACGCAAGTCTGTGGTGATGATGGCTGGCAGTGTCAGGGACAATGTTTCCAGGCCGCCATCGACTTCACGGGTTACTGTGGCTTTACCATCTGCAACGGTGACTTTGGAAGCGAAAGTCGCTTGTGGCCAACCCAGCAGGGCTGCCAGCATCTGGCCAGTCTGGTTGCTGTCATCATCAATCGCCTGTTTGCCGAGAATGATCAGTTGTGGTTGTTCTTTGTCAGCCAGTGCCTTGAGCAATTTGGCCACTGCCAGCGGTTGCAGTTCTGCATCGCTTTCGACCAGGATGCCACGGTCAGCACCAATCGCCATTGCTGTACGCAGGGTTTCCTGGCATTGCGCCACGCCGCAAGAAACAGCGATGACTTCAGTCACGACGCCAGCTTCTTTCAGACGGGTCGCTTCTTCCACCGCGATTTCATCAAATGGGTTCATGGACATTTTGACGTTGGCGATATCAACGCCAGAGCCATCAGATTTAACACGTACTTTGACGTTGTAATCGACGACGCGTTTGACTGGTACCAGGACTTTCATAGTTCTGCCTTTATGAGCTAATTGGGGAATACCGAATTTAATACCGATTTATACGAAACTTGCTACGAATGTTAAAGCTTAATACTGAAAACTTGCTGCCTGACGTACTTTTACATTGCGGGCGACCTGGGCGGCGTGCACCGCACTGCTGCACCAAACATCTCATCTTACTGCGCTTTCGCGCCCGCAAATTGACGTATACGTAAATTCTATTGATTATAAAACGAAAACATCAAGATTTTGCACAATTTAGCACGAGCGTTCTTTTTAATCCACTTTACCACTAGAGCAGAATGCCTAATCCACCCATGCTTGAGACTGGGCCAGAGATGCGTCAAATATGAAAAGTGCATTCCTGAATACAAAAAACCCGCAACAGGTTGCGGGTTTTTATTTGCTGCTTTGCCGATGGGTATATGCAGACTGGACAGACTTATTTGCGCTTGATGAAATACTCAAACTCTTTACTGCCTTCCTGATGCGACAACAGTTCATTGCCGGTTTGCTTGGAAAAGGCCTTAAAGTCCCTGACCGAACCAGGATCAGTCGCCAGCACATGCAACACTTCACCAGTGAGCATTTCGGCCAGCGCCTTTTTAGTCTTTAAAATTGGAAGAGGACAGTTCAGTCCGCGCGCATCCAGTTCTTTATTGAATTGCATGATTTCCCCAGAAATACAAATTGAGTAAGCTAATTCGCCCGACAATTGATGCACCAATTCTACCGGAATTTTCATTCGCATGGTGCATCGCAGCAGACTAACAACAAAAGACCAAATATTTTAAAAAGTTTCCGCACGAAAATGGTGCAAAACCAAAGAATCTTCGTTTAAAGCCTACATTCTCATCTTAGACAATAAACTTACTGCTGACTTACTTAATGGAGATATTTCACCAAAACAATTGTTAAACTGGTTTTTTTATTGGCAATTACGTATGGAGCCGCGCTCTTCTGAACTTTTCTGGATCATCGTCGTTTTGCATTGCAAAAGACTCAAGCTATTTGCTTTCCCATTCTCGGTAAACAGGTTCCAGGCCTCGCGTACGCATCCAGTCTGCCATAGCATGACCAGTACCGGCATTCCAGGGCCTGAGTTTTTCGGGTTCGATGAGACGGTATTCCAGCAATTCTGGCGACAGGCTGACTGTGCCGGATGCCTTGACGTGATAGGCGATGATGAGTTCGTTTTTACGGATGAACTCATAGACACCGATCAACTTCACCTCGTCGGCATCAAGATCGGTTTCTTCCTTGAGCTCACGGGCTATGCCCTGCTCTGGCGTCTCGCCGCGCTCCATGAAGCCGGTAATCAGGGCGAAAGTATTTTCTGGCCAGGCAGCATTGCGCGCCAACAGTATCTTGTCTTCAAACTCGACCAGGGCAGCCAGTACAGGCAGGGGGTTGTCCCAATGGGTCCAATGCCCTTCAGGGCAGGCCAGCCTGAGCTTGCCGGCTTCCTGTTCATCGGGACGTTCTATGAGAGATGTTGCACATACAGGGCAAAACTTCAATTCCATGCTGACCTCAGGTTTCCCGCAACGGTATCATCGCCTGCTTGGGATGCAGGCGCGCCATGGCATAACTATCAACATACTGGCCATTGCGAAAAGCATAGGCACGCATGGTGCCCTCTTTTTCGAAGCCAAATTTTTTATACAGATGGATGGCGGCAGTGTTATCGCAAAACACCGTCAATTCCAGACGCAGGAGATTGAGCCAATTGTCCGATAAATTCAGCAGCTCGGTCAACAGCGCCGTGCCTATTCCGCGTCCGGAAAAAGAGTCGGCCACACCCATGCCAAGCGAGGCAACGTGACTACGTCTTTGCTTTTTTTCCATATGCAGGCTGGCCATACCCACCACCACGCCATCATAGATGGCAACCAGGCGGGTATCATTGGGGTCAGCCTTTTCCAGCCTCTCTTGCCATATCTCTGTTGTTGGATGTGGCAATTGCAAAGTACCTGCATAGGTGCCGCCACTGGCGAACACCCTTTGCAGTTGGGCCGCATCTGAAACTTCAGCGCGGCGTATATGTATCATAGACGTGAAGTTACCCATTCAGTCACACCCTCCAAGGCTTTTGTCAGACCACTGGCATCCGTGCCACCCGCTTGCGCCATGTCAGGACGGCCACCACCTTTGCCGCCGACTTGCTGCGCCACGAAATTGACCAGGTCACCCGCCTTGACTTTGGATGTAGTATCCGCTGTCACACCGGCAATCAGGCTGACCTTGCCATCATTGACTGCTGCCAGCACGATGGCGGCTGTTTTCAGCTTGTCTTTGAGCTTGTCCATGGTTTCGCGCAGGGCTGTCACGTCAGCGCCTTGCAGCGTCGCAGCCAGCACCTTGATACCTTTGACATCGACAGCCTGGCTCACCAGGTCATCGCCCTGGCTGGAAGCTATTTTCGATTTCAGTGTCGCCAGTTCTTTTTCCAAAGCCTTGACATGATCCTGCACCTGGCCGATACGCAGCGTCAGTTCTTCTGGCTGGGTTTTCAGGGCGGCAGCAGCTTCATTGATACGGCTATTCAGATTTTGCACCAGCGCCAGCGCCACCTCACCCGTCACGGCCTCAACACGGCGGATACCGGCAGCAACACCACCTTCAGCAACGATCTTGAAAAGACCGATATCGCCAGTACGGGATACGTGAGTACCACCGCAGAGTTCGCGGGAAGAACCGATATCCAGCACGCGCACTTCATCACCATATTTTTCGCCGAACAAAGCCATCGCACCATGCTTGACCGCGTCGTCATAGCCCATGACTTGCGCCTGGGTTGCGGCGTTCGCCAGAATTTCACGGTTGACGATGGTCTCTACCTGACGGATTTCGTCCGCAGTCATGGGGCCATTGTGGCTAAAGTCGAAGCGGGTTTTTTCCACATCCACCAGAGAGCCTTTTTGTGCGACATGGCTGCCCAATACTTCACGCAGGGCCTTGTGCATCAAATGCGTGGCGGAGTGATTGCGCATGGTTTGTGCGCGGATTTCTGCATTCACTTCAGCCTTGAGGCTTTGTGCCACACTCAGGCTGCCGGACTTCAGGACGCCATGGTGAGCGAATACATCGGCCTGCACTTTCAGCGTATCACTGACTTCAAACACGGCACCGTCCACTGTCACCAGAACACCGGAATCACCAGCCTGACCGCCGGATTCAGCATAGAAAGGCGTGGTATCAAGAACGACGATTGCCTTTTGGCCTGCCTTGATTTCATTGACAGCAGTACCATCAACATACAGGGCTATCACTTTGGCTTCATGTTGCAATTGATCGTAACCAACGAATTTTGTTTTTTCACCGGAGTACTCGACACTTGCACCCATTTCAAACGTACTATTTTTGCGAGACTTGTTTTTTTGATCTTCCATTGCTTCCTGAAAACCAGCTTCATCAAGCTCGACTTTACGTTCACGACAAATATCGGCAGTCAAATCAATAGGGAAGCCATAAGTATCGTATAAGGCGAATGCTGTTTTGCCATCCAGATACTTGCTATCTTTTGCCAATGCAGCTTCCAACAACTTCATACCATTTTCCAGCGTTTCACCAAAGCGCACTTCTTCTTGTTTGATTACATCCGCAACCCGCTCAGCAGCTTCTGCCAACTCTGGATAGGCAACACCCATTTCCTTAACCAGATCAGGCACCAGCTTGTAGAAGAAAGGCTGGCTTTGGCCCAGCTTGTGACCATGACGCAAGGCGCGGCGGGTAATGCGGCGCAACACATAGCCACGGCCTTCATTACCTGGGATGATGCCATCAACGATCAAGAAGCAAGCGCAGCGGATATGATCGGCAATCACGCGCAGGGAATTGTTTTCCAGATCGGTACAGCCAGTTTCACGCGCAGCTGCCTTGATCAGGTTCTGGAAAGTGTCGATTTCATAGTTGGAATGCACATGTTGCAAAACTGCAGACAGGCGTTCCAGGCCCATGCCGGTATCGACGCATGGCTTAGGCAGAGGATGCAGCACACCTGCCTCATCTTTATTGAACTGCATGAACACCAGGTTCCAGATTTCAATGAAACGGTCGCCGTCTTCATCTGGCGAACCTGGAGGGCCACCCCAGATTTCCGGACCGTGGTCATAGAAAATCTCGGTACAAGGGCCGCAAGGCCCTGTGTCGGCCATTTGCCAGAAATTGTCAGAGGCGTAACGTGCCCCCTTGTTGTCGCCGATGCGGATGATACGTTCTACCGGTACGCCGATTTCGTTTTTCCAGATATCGTAGGCTTCGTCATCTTCCTGATAAACGGTGACGGTCAGCTTGTCTTGTGGCAAACCATAGACTGTCGTCAGCAATTCCCAGGCATAGTGAATCGCATCTTTCTTGAAGTAATCGCCAAAGGAGAAATTGCCCAGCATTTCAAAGAAAGTGTGGTGACGCGCGGTGTAACCGACGTTTTCCAGGTCATTGTGCTTGCCACCGGCACGTACGCTGCGTTGCGCTGTCGTGGCGCGGGTGTAGGCACGCTTGTCCTGGCCGAGGAACACGTCCTTGAACTGCACCATACCGGAGTTGGTGAACAGCAGGGTAGGATCATTGCCGGGTATCAGGCTGGAAGAGCGCACACGGGTATGGCCCTTGGATTCGAAAAAGCTAAGGAATTTATCGCGGATTTCTGACGAGTTCATAAATGATGGTTCTAAGCTGAAAAATGGGTGTAATAAGGGTTGTAACCACCGATTATACGGTATAAATTAAGCCGGATAGGCTAGTGAGGTGATGGTAAGTAGGCAAGCTTGCCTGAAAATGACTTCAAAACTTCAAGACCTCTCAACACAGAGACACAGAGTCACAGAGAAAACCAGAAGAGGACGTAGAGAATAAGCAGAAAAAAAGCCATGGTAGCAGTGTTGCAAAAACACCATCCAACTACGTCTAGCAACTGTTAGATAACACCACAATCCGCACCGCAGCAAAGAAAAAACCGCTGGTATCTGCCAGCGGTTTTGCTTGCCTGTTCAGCTTTGGCTCTTAACTTAGTTAGTCGTCGTTGCTGCACTGGCATTGTGCTTTTTATTACGGATTTTTTTGCTGACACGGTTTTCTTCGTGCTCAAGTTTGGCGCGCTCTGCCGGTGTCACTACGCCATCTGCCTTGGCCGCCTGTTTGTCACCTTCTATCTTGGCTTCACGTTTTTCAAGATTGCTGGCTTCTTTAGCTGTCAAAGCGCCGCTTTCAACGCCCTTGGCGATGCGTTTTTGTTGTCTGTCCTGGCGTTTTTCTACATTTGGCGTTGCCGGGTCCTGGGCAAAAACGGAACCGGTGATCAGTGTCAGAGCAACGGTAGTAGCCAGGGCGGCGGCGAGCTTGATGGATTTCATGAGTATTCCTTTGTTAAAAGTAGGCTTCCTGGGTCGATATGAGCACGCTGCCCATGTACTTATAACGAAGTCGCTGCTTTTTCCGATGACGGCAAAAAATGTAATCGATGTAAGTGCTGGTAACTACTACCGCTGTCTTGTAACAGACTAAAAATCCTTGTAACAGGCTAGAAATAATAACGCGCCAGCAATTGCCAGCTTTGCATTTGCGGTGCAGCGCCGTAATTGCTCCGGCTCTTGCCGCTGTTGCGCTGCCATTGCAGCGCGAACTCTGTATGCTTCAGGTGGTAGCGCGCCTCCATCCATGACATGCGGCTGGAATCGGCCATGTCATAGCGGCTCATCGCCGCCAGGTCCAGGTGGTTGATCAGCGCATCTTGCCAGCTTGCATAGACAAAGACAGTGCGCTTGGCCGGTGTCTCTTGCACGCCCTGCAAAAAACGGCGGTAGATACCATAGCTTTGCAGGGAAGCCTGCCCGAGGTTATTCCATTTTTCCTGGTCCAGGCCACCGCCGTTGTATTCGAGTTCGGCTGTCAGCGATATCTTGTTACTGGTGGTGTAGGTCAGGCCGGTCGCACTGTGATTGCGAAACGCACTGTCATCAGGATAAGTTATTCCGATTTGCCGCATGGCTTGTGTAAAGCTCGACAGGCTGCGCCCGCCCGACCATTCGGCAAACACGACCGTGGAATCATTGAGCAAGGACGTCAGGTTCAGGCCGATTTGCACTGGCTGCTTTTCTGCCTTGTACAGCAAGAGCTGTGGCGTAATGCCGTCCGTCACTTGCTGGCTCAGGGCCAGCAACCAACGGTTCTGATCATTGGTTGCGGCGACATCAGGATTGAAGCTGGAATAGTTGCGCGCATCAGCCAGCTTGGGTGAATACAGCGCGGTCAAAGAACCGCCATTCCACAGTTTTTGCCCACGCAGCATGATGCTACCCTGACGGTTTTCCTTGAGGCTCGCAGGATCTACCGACACCACAGACCGCAAGGCAGAAGTACGAAAATAATCGGTAGGGTTATAACCCAGCGCCACGCCATTGCGTGCGTTGATGCGGCCCAGGTCCAGTATCTGATCAGTCTGCACTTGCCAGCTCAGGTAGGCTTCTTTAATGGTATTGATGTCACGCGACATCCCGGTGGCCTGTGGTGGCCAGCTCACATCCAGGCGATCAGATAGAACCGCACGCCAGCCTGGCGCGAAGGAGTTGTCATATTGCAGGTCCAGCGACAGGCGCTGAAATTGCTGGCTGACGCCACCAAGACGTGCACGGTTTATCCCTGCCCCGGCCTCAACAAACAGACGCCAGTTACTGGGCAGCTCAACCGTATTGGGCATCTGGTCTGCGACTTTCAGAGCATCAAGATCAGGGTCTTGTTGTGCCTGGCAATTCAGCGTCAGCAAAACCGTGCAGGCGCAGATAAGGGCTTTGCATGAAAATGATTTGCGGCGCATCGTCATTCCGGTTTGAAACGCGGCAGATAATCGCGCTGCAACCACTGATCAGGCACTTCACGCCTGACCAGGTTGGAATAACGCATGACCGTAACCCAGCTTGGATCCAGGCCGTCAATGATGACCGTTTCTGTCGGCCTGTCTATCCCTAACTGTTTTTCATAGCGGCGGTAATAGGCAGTCTTGAGCAGCTTGCCGCTTTCGGTATAAAACTTTGCCTTGACCGGGTGATTATTGCCCACCTCTATCCACATGTCGATGTGATGATAAGTAGCATCCGGCGTGCTGGCATTCATGCTCAACTTGTTGCAATGTTTGGTCTGACGGTCACCGTCCTGGGTGTCTTCTTCTACCGCGCTCACGGCCTGGTAATCCTTGGCCAGGTTGACTGTCACCACATCGCCATTCGATGCCTGGCCCAACAGGCGCTGTTGCGGTGACATGCGTATGCTGGCCTTGCTGCTGGGGTCGTAAAACCACAAGTCCTTGCCGCTGAAGAGGATGAGCTTGTTGGCGTCCCTGGCTGGTGCAACATAGCGTATAAGACTGCGGAACTGGCCGCTATTGGGGTCAGCCTTGGAGTAGATAGACAGGGTGCTGGTATCCGTCTGTTTGCCTGCACGGTATTCGATGAGGGTATTGGTCAGGCCAAACGGATGATCAGGATTGCGCACCACATCACTGGCAGCCAGTATCTCTTGCGGGCTCTGGGCTGCCTGGGCGGCCTGCGCAGTTCCCATGAACAATCCAGCGATGGCGAAACAAACTACGGACAACTTTAAATAGTTCATGATATTTCCTTATACATGTCTCAAAGCATCGACAATCATGAGCCTCGATGCCCGGTTCGCAGGCAACCAGGCCGAGATCACCGTCACCAGCAAAAGACCAATGATACTGCCTATCAGCAAAGGGATATCTTGCCATACGCGCACCTGTATCAGGTAGGCATAGGAATAGCCTGGCGGCGTCCACGCTGCACCACTGTTGTTGATCAGATAGGCGATGAGCAGCGAGCCAAGCAGACCGCATACCGCACCTATCGCGCCCAGCAACACACCTTCACACAGGAACAGCCTGCGCAAACCGGAACGGCGCAAACCCATGGCGCGCAAGGTGCCTATCTCTACCGTGCGTTCTACCACGGCAGTGCTCATGGTATTGCCGATAGTGAAGAGGACAATCACGCCTATCAGTATGGAGATAAAGCCGAACATGGAATTCATGAACTGCACCGTCTGACCATACATGGGGTTGAGTACCTTGAAATCGAGCAGTTCCAGCGTTTGTCCCTTGACGTTCTGATCCAGCAACTGTTGCAGACGGGCGCGCGCAGCCTGCATCTGCGATGTATGTTTCAACTGTATCTGTATCGCTGTTACCTGTGCCGTGCCATTACCATAAATCAGCTTTTGTGCCTGACTCAAATGCATGGCCATATACACGTCATCAAGGGCCTTGATACCCATGTTCCTGGCGGTGATGACACTGAGGCTGGCGACATTCGGCGCACCATGTGAAGTTGCCGCCAGCATTTCTATGCGGGTGCCCTCTTCCTTGACGGTATTACCCTGCTCCAGTGCCGACAGCGCCGCAATATCGCCGGGTGCCTGAGTGCTATTGTCGGCGGGAGCGACAACTGTGTCGTCCTGCTTGCAGTCAGGTATCTGCAAGGCCTTGCACAATTTGATCTTGCGCGCCACGCCCTCGCCTATGACCACTGCATCGGGGTTGCTGCCATTCAAAGGGAGAGGCTTGGCATAGCTTTGCATGCCGTAGTCATTCCAGTTCAGCATCTGGTTGCGCTCGGGTACAACGACGCCTAAAGCAAGTACTGAGCGTGAAACACCGGCAGAAAAATTACCTGCGAGGCCACCAAGCTGCAAGGTTGGCGTCACCACCACCAGCATGGAGGCCAGTTCCTTGTCCTGTTTGACGAGGTCAATGATGTGCTGATAATCAGCGATACCATAGGCGGTAGGATTATCGCCACCTTCGAGGAAATATCCCTGACGCTGGATTTGCAAGTGGCCGCTGCCCTGGATAAAACCGGTTTCCATGCCATAGGTGATATTGGAGCGATAACCGCCAAACAGCAGGATGGCAGTCAGGCCTACCACCATGGCCAGCAGGGTTGTCAATGAACGGCGACGGTTTCTGAGCAGGTTGCGCAGGGCTAAGGAAAAAGTTTTCATGCGTTCAACTCCACCTCGTTGTTTTTTTGTTCTGCCTGCCGTTCTATGCTCACGATGCGACCATCCCGGATGAATATCGTGTCATCGGCCTCGGCCTGCACTTGCGGATCGTGAGAAGAAAATACGAAGGAGACATGGCGCTCACGCTGCATTTTACGCATCAGGCTGATGATGGCAGCACCGGTCTGGCTATCGAGATTGGCAGTTGGCTCATCGGCCAGTACCAGCCTGGGTTCAGTCGCCAGTGCACGGGCAATCGCCACACGCTGACGCTGGCCGCCGGACAACTGACCTGGCAGGTTTTGCGCCCGGTCTGCCAACCCTACCGCGTCCAGCAAGTCAAGCACACGCTTCTTGCGCTCCCCTGCAGCGACCTTGGCCAGGATCAGCGGGTATTCGACGTTTTCATAGGTATTCAGAACAGGCAGCAGATTGAAATTCTGGAAAATAAAACCCAGGTGACGCGCCCTGAAGTCTGACAAGGCATCATCAGACATTTGATGTACGGCCTGGTCAGCGACGATGACTTCGCCACTGTCTGCCCTGTCTATGCAGCCGATGAGATTCAGCAATGTGGTTTTGCCGCTGCCGGAAGGGCCAGAAATCACAGTAAAACAATTAGCCCGCAATTGCAGGTTGATATCGACCAGTGCAGGCACATCTACCGCATCGAGGTGATAGGTTTTCATGACTTGCTTCAGTACTACGGGATACATAGTTACTCCAGTATGAAAATATAAATAATGAAACTCTTGTGGTGTGCTGTCAGCCGGCTGCATGGTCCGGCAGATTGGCAGACATATCGCTGACCATCAACGCCAGCATGCCTTGTTCGACAAATTGCTTCATGTCTGCGGTGTAGCCACTGCCAGCCAGCATCTCTGGATGCTGCTCGTGAGCAGTCTGCACTTTCGCATGCGTAGCGGGGTTCGTACCCCAGGTGTCAGCAATCAGCCATTGCCAGTGGCGCATGAGCTTCATGATGTCGGGATGGCCAGGTGCGGGCTTGCTTTCCATCAGTTGCCGGGTCTGTGCAAATGTGTTCAGCCATTCCTGCATATTCTGCTGGCCATGTTTGCGGTAATGCTGCAACTCATCCTGATCCAGGTAGTTTGCAAAGACATCGCAGCGTATTTCATGCAAGGCCTGTAAAATAAAATCGAGCAATTCACCGTCAATGCCGGTGATAGCCTGGGCAGAAAAATCTGTCCTGTGCATATTGCTGAGTTTGGCGAAGAAACGCGGATCATCCCCCATGCTGGTCTTGCACAAATCTATCCACTCGCGCGCCAGATTTTTGGCCTGTATATCAGTGGCAGGTATGCCGTTCTCCATGAGGCTGCGCACGGCGGTCACCAGTTTGGGCCATTCCTGCCTGAAATCGTTTTGTGCTGCGCGTTTTTGGAAGATGGCAATTTCTTCTGCACTGAAATACTGGCGCTGTGTCGCCATCAGGCGCAAGGTATTGAGCCACTCATCAAGCTCCGGCTCTTTTTCTGAAGACAGTTTTTCTTCCAGTGTAGCCAGGCGATCGCGTAAATCATTCGCATCCGAAATTTGTCTGTCTATTGCACACATCTGCTGACGTATCAACTGACGCAAGTCTGCGCCGCCACCATTGAGCATATCGCGTGTCTCTGCCAGTGACAGCCCGAGGCCACGCAGTGCCTGCACGCGGTGCAGACGGGCGACATCATCTCTATTATATAAACGATAACCTGATGCCGTGCGCGAAGACGGCTGCACCAGCCCTATTTCTTCATAATGATGCAGCGCACGGATAGTCAGGCCTATGCGCTTTGCCAGTTCGCCTATCTTGAGTAACATTGCTTGCCCTTGTAGAAAGGCCTATCTTAAAGTCTAACGTAACGTCAGAGTCAAGTGATTTCAACAAGATTTATTGGGTTTTCTACAAATATACTTATTGGCAAGCTAAAAATCTGCCGGTATCAAGTCAAGCCTGTCTGTACAAAAGGCATCGACACCCCAATGCAGTATTTCCGTCGCCCTTTCAGGTGTATTGACGGTATAGCAGAACAGGCCATATCCGGCATCCTTGATCTCCCGAGCCGTGTCTGCAGTTAAATGTTTGTGATTTGTATGCAGGGCTTTTGCGGCCAGCTCTTGCAAGCTGGCTTTCCAGTCTGGAGTCACCTTGTCCATCAAAAAACCGCGCGGGATGGTGGGTGCGGCATGCTTGGCGGCCATCAGGGCTGTAAATGAGAAAGAAGAAAACAGGGGCAAATGCAGGGCATCGACTACGGCAACATCAGCGAACAGGGTTTGCGTCTGCTCTGCCACTACCCGCCCGGTTTCTTCTTCCGATCCTGGTGATGGTTTGATTTCGACATTCATCCAGATCCCATGCTGGCGGCAAAAGCGCACTACATCTGCATACAGGGGCACTGGCTCTCCCTTGAAATTATCCGCGAACCACTTACCGACATCCAACTGCCGCAAATCTGCTGCCAAAGTATCGGCCACACGGCCACTGCCAGCGACTGTTCTGCCAAATTCAGGATCATGCATGAGCACAGGGACGCCATCCTTTGATAACATGACATCAAATTCCACGGCAGCAAAACCGTGTTCTTGTCCGCAACGCATCGCAGCCAGGGTATTTTCTGGCGCCAGGATTCCACCGCCACGATGGGCGATGACTTTAGGATAGGGCCACATATACGCTCCTCACAAGCTAAAAAATAATGTTAATAGGATAATCGAAGATGCCGACACCGTCGCTACAAAAAACCTCTCTGGGCCATATCCGCGTGCTGGACTTGACGCGGGTACTCGCTGGCCCCTGGTGTGCACAAAACCTGGCGGACCTGGGAGCAGAAGTCATCAAGGTCGAGAGACCAGGCAGTGGCGACGATACCCGCAGCTGGGGGCCACCTTATTTGCGCGATGCGGAAGGCAATAACACGACAGAGGCAGCTTATTACCTTGCCGCCAACCGTGGCAAACATGCCATTACGGTGGATATTGCAACGCCCGAGGGCCAGAATATCATCCGTCAACTGGCAGCAAAATCTGATGTCGTGCTGGAAAACTACAAGGTCGGTCAGTTAAAAAAATACGGCCTTGATTATGAATCACTGAAGCTGGTCAAGCCCGATCTCGTCTATTGTTCCATCACCGGCTTTGGCCAGGACGGCCCCTACGCCCACCGCGCTGGCTATGATTTTATCGTGCAAGGCATGGGCGGTTTCATGTCACTGACGGGCGAGCGTGATGATTTACCTGGCGGCGGCCCACAAAAAGCCGGGGTCGCGATTGCCGACCTGATGACGGGCATGTACGCCACCATCGCCGTCATGGCCGCCCTGACACACAGGGACAGGACAGGCGAAGGCCAGTACATAGACATGGCCTTGCTGGATGTGCAGGTCGCCATGCTGGCCAACATGAACATGAATTACCTGGCCAGTGGCAATGCACCCAAACGCTGGGGCAATGCACATCCGAATATCGTGCCTTATCAGACCTTTGCGACTTCTGATGGCCATATCATTGTCGCTGCGGGTAATGATGGTCAGTATAAAAAATTTGTACAGATAGGTGGCCTGCCAGAGCTTGCAGATGACCCTCGTTTCAGCACCAACCCAAAGCGAGTAGAACACAGGGATGTGCTGGTGCCGATACTGGCAAACATGGTCAGACTCAAGAGCAAGCAGGAATGGATAGACCTGCTGGAAGAGGCCGGCGTGCCTTGCGGCCCGATCAACCGCCTGGACGAGGTATTTGCCGACCCACAGGTCGTAGCGCGTGGCATGAAGATCAAGGTTCCTCATCCTGCTGCTGGCAGCGTTGATCTGCTGGCCAGTCCGATGAAGCTTTCAGTCACCCCCGCAATTACCCCCGGCGCCCCGCCCCTGCTGGGCCAACATACCCAGGCCGTATTGGGTGAATTGCTAGGCTATGGGCCAGCGCAAATTGAGGAATTGAAGGGCAAGAACATCATATGACGAATGGCAGCAAGGCAGCAGGCGTCGTTTTTGCAAACCCTGGCGACAAAAAACCGGGGCTTCATCCTAAAGCGCTCCGCAGCCTGCGCCAAAGTCGCTAAGCTTATGCCCATCAATATTTCCCTGGCAAAACAATGATCAAACAGTATTATTTGCGCACAGTATCCGCCCTGTTATCAAGCCTGACACCAACATGGCGCGAGCGCATGTACAAGATTTTGTCGGATATGCCGCGTCTGCTGGGCATCAATCTGGCCTGCGGCTTTGCTGTCACCTACGTGTTGCGCACTGGCGGCAGTCTGTTCGATAACGTTACCGTTTCCATGTTCATAGGCTTTTCTGCCTATACCCTCATCAACGGTACAAAGCAATTGATCTGGAGAGGCAAGGAGCCCCATGTCATCGGCTTTTACCTAATGTGCCTGCTGGTTGCGCCACTTGCTTTTTTCGTCGGTCTGCTGATAGCGTCCTATCTGCTCAATTTTTCCATCAATGCCTTTTCCCATTTCCAGTGGAACCATGTGAGCAATTTTGTCATCATGACCTGCATCGTCAGTCTTGTGGCAGCCTGGTCTTTCTGGAACAGGGGGAAAATGGCAGAGCTGGTCGCCGCTGCCGAGGCAGAAAAAGCCAAGAATGCCGCCATAGAGAAGCAGGCCCTGCAAGCGCAATTACAAATGCTGCAAGCGCAGATAGAGCCGCATATGCTGTTCAACACCCTGGCCAATCTGCAGGGCCTGATAGCGATCGACCCTGACCGTGCCCAGCACATGCTGGCGCAACTGATCATTTACCTGCGCAACACTCTTAGCTCTTCGCGTGCAGAACAAACCAGCCTGAAGCAGGAGTTCACCCTCATTCAAGCCTATCTGGAACTACTCGCCATCCGCATGGGCAAACGCCTGCGATACACGCTGGACTTGCCCGATGCATTGCAGCAGACCAGCATTGCCCCCATGCTCTTACAACCTTTGGTAGAAAACGCCATCAAGCATGGTCTGGAGCCAAAAATGGAAGGTGGCAGCATCCATGTCGTCGCTGAAGCCGTGACAGGACAATTGCACCTGAAAGTCATAGACACCGGCCTGGGCCTGCCTTTCAATTACGATGATAGCCATGTTGCGAGCTCCGACGGACTACACGTAGGCAATGCCAACATCCGCGACCGCCTGCTTGCCCTGTATGGCCCACAAGCCAGCCTGACACTGACGGCCAACGCGCCTGAAGGGGCGATTGCTCATTTGATTATTCCTTTAGCACACTTAGCACAATAACCATGACAAGCAAACGCGCCCTGATCGCCGAAGACGAACCCATACTTGCCCTGACCCTGCAAAAAATGCTGGGCAAACTCTGGCCGGAACTGCAAATCTGCAGCCTGGCTGAAAATGGCGTTGAGGCAGTGCAGGAAGCCCTGACACAGTTGCCCGACATTCTCTTTCTCGATATCAAGATGCCAGGAAAGACCGGGCTCGAGGTGGCGCAGGAACTGGCGGAGGAATGGCCGGACCAGAAACCCTTTCCCCTCATCGTCTATGTGACTGCCTACGACGAGTACGCTGTTGAAGCATTCGAGCACTCTGCTTCAGACTACGTCCTCAAGCCCATCAGTGAAGACAGGTTGAACAAAACCGTACAAAGATTGCAGGCCCGCCTCGCTGATGGCCCGCAAAGACCAAATGAACTTGAGCGCGTGCTTGAGCAACTGCGCCACCTCGTACCTGGCCAGACGACCCAGCCTGCCAACACTGCGCAGCCAGAACGCCTGCGCATCATACGCGCCGCTGTCGGCAACCAGATACGCATGATCAATGTCGATGACGTGCTGTATTTCGAAGCGACCGATAAATACATCAATGTCGTCACCAGGGAACATTCTTCCCTGATACGCAGCAGCCTGCGAGAACTCTTGCCACAACTCGACAGCAGCATCTTCTGGCAAATCCACCGCAGCACGGTGGTCAATACCCTGCACATACAGATCGCCAACAAGGATGACACGGGCAAGATCACGCTGAAGCTCAAAGGCAGTGAAGACAAGCTGCAGGTTAGTAGAGTCTATGCACACTTGTTCAGACAGATGTAAGCTAGCGTTTTGACACCCATCAGGCAAAGACAGGCATGAGTACAGACAAAGATGTAAACAATTTACAATGGCAATGCGCGAGCTTCGATGAATTAAGCAATTTGCAACTGCATGCCATCTTGCAGGCACGTTCTGCCGTATTTGTCATTGAACAAAACTGCGTTTATCAGGACGTCGATGGCAAAGACCCAATTTCACATCACCTGACGGCCTGGACGCCAGAGGGCGAAGTGGCGGCCTACCTGCGCATCGTCCCTGCTGGCATCAGCTTTGACGAAGCCTCTCTTGGCCGCGTCATCAGTACTCACGAGTGGCGTGGCGCCGGTGTTGGCAAAGCTTTAATTGCAAATGGCATCAAGGCTTTGCATGCACTCTACCCTGGCGCCCCTATACGCATAGGTGCCCAGGCTTACCTTGAAAAATTCTATGGCAGCTTTGGTTTTGAGACGGTTTCTGACATCTATCTGGAAGACAATATTCCCCATATCGAGATGCTGTTGGTCGCAAAAGCCTGATTAAATCGCTTATAATGCTGCCAAATCAATGACTTACTGAATTTCATCATGCCCGCTGCAATACAAACACCCGATAAACCCTACGTCAATATTTCTGCCTACAAGTTCATCACCTTCGATGACACCGCTGAAAAACGCCAGGTCTTTCTGGACAAATGCAAGGAACTGAATCTGAAAGGCACGGTACTGCTGACGCCAGAAGGCATCAATATGTTCCTGGCCGGTTTGCGCCATGAGGTTGATGCTTATATGGACTGGCTGCACCAAGACCCGCGTTTTGCAGATGTGGTCGCCAAAGAGAGTTTTTCTGATCACCAGCCGTTCACCAAAATCCTTGTCAAGCTGAAGGCAGAAATCATCACCATGCGCATGCCGTTGATCAAGCCTGAAGAAGGCCGCGCACCTGCAGTAGATGCTCACACGCTGAAGCGCTGGCTGGACCAGGGCCATGACGACAAGGGTAAAGCCGTGGTCATGGTTGATACCCGCAATGATTTTGAAGTTGATGTTGGCAGTTTTGATAATACAATTGATTACCGCATTGCCAAGTTCACAGAGTTCCCGGCTGTTATCGAAGCCAACCGCGATGCATTGAATGACAAGACCGTCGTGACCTTCTGCACTGGTGGCATACGCTGCGAAAAAGCCGCTATACACATGCAGAATGTTGGCTTTGACAGTGTCTATCAGCTCGAAGGCGGCATCCTCAAGTATTTTGAAGAAGTCGGTGGCGATCACTATCACGGCGACTGCTTTGTGTTTGACTACCGCACTGCACTGAACCCACAACTGGAAGCTACAGACACCAAGCAATGCTTTGCCTGCCGTGCCGTTGTCACACCGCGCGAGCAATTGTCTCCCTGGTATATCTCTGGCAAGTCTTGCCCGCATTGCAAGAAAGAATCGACAGGGGCAACAGAGGCCGAAACCACTATTGCCCAATAGTCAAACCTGCTCAAATAACTCTTTCAGATAAAAGCATTACTGTTTACAGCAGTAATGCTTTTTTTGTTTTCTGCGATGAACTTCGCCAGTTTCAATCAGTCTATTATTCCGCTAGTTCTATAACTCTAGAGCGCCTGCTCAGACAAAAAACATCCTATCCAGAGACTTCCTATGAAACGCTTACTACTCAGCACTCTCGCCCTCAGCCTGCTGGCCAATGCTGCCCAGGCAGCAGACCCCAGCGCGACCACAGTCGTTGCCAAAGCGACTGCCCTTGGTTCTGGCATCTATCCCGAAAACATGGACAAGGCGGTGCGTGCTCAGGATGATTTTTATCGCTATGCACAAGGTGCATGGTTAACGGCCAATGAAATCCCGGCAGACAAATCAGACTGGGGTACGTTCATGAAAGCGCGTGAGGATGTGCAGCAGCAATTGCGCACCATCGTTGAAAGTGCAGCCAAAGAAAGCAATAAAGTAGCAGGATCAGATACACAGAAAATCGGTGATCTCTACAACAGCTTCATGAATGAAGAAAAACTCAATGCCCTTGGTATTGCAGCGCTGAAGATTGACCTGAGCAAGATTGCAGCAATGCAAAACAAGAAAGCAATACCAGGCCTGATTGCGCATTTTCATGAGATAGGCGTCAACACGCCTATACGTGTGGGTATTGGCCAGGACAATAAAAATTCCAGTCAATATGCCGTCGATGTCAGTCAAGCTGGGCTAGGCTTGCCAAACCGTGACTATTACCTGAAGCTGGATGATGCGAAGATGGCAGACATCCGCGCAAAATACAAAGCACACATAGAAAAAATGCTGACGCTGGCTGGTGAAAAAAATCCTGCAACACAAGCCGACCATATCATCGCACTGGAAACTGCTATTGCAAAGGTACAGTGGACAGCAGTAGAAAACCGTGATCCGGTCAAGACCTATAACAAAATGGCCGTCAGCGATTTGAACAAGATGACTCCGACATTCAACTGGACAGCCTATCTGCAATCCGCTCACATGCATGGCAAAGTCAATGCCCTCATCGTATCACAGCCAAGTTATATCAAGGGTTTTGGCGATAATCTGAACAACTTCACGCTGGAAGTCTGGAAGTCATATTTCACCTGGCAACTGATCCGTGCCTACAGCCCCTTCCTGTCGTCTGATTTTGTCAATGAAAACTTTGCATTCTATGAAGCCACGATTGCTGGCACCAAAGAAAACCGCACTCGCGATAAACGCGGTATAGCACTGACAGATCAGGTATTGGGTGAAACCGTAGGTAAAACTTATGTAGAAAAATACTTCTCACCTGAAGTCAAACAGCGCACAGAAAAAATGGTGGGCTATTTCCTTGAAGCCTTCAAACAAAGCATAGACACACTGGACTGGATGAGCCCGGAAACCAAGAAGCAGGCGCAAATCAAATTATCCAAGATCAGCGTCAAGATAGGCTATCCAAAACAATGGCGTGATTATTCCAGTCTGACGATAAAGAGCGATGACCTGGTTGGTAATCTCATGCGCGCACGCAAGGCACGTTATGACAGGGAAGTTGCCAAGCTCGGCAAACCCATAGACCGTGAAGAATGGCATATGACACCGCAAACGGTGAATGCCTATTACAGCCCTGAGATGAATGAAATCGTCTTCCCTGCTGCACGTTTGCAATCACCCCTGTTTGATGTGAATGCAGAAGATGCATTCAACTACGGCGCACTGGGTATTTCCATCGGCCATGAAATCAGCCACGCTTTCGATGACCAGGGCGCGCAGTATGATGGCGACGGTAACTTGCGCAACTGGTGGACCGCGGAAGACCAGGAAAAATTCAAGAAAAAAACCAGGGTGCTGGTGGAGCAATACAATGCCTACAGCCCCTTGCCTGGCCACTTTCTCAATGGCGAGCTGACCCTGGGTGAAAACATTGCCGACAATGCAGGCATCGTCATGGCATTGCGAGCCTACAAACTGTCACTGCAAGGCAAACCTGCGCCTGTGATTGATGGCTGGACTGCAGAGCAACGCCTGTTCATGGGCCTGGCACAAGCCCGACGTGGCAAGTCACGCGAGCAACGTGCGATTACCCTCATCAAGACTGACCCGCATTCCCCAGGAGAATTCCGTGTCAATGGCAGCCTGGTCAATCATCCTGATTTTTATACTTCGTTTGACGTCAAACCTGGCGACAAGATGTATCTGACGCCGGATAAGCGTGTCAGTATCTGGTAAGCAGTTATCAATTATCTGTTTAACCCCTTCCCCTTCAAGGGGAAGGCTGGGATGGGGATGGGTTTCTGAGGTAAATTCGTTTGCCGCTGATTGACCGAAACTCATCCCCACCCTAACCCGTCCACTGCGCCGCATGCAAGCGGCTTAGATTCTATCGGCACAAAGCAATGCTTTGTGAAACCCCGACGACACCCCCTTGAAAGGGAGGGAATTCAGTATCCAATTTCCTCAAAAATCGTGATACTGGTATCAAATTCCACTACCTCTTCTGTAACTATTTGCTACTGATGACAAATAGCTTGCGATTCTATGGTCTTATATTATTGTAGAGTCACTTTCTACATTTAAGGACACATGATGACCACACCAATTCGCAAAATCGCCCTGATTGCCGCTCTGTGCGCCAGCAGCCTGTTGCCACTTTCTGCACATGCTGGCCGCGGTCGCATTTCTTGCGGCCCCTCTGGCGGCTCCGAAGCTCTGTCCATGGGTGTAGGCATCATCATGCTTGGTGGTTTTTCCATGGTGGCTGGTTCAGGTGAGATGATCGTTGATACCGTCAAGGCGGGTGCCGATGGTGTGACAGTGGTGCTCAAGGGCTCAACCCAGGCAGTCAGCACTACAGTCAGATTGTCCGGCAAGGGCATAGAAAAAGTTGGTCTGGTCAGCGGTGCCGTGGTGGAAGTCAGCGCAACGACAACTGGTTATCTGCTGGTCAGTGCAGGCAAGGTGCTGGCGTTTATTCCCAATGAAATCGGCACTGCCCTGATGCATCACAACAAGGTCTGATCAAATTTAATATGCGCACACGTTCACTGGCTTCCTCCAAGGTTCTGATAATAATTCAGCGTCTATTCATCGTCTTCGCTCTCGCCTGTACGGCACCGGCTTTCGCGGGTCGCCCTTGCGAGGAAAATAGCTACGATCCCAAGAAAGTCATGCAAGCCCTTGAGTTTGCGCACAAGACCCAGATCAGGCTGGACGAAAGCCAGGCTAATGTTGCCATCATCGCCCGCGTTGGCCAGGATTTGTCCAAGTACAATTTGCGCTATTCCCACCTGGGTTTGATAGAGCGTCTGCCAGATGGCACCTGGTCCGTCATGCACGAGCTGAACCAGTGTGGCACAGCCAATTCGGAATTATTCAGGGAAGGTCTGGGTAATTTTTTCATGGACGACATGTTCGCCTTTGAAACCCTGGTACTTATTCCCAACACTGAGTTGCAACAAAAAATACAACAAGTGATGGCCGATGGCCGTGCGAAGAACCTGCATGCAGCGCGCTACAACATGCTGTCCTATGCCTACTCCACCATGTACCAGAACTCGAATCAGTGGGCACTGGAAGTTCTCGCCGCAGCGCAAGCCAATGATGTGCGCATAGAAAACCGCACGCAGGCCCAGGCATGGTTAAAGTCCGCATCCTATAAACCTGACACCATCTACATACCCTCCCTTACGCGCCTGGGCGCCCGCATGTTCCGCGCCAACGTCGCCTTCGACGACCATCCATTTGACCGCCGCATGGCCGGGCAAATCGATACCGTCACGGTTGAATCCATAGTTCGATTCATGATGTCTCGCGATGGCAAGGCTGAAAAATTCGTGCTGAAGCAGTAAAGTAATTTGCAAAACATTCTTCAGTCGAACTCAAAAATACTTGCCGGAGCAGCACAGAACTGCTCTCAAAAAACCACAAAAGCATTTTTTAGAAGACTTATTCAAATGTCATGAATAAGCCTTGCCTCCTGCTGCCACCTGCATTTAGCATGGTCAAAAACAATAATAAGTTTGCCAATATCAGTACGCAGACGGTATCTGCTACCGCCATGCGTCACCCGATTTTTATAACAATGAGACAAAAGGTAAAGCATGGAAAAGTTTTGGCTGCAATCCTATCCCCAAGGTGTGCCCGCAGAAATCGACTACACCCAATACACCTCCCTCGTGCATCTGCTGGAAGAGTCTTTCCAGAAATACGCTGACCGCAAGGCCTATGTCTGCATGGACAAATACCTGAGCTATGCAGAAGTGGATGACTTGTCGAAGAAATTTGGCGCATGGCTGCAAAACCGGGGCCTGGAAAAAGGTGCGCGCATTGCGATCATGATGCCTAACATCCTGCAATACCCTGTCGTTATCGCTGCAGTCTTGCGCGCAGGCTATACCGCCGTCAACGTCAACCCTTTATATACACCGCGTGAACTTGAACATCAATTGAATGACTCTGGTGCTGTAGCCATCATCATCCTTGAGAACTTTGCCACTACCCTGCAGCAGGTACTCAACAAAACCAGGATCAAACATGTGGTCGTGACCAGCATGGGTGACCTCATGGGTGGCGTCAAAGGCATGGTCGTCAATTTCGCCGTGCGCCATATCAAAAAAATGGTGCCAGAATTTTCCTTGCCGACTGCTGTCAGTTTCAAGCAGGCACTGGCAGATGGTTCGCGCCAGCCGTTGAAAGCGGTAACGATTACACACGATGACATCGCTTTCCTGCAATACACTGGTGGTACTACTGGCGTCTCCAAGGGAGCAACGCTGTCGCACCGCAATGTCACTGCCAATGTCCTGCAAAATGATGCCTGGGCACAACCAGCGCTGAACAAGGCTCCAAAAGTAGAGGCCATGACTATCGTCTGTGCTCTACCCCTCTACCATATCTTTGCACTGACCAGTTGCTGCCTGATGGGCACGCGCCTGGGTGGTTTGAATATCCTTATCCCCAATCCGCGTGATATACCCGGGCTGGTGAAGACGCTTTCCAAACATAAAATCAGCATGCTGCCGGCAGTGAATACGCTCTACAACGGCTTGCTGAATAATCCTGATTTTGCAAAACTTGATTTCTCTGAACTCAAGGCCTGCAATGGTGGTGGCACGGCAGTACAGCAAGCAGTTGCCGAGCGCTGGAAAAAAATCACAGGCTGCGCTATCGTTGAAGGCTACGGCTTGTCGGAAACCTCACCTGTCGCGACCTGCAACCCATCCAATGCAGAAAACTTTAGCGGCACCATAGGCTTGCCATTACCATCGACAGAAATAGCGATACTTGACGATAGCGGCAAGCGTGTACCATTGGGTGAAGCAGGTGAAATTGCCATACGTGGCCCGCAAGTCATGGTGGGTTACTGGAACCGCCCTGAAGATACAGCCAATGTCATGACTGCCGAAGGATTTTTTAAGTCAGGTGATGTCGGCATCATGCAGGAAAATGGCTATATCCGCGTAGTCGATCGCAAGAAAGACATGATACTGGTGTCAGGCTTTAATGTTTATCCGAATGAAATTGAAGGCGTAGTGGCGGCTCACCCCGGCGTGCTGGAATGCGCCTGCATAGGCGTGCCAGATGCCAATTCTGGCGAAGCAGTGAAATTATATGTCGTCAAAAAAGATGCGCAGTTGACTGATGAAATGTTGATGAGTTATTGCAAGGAACAACTGACTTCCTACAAAAAACCCAAGTACATAGAGTTCCGTACCGAGTTACCAAAGTCAAATGTAGGCAAGATCTTGCGCCGTGAATTAAGAGACGAAAAGAAAGTGGAAAAGATTGATATCAAGCCAGACGAGAAGAAAGCGGCTTGATGGCTAAGCCAATCTGAATTGGCGTTAAGTTGAACAAAACAAGGCCTGCATTGTCAGGCCTTGTTTTTTCGGGTTTGATTAAATTACTTAGAGGCTGAGGAGAAATTAAGATGGCTAGGCTATCGCTTTGGGAAACATCCCTGGCAAGGGATGATCGTTTCATCGGCAAGCAAGGTGTTGCTTGAAACTCCGATTACACCGTCAGCGACGAAGACAGTACTTTAGTACGCGGCTCCCAGGAGAGGAGCTGCAACGCAGCTGGGGCGGTTTTGCGTAAGTCCTATTATTCTGATTTGAGCAAAGCCTGCCAACGAGCCGCCTGCCGTGTCAAACGTTTGCTGCGGCCTATATAAGACCAGGGATTGATAAAGCGTGTCAGGTAGCGCCATACCATCAATGCAGTATCACCATCACGGCGTGGTATCACATGCAGATGCACATGGGCCACATGCTGGTTGGCTGCCTTGCCATTATTGAGCAACACTGCAGTGGCATTGCTTTCACCACCGAGGCGTAATGCAGATGAAAAACGGCTTGCCATGGCAAACAGGTAAGCGACCGTTTCTTCTGGCAAATCTTCTATATGCTGTTGGTGTTGTCGCGGTATCACCAGCAAATGCCCGCGCGTCAGGGGGAATGCATCGAGTATGGCTATACACTGTTCATCACGATAGACGACCGATGCGGCGCTGCGCCCGTTGAGGATTTCGCAAAATACGCATTCATGCTTTCTGGCCACATTGCCTCCTGTCTTGCAGATTACATCATATACATAAAAAAACCCGCCACACAGGACGGGTTCATCTCCTGCCGCACCTTCCAGGCATCATACGCCAGGAATAAGCTTTTCCACTTGCTGGCCATCACTTTCTTTTACCAGTTTTTGCAAGGCTGGATAATCGATCTTGCCATTCGAATTGAAAGGCATCTTGCGCAATTCAATCACATCCTGCGGCAGCATATAGGCAGGCAAATGCAGGGTGCAAGCCTTGAGTATATCTCTTGATGATACGGTAAAGCCACAGCCATAGGCAAGCAAGCCCTGCACGCTACCATCTGCAGCCAGTGGCCAGGGCACTACCGCCACCAGGTCAGAACCACCCAGGCGGCGTATCACCGCCTCAACCTCCTGCACTTCAACCCGGTAGCCACGTATCTTGACCTGGTTATCGATACGCCCGCAATACAGCAAACCCACTTCTGCATCGACGCAGGCCAGGTCACCGGTACGGTACCAGCGCTGCGCCTGCCTGCCCTCAAAATGCAGGTTCAGGAAGCGCTGGCGCGTTAATTCAGCATTTTCCCAATAGCCATGTGCCAGTTGTGAACCGCCCAGATACAGCTCGCCAATTTCACCGTCAGCAACAGGATTAAAGTGCTCATCCAGCACCATGGTTTCCTGCCCTGGCAAAGACTGGCCTATGGGCACGACGGGCAAGGCCGCAATGCGCTGATCACTGGCGTCGTAAGGATGCACGGTAAAGGCGATCGTTGCCTCGGTGGGCCCGTATAAATTCTCGATGATGGAATTGGGCGCGGCAGGTTGCCAGTCTTGCGCCAGACTGGTGGGCAAAGCTTCACCACAAAACAGACTGTACTTCAGGCTGGGCAAAACACCGGGGCGCAAGGCGTTGTAGCGTTTCAGGCAGGCAGCCAGCGATGGTACAGAAAACCAGTGCGTTAATTCATGTTGCTGTACAAATTTAAGCGGCATCATCATGACACGCGCAGGCACGCTATACAGGCAGGCACCAGCACTCAGGCATACGAAAATATCATGTACCGACAAGTCAAAGGTAAAATCAAAAAACTGGGTAAAGCGGTCGCCCTGCCCCGGTTGATAGCGTGCGATGATACTGGCGACATAGGTAGCAACATTTTCATTCGTCACTGCCACACCCTTGGGCAAACCCGTGCTGCCAGAAGTAAACAGGATATAGGCAACAGGGTTGGCCTTGACAGGCAAGCTCAGGCTGGCGGTATCGGCCTCGGCCATCTGGCGTTTTAAAATATAAGTATGCTGGCTGGCGCTGGCAGCCCAGGTGGGCAAAGTCTCCGTATCGGGCATCAGCACGGTCAAAGGCTCGGGATAAGATTGCAGCAATTCTTTGGCTGCATCCATGGAACGCTCATCGACGACAATCGAGTTCGATGCAGAAAGCTCCACCATGCGCAAATTGCGCTGCACGGGGAACTTGGCATTCAGTGGCACATAGGCCATGCCTGCCAGCAAAGTACCAAGCACAGAAGCATAGGCAGTAATGCTGCGATCTACCAGCAAGGCACAACGTTGCCGGTTGCAATCCTTGTTCTCGCGCGTCAGCGTGCGGGTAATCCTGGCGACACGCAACAGCAATTCTGCATAGGTATAAACCTGTTCATCTACCCACAATGCATTGCTGTTAGGCTGGGCTTTAGCCGTGTTGAAAAAACTGGCAATCAATAATTTTTGTTCTTTTTTCATAAAAATGTCTCCCCCGACCATGGTGATTAGCATGGTCGTCATTTCGCTACGACGAAAACAGCAGGCAATATCCGCAGGTGTTCTTGATGCGGACATTGCCATTGACATCAATTCAGGCTGGGTATCACTTGATCCTGATGCTGTGCGACAAATTGCCTGATCATGGTCGCCAGGTCTTCATCATAGAAGTGCGAGAAGTGATCACCGTTTTCATCAAAGGACAATACCCCCTGCTTCAGGCCTGCAACCAGGAAACGGCCCACATCGGCATGCGTGACAAGATCCTTGCCACCGACATGCACGAGCACAGGATGCGGGATATCGGCAGTCCAGGCATCTGCTCTTTCATTGAACAGGCCATTCATCATATTGGCATAGCGGAACAATGATTCCGGCGTGCGGAAAGGTACGCTGGTCATGTACAGCAAGAAAGGGTCGGTACTGGTCAGGATGGTAGAAATCATCTTGCGGTCTTCACCATCATCTGAGGTTGCATGGGCACCATAGATGAGATCACAGTACTTTTGGGCGAAACGATAATTGGCAGCGATCTTGGGGAAAAGCGTGCGTATATTTTTTTCAAAGTCGGTGATCTTGATTTCATTCGACGCTGGCAACGAAACACCGCCATTCAGCAATACTGCCGATGAAATACGTTCAGGGAAAGCCGCCATGCTGCGCAGGCTGACCTGGGCACCGCTGCTCCAGCCAGCGATAGCTGCCTTGGCGATGCCAAAGTGGTCGAGTATCGCCACCATGTCTTTGGCATGGGTCAAGGAATGACATTTTTCCAGATCAAATTCATGAGTAATGGCTGGTACCCAGCGGCTTTCCCAGGTGATGACATGAAACTGATCAGACAAGCGCTGGGCCAGCGGGAACATGAAGTCAGATGGCATGCCATAGGCATTTGCCAGCACCAGCGCCGGTTTGCTCTTGTCACCCAGCGTCAACACACATAATTCAGTACCATCTTCAGCCGTGACCTGGCTGCGGTTGAAAGTCGTACCATTCTTTTGTTCATCCAGTTCCTTGATAAAAGCAGTCAGGTAAGTACCGTAATCAGCCCAACTCAGCCCCACATGCTTGGGCAGGCTGCGCGCAAAGTTCTTGATGGTGCGGTAGTAGCCGCCATAAAACACGGTGCGTTTATCGAACAATTCTTCTATCGCAGTCGCAGGAGTGTCGCGTTCTGGCACGAAATTGATGCTTTTCATGCCAAGCGCAGTATCAATTTTTTCCAGCATGGTCTTGACATTAAGGTCGCTGGAATTGGTCAGGTGATACACCTTCTGATCGCCAAAACCGATATTACTCAGATAGATCATGTCGAACACGCATTGATCGACCGGCACCAGATTGCCCGCAGCAGCGAGGTCACCGATGAGGCGCAAAGGTGTCTGCAATTTGCTCAGTGTTTCACGCAGGCGGTACATTTCCTGCGTCAGGCCGTAGATACCAAAGCGCGTGCCACCGCTGCGGCGTGATGCCAGCGGCCCCATGATGATGGCAGGACGCAGGATGCGGTAGTCCAGTCCGTTGGCATCACAGTATCTGGCGACTTCATGCTCGCCCTCATTTTTACTTCTCTCGTAAAAATTGTTGTAGTCTATATCGACGGAATGCAGGCTCTCCGGTATTTCACCAGCCACACGACCAGAGGTATAGGCAGTAGAGATATGCAGGTAGTGCTGGCAATGCACACGCCGCGCCAGGTCCATCACATTCTGGGTGCCGTTGATATTGTGGTGGTAGATTTCTTCCTTGTGGCGGTCTTCAAACTTCAGGCTGGCGGCACAATGCCAGAATTCGCTGATACCCGCCGCTGTGAGTTTTTCCAGATCATTCTTGCTGATCGCACACATGGTCTCGGTCATATCACCGAGTATGTATTCCAGCTTGCTGTCTATATCTGCTTTGGGGATAGGCTGGTTGTAGGCAGAGGCGCAGACAGCTAGCGCATCATATACACGCTGCTTGGCGTGTTCCTGCGATTCTCCCCTGACCAGCACATAAATTTTGCCACTCTGGCGCAAACGCCAGAACAGGAAATTACTGCCGAGAAAACCGGTAGCACCTGTGAGAATAATATTCTTTGTCGTATTGCGGTGACGGTTTGTCAGTTCCAGCAAATCGCCATAGCGATAATCAGTGAATTGATGTTCCATGGTTTGTCCTTGTATTTGTTTTGTATTTGTTTTGTCTATGTTTTTCTACATGTGCTGCGGATTAGGAATGGCCTATTCCATATAATTTAGTTGCACCCTGTCCAGGGTCCTGACCTTGTCGAGCACGGTGTCATCGACCACAACTTCCCTGCCACTGATTTCTTCTATGAGGAGTACGTATTCCACAAAACTCAGGGAATCAACGACATCGTTTTCTATAAGGTCAAGGTCTAAGGGAATATCGGACAGATATTTTTTCTTTGACAGCAACCACTGTTTAACTTCATTGATCTTGTCAAGACTGATAAGCTGGTTCAAGACTGGTCTCCTGTTTTAATAAATGGGTGTCGCCCAGCAGGGCCAATACTTTTTTCAACAATTCACGTGCGTGAAAATCCTGCCGCACCGGGTCAGCCAGCAGTGCACTGCGGATTGCCATGCCGCTGCTAAAACCGGCATCGCGGTACATCGCCGGGTTATAGAGGGACTCGATGGTGACCTGCACATATTTGTGCAAGTGTTGCGAGACTTTCTCCAGCACTTCTGGCGCATAATCATTGCTGATGCCATCTGCCAACTTGGCCAGCACGGCGCGACCAAAGGTGATGTGGCGCGACTCATCATTGCGGTGCGCCTCATTGATCTCGCGTATAAAGGGATGCACGCGGTCATCAAGTGCAATCTTCAGGTTGTAGTAATGGCCGACTTCTTCAAAAATGAAAATCTGTGCAAAGCGGACGAGGATAGTCAGCCTGGGGTCAAGCTTGAGTTCAGTAAGTTGTATTTTCTTGTTGCCATAAATCTTGCCCCCATAGTTTTCGCAGAATTTGGCGAAGTACCACATGTGCTGGTTTTCTTCGTCGATGAAGTGATGCAGATAATCATTGGCTTCTTTCAGCATGGGGGTATGCAAGAGTTCAGCAACACCTGCGATCAGTTCCTGCTCGCCCGTCACATTCAGACTGAACAGGTTGATGCATTCCCATTTGCTGAGCAGTTTGCGTTGCGCCTCGCTGGCCTGCTCGTAGTAAGCGGTGCCATGGATAGTCAGCAGTTCGGGGCTTACCCACCAGTCCTGCTCACTGATATCATCCACCCAGTCAAAGCGGGTGAAGCTGAAGACATGCCTGTCACGTGACAATTGCACCAGCCTGGCAAGGCGGTCTGTGTACATACTTTGGGCACTTTGGTTCATGCTCATCTTTATCTGTCTCCATTGATGCTGATCAATACGTTAAAATTTAGTCTAGCTATTTTTAGATGCCTCTTTAGCCACATTAATAAAAGTCCAACATCAGCGTCCATGGAATTTGATAGAATTTTTCATCTAAGTTTCTGGCACAAAATTTGATTTACAGAAACTTTGCAGACATACAAAAATAGCGGAGAAACACCTTGTTTGAGACGTGGCAGACGCATACCACCGGGGCTGGCCAGAGGGTATTTTTGTATTCAGGAATTGATCTCAGGCACGGACAGACCACTTTTCAATTAGTGGTAAAAAAAGCACAATCGGTCTTTTTTTTAATTTCGCTTAAACCTCTGGCATGCTGGAAATTTTCTTTAAATTAATGCTTTTAAAGCATTGTTCTTTAAGAGTGCGCTAGAATCCGTCATCACTATTTCTGGTACTGAAAATGCAGAATTTATCGATTCTTCAGGCTTTTTATGTGGGCCGGGCCAGTATTCAGGTAATCATCAAAGCTTCATATCGCAATTAAGAGTATGACGACTTCCGTTAGCGATAACACCCGGCAATTGGTGGAATCCATATACCAGCAAGAGTCGCGTCGGGTCTTTGCGACCCTGGTACATCTGCTGGATGACTTAGACCTGGCAGAAGAAGCCTTGCATGAAGCCTTCAAGGCAGCGCTGGAGCAATGGCCGGACAAAGGCTTGCCTGAATACCCACACACCTGGCTGGTCTCTGCAGGACGCTATAAGGCCATAGACAGCATACGCAGGCAAAGACGCTTTGACCCGCTGGATGAGCATGTAGAGGCCGTAGAAGCGCTGGTGGATGAAACAGCCCAGCCAGGCGAAACTGCATTTGAATCACCAGTCATGGAAGACGACAGGCTGCGCCTGATCTTCACCTGCTGCCACCCCGCGCTGGCAGCCGATGCCCAGGTCGCTCTGACCTTGCGCGAGGTCTGTGGCCTGACGACGGAAGAAATCGCCCATGCCTTTTTGACCCCCGCCCCTACTCTGGCGCAGCGCATCGTGCGTGCCAAGGCAAAAATACGTGATGCCAGAATCCCTTATCAGGTACCAGAAAAAGAAGAATTGCCAGCGCGCCTGCACAGCGTGCTCAGGGTGATTTATCTGGTCTTTAATGAAGGCTATTCCAGTTCTGCCGGTGACTCTGCCTTGCGCCTGGATCTGGCAGCGGAAGCCATACGGTTGACACGACTGCTACAGGAATTATTGCCCGAGCCGGAAGTCAGTGGTCTGCTGGCGCTAATGCTATTGCATGAAGCACGCCGCCCTGCCCGTACTGATAATCATGGAGAATTGATCGCACTGGAACAGCAAGACCGGCAATTATGGAACCAGACACTCATAGCAGAAGGCTGTACGCTGGTAGAGCAGGCTTTACGCTCTGGCCGCTTTGGCGCCTACACCCTGCAGGCGGCGATATCCGCCGTCCATGCAGAGGCGGCGACTTATGCAGAAACTGACTGGCCACAGATCGTTGGCCTGTATGATGCCCTGCTACGTGTTGAAGCCAGCCCCGTCATAGAACTGAACCGTGCCATCGCGATTGCCATGTGCACGGGCGAGTTAAAACATGGCTTGTCGTTGGTGGAAGCCTTGCTGGAAAAACAGGAAATGCAAAACTACCATCTGGCCCACGCAGCCAGGGCTGACCTGTGTCGCCGCAATGGTGACATGACGCAAGCGCGCCTGTCCTATGAACTGGCGCTGAAACTCTGCAAACAAGAGCCGGAGAAACGCTTTATTGAACGCCGTTTGCTTGCATTAAAAAATTAAAATCCCTGTGACACCCGTCAGTTTTACCCCAAAATTACAAGAAGTCCACTCACCATCAGGAGATATATGGCAAAACTGCATCACGTTCTTCCCACTTTGTTAATGAGCCTGCTACCTGCACTATGCCAGGCCGAAGCAACACCGATTTCACCCGGCCCGGCCTGCAAGTCTGCAACCCAAGCCATCAATGAAGAAGGATTTGTCGAGCTAGGCGGCATACCGCAGTGGGTGACCATCAAGGGCAGCCGTTGCAGTAACCCGGTTATCCTGGTCGTGCATGGCGGGCCTGGCAATACCATGAGCCCGTATGGCACGGCTATTTACGGCGCATGGGAAAAAGATTACACCGTCGTGCAATGGGACCAGCGTGGTGCAGGCAAGACCTTCGGCAAGAACAAACCCGGTGAAGAAACGCCTTTGACAATTGCACAAATGGCTGATGATGGTGTTGCCCTGGCGGCATATCTGACCCAACATCTGGGCAAGAAAAAAATCATACTGACGGGCAGCTCATGGGGCTCGATACTCGGTGCGCAGATGAGTCTGTCGAAACCTGAATTATTTTATGCCTATGTTGGTACTTCTCAGGTTGTCAGCTACAAGGCAAACCAGGCTAGTAGTTATAAACAGGTGTTACATCTGGCGCAGGCTGCCGGCGATCAGGAGACTGCCACAAAAGTAAGCGCACTGGGCCCTCCGCCGTGGACCAATCCGCGTAACTTCGGCATTTTGCGAAAGGCTATCCGCAAATATGAAGCACTGCGCACAGACCCTGCCCCAAAAACATGGTGGGCGTCTGATCCGGCCTATGCCACACCGGCTGCTCTGGCTGACTACGAAGCTGGCGAAGATTATTCCTTCCTGAAATTTGTCGGTTACAAAGGTGACGGCATGTTCAGCACCGTGAATTTTCCTGCTACGGCAAACAAATTCGCCATCCCGGTGTTTTTTGTCCAGGGCGCAGAAGATTTACTGACCATGCCTGAGATCACCAAACAGTATGTAGATAGCATTACCGCACCGCAAAAAGAGTATATCGTGGTGCCACGCGCCGGGCATGATCCCAATTTGCCATTTATTGAGGCACAATTAAAACTGCTCAATGAGCGCGTGCGAACCCTGAGCAATTAATGCTCACTGGCAATTTTTCAGATATCAAAAAAAGAAATTAAATATTTTTTTGAAGTAGTGTCGATTTACTGTCATGCCATTCGACTATCAGATGTGGAGACGCTTTCACACAATAATCCAACCAATTGATAATTGATAAAAGGAAATGACCATGCCACATCCTATCGCTTACCTGTCCTTCAATGGCAACTGCAAGGAAGCCATGCACTATTATGAACAAGTCCTGGGCGGCAAAATAACCGTCATGATGAGTGGCGCCGACTCCCCCATGGCAGCCATGATACCGGCTGAATCAGCCCACCGTATCCTGCACGCACGCCTCGAATTGCCAGACGGTGGCTTGTTGTTTGCAGGTGATTGCCCACAGCAAATGCCTTATGACGGCATCAAGGGCGTTTCGTTCACCCTGAATTACGATACCACCGAAGAAGCCAGCAAGATTTTCAACGCGCTGGCAGAAGGTGGCCAGGTGACCATGCCAGTGCAAGCTGCATTCTGGGCCAAGTCGTGGGGTATGCTGGTCGATAAATACGGCACGCCCTGGATAATCAATGGTGAACCGCAGCCACTGTAATCAGATCAACGCCATTCCATCCTTGCTGGAGCCACTATGAAATACCTATGCCTGGTTTATCTCGACAATGAACACTGGAATGCCTGCCCGGACGAAAAATGCGGCATGTATGCCCAGGAACTTGTTGATAGAGGTCATATGCTGGCAGCAGAACCTCTGCACCCTGTCCATACCGCCACCACGGTCAGGGTAAGGAACGGCCAATTGTCAGTCACCGATGGCCCATTTGCCGAAACCAAGGAGATGCTGGCTGGTTTTTATCTGATTGATGCCAGGGATTTGAATGAAGCCATACACCTGGCTTCAAAGATCCCGCCAGCCCAGCATGGCAGCATAGAAGTGCGCCCCGTGCGGGCACTGAACCTGCCAGCTGAGACAATGAGCACAAATTAAAGGAGAACGACATGCATAAACAATTTTTTGTCAATCTACCAGTCAAAGACCTGGCACGTTCCAAACAATTCTGGAGCAGCCTTGGTTACAGCTTCGATCCCAAATTCGCGAGTGATAACGCTGCCTGCATTATTTTCGGTGAAAACATCCTGGTCATGCTGTTGACAGAAGAACTCTTTGCCAGCTTCGCCCACAAACCAGTCTGCGATGCCCATGAGCGTGTCGAAGTCTTGCATGCCATGTCCTGCGATGGCCGCGAACATGTCGATAGCCTGATTGCCAAAGCTAAAGCTGCCGGAGCCACCGTGCCTGATGAGCCTGAAGATCATGGCTTCATGTATGCACAGGGCTTCTATGACCTTGATGGCCACGGCTGGAATTGCTGCGCGTGGGCCACGGAAGGTGAATGTAAATAAAACGGTATGGCTCGCCTGGCCTGCCTATACCGGAACAACAAATGAAAGGAAGACAAAATGCATAAACAAATTTTTGTAAATCTGTCTGTCAAAGACCTGCCTCGCTCTAAGGAATTCTGGAGCAGTCTGGGCTACAGTTTTGAACCCAAGTTCACGAATGATCAGGCTGCCTGCATGATCATGGGCGAGAACCTGTTCGTCATGCTGCTGGTAGAAGAATTCTTTGCTGGCTTCACCAACAAGCCCATCAGCGATGCGCATGAGCGTACTGAAGTGTTGAACTGCCTGTCCTGCGACAGCCGCGAACATGTCGATAGCCTGGTCGCCAAAGCCAGGGCTGCGGGTGCCACGGTGCCTAAAGAGCCTATAGATCATGGATTCATGTACGGACATGGTTTCCATGATGTCGATGGCCATGGCTGGGAATTGGTGTACATGGTAGCCGAAGGTGAGTGCAAATAAATCTGCGCAAGCTGAACCTGCCCCACCAAACCGCCTGTGCTTCAGGCGGTTTTTTTATGGACATGACTATCGCTTCCATGCAATTCGTCACGGCAGACTCAAGCTTGGTCACACAGTCCCTTACCTACTCCTGCTGACCCGGCATACTGATTCCATGTAAAACTCTTCATGTCGCAGGAAATATGAAATGAAATTTTTTAACCAGCCAGGCAAGTTATGTAGATTCACATCCTTTTTATGCCGCTTAATAAACTGTATCACCCTCAGCCTGCTGGCAGCAGCTTCTGCACATGCTGCCATGACAGATACGGCTTATGACATGCAACAAGGCATCGTCTATCAGCGAAACGGCGATGAAGTATTGACAGGTGATCTATACCGTCCCAAGGGTGATGGAAAATATCCGGTGCTGATTGCAGTACATGGCGGCGACTGGCGCTTTGCCGATGCCAGTCTGTATAAACACTGGGGACCGTATCTGGCAAAAAATGGCTATGCCGTATTTGCCGTTAATTATCGTCTGGTCAAAGACAAAACCAATCTCTATCCGGCAGCCGTACACGATGTACGCGTCGTCGTGCAGTTCTTGCGCCAGCACGCAGAAACTTACCAGCTTGATCCTGAACGCATGGGTTTGATGGGCGACTCAGCAGGAGCACAGCTTGCCACTATCGTCGCACTGGCTGGTGACCAGCCACCGTTCTCAGATGGCATGCAACCCACGACAACGGTCAAGGTTTGCATAGGCATTTATGGCAGCTATGATCTGACGGCGAAGTGGGAACATTCGAATCGCAACTACCCTGACAATAATATTGCCCAGGGTTTCCTTGGCAGCAGTTTGATTGACAACCGAAAAATTTATTTTGAAGCGTCGCCGCTGTCGTATGTGACGCGGGATAATAATCAAACGCAGTTCTTGTTGAGCTGGGGAGCGAAGGACAAATTCGTAGATCCTGCTGGGCAGTCGATTGCCTTCATGCATGCATTGAAGCAGGCGGGGTTTTCTGTGCGTTCAGTCGTGTTGAAGAATGCGGGGCATTATTGGGCTTCTGAGCCTATCAAGATACCTGGCAGTGATTCTGGATATTTGGCACCGCGATTATTAGAATTTTTGAAGGAGAAGCTGTAGGGGATATGCGGCTAAGTGTCTATGGTAAAAGAGGTGGTTATTCGCAGTACTTATGCAACAGGATATCGATTGAATTACCGTCCTCTCAAAGTCGTCATTCCACCGGGCTTGCGCTCCAGCGGCGTTCCTAGTAAACCATTTCAAGAATTAATTTCTGATTCATCGTATTGCATAGCTGCTTTTGAAATACTTTGCACGTCATTTACGATTGCAGGTCGGGGGTAGCCCGACAGCTACATTCTTTTCTTGTCTCGCCAAGAAAAGAATGCAAAAGAAGGCGCCCCAGGCGTCGTCGCCCCCTGAAGGGGGTTCCCGTTTGTGCAGTACAAAAAATGGGAAGGCCCGAAACTCGCTTCGGCCTTGCCCTTAGGAACATGCGCTTGCAAGCGCATGTCGTTACGCAGGCGCGCAGCAGTGCTCCCTACGCGGGCCGGCCGAAACCCCTGCTACACCTCAAACAGCGGTCCTTCTTAATCCATTTTCTGTACCGCACAAACGGCGTCGACGCAGGGGAACTGCAAAGTCAAAAACAACACCAACGTCAATTCGGCCTGTATTCATATTTCTCAAATTTGATTGATGAGCGTACTCATATGGACATAACAAAAAACCCGCCAATCAATCCGGCGGGTTTATTTATTTCACCAACTCATCTTACTTAAACTTCGCAGCCACTTCCGCAATCCGCTTACCAAACAATTTCGCCGTTTCCAGATCACCTGGCAGCGGGCCTTCTTCTGGTGAAGAATCGGATGGGGACTGCGTCATCAGGCCGCTGAAGCTGGCGATGTAGTTGATGTCATTGCGTTGTGCGGCTTTGCTGTTGGATGGCATCAGGCCTGTGCCTACCCAGATCATGGAGTGCTGTTGTGACAGGGTGAACAGGTAATGCAGGGTCGATAATTTGTCGCCATTCATGGAGGCAGAATTGGTGAAACCTGCGGCAATCTTGTCTTTCCAGACCTGGCTATACCATGGCTTGGAAGAAGCATCGGCGAATTTTTTGAATTGCCAGGACACTGATCCCATGTAAGTTGGAGAACCAAAGACGATAGCATCAGCAGCGGCCAGGGTTTCCCATTGGGCGTCGGTGATATTGCCTTCGGCGTCAATCTTGATGAGTTCGGCATCAGCACCGGCAGCGGCAGCACCTGCGTGTACTGCTTCTGCTGCCTTGGTGGTGTGACCATAACCTGAATGATAAATAATCGCGACTTTAGACATGTTTTACTCCAAATTTATATGTTGAGATTGCTAAGGAAAAAGACAAATCACTGACGCGTTTTTACTTGTTCACGTCAGCGATTTTCCTGTCTTTAGTACTTAATGAGGCAGATCAAATACCAGTACTTCTGCCTGTTTACCCTGCTCCAGCACGAGTTTTTCTTCGGCTGACATCATCACGGCATCGCCCTCTTTCAAGGCCATGCCATTTACCTGCAATTCACCACGTGCTACGTGGACATAGGTCAGGCGATCCTTTGCCAGTGCTACTTCCTGCTTTTGTTCTGCATCGAACAAGCCAATTTGCAAACGTGCGTTCTGGCGGATTTTGATGGAGCCATCGGCACCATCGCCAGAAACCACCAGACGCAAGCGCCCCTGTTTTTCTTCACGGCTAAATTCTTTTTCACCGTAGAGCGGCTCACCACCCAACTGGTCTGGCTGTATCCAGATTTGCAGCAGACGTGTGTGTTCGGTATTGGCCGGATTGAATTCCGAATGGCGCACACCGGTACCTGCACTCATATACTGCACATTGCCTGGACGTATCGTACTGCCGTTACCCATACTGTCTTTGTGCGCAATCGCACCTTCGAGCACATAAGTAATAATTTCCATGTTCTGGTGCGGATGCGTACCAAAACCCATGGCTGGAGCGATCCAGTCATCGTTAATCACACGCAGTGGGCCAAAACCCATGTGCTGTGGATCGTAATATTCTGCAAAAGAAAAACTGTGATGTGATTTCAGCCAGCCGTGCTCGGCGTGGCCGCGTTCTTGTGATGGTCTGAGCGTAATCATATAAGTCCCTTTCAAATTTCCTGAAGAATGTGTTCAGGTCATGTACACACTATATACATGCAAATTCTTTGACATAAGGGTAGAATTTCATATAACTCATTCAAATTATTTGAACAATCGTGAACCTGACCCTCGAAGCCCTGCAAATCCTTGATGCCATAGACCGTAAAGGCAGCTTTGCGGCGGCTGCAGCGGCCCTGGATAAAGTGCCCTCCGCCATTACCTACAGCATACGCAAGCTTGAAGAAGACCTGGATGTATTACTATATGACAGGCGTGGCCACAGGGCCAAGCTGACTATCGCCGGGGAAGAATTATTGCTCCAGGGCAGACATTTGCTTAATGCTGCACAAGAGCTGGAGAACCGTGTAAAACGTGCCGCCAGCGGGTGGGAGGCGGAGCTGCGCATCGTCATTGATGGCATCATACAATTCGACGACATGATCCCCTTGATCAAGGAATTTGAACAACAGGGCTGCGGTACACGCATCCGTATCAGCCAGGAGATTTTGTCCGGCGTCTGGGAAACCATGGTATCTGGCCGTGCTGACCTGGCCATAGGCGCTGCCTATTACGGGCCGGATGCGATACGCATGCAGGGTGAATTCCAGACCCGCTTGCTGGGCAGCGTGGAATGGGTGTTTGCCGTGGCACCACAACACCCGCTGGCGCAGGCAGCAGAACCGCTGACACCGGCGATTTTGCAGGCCCACAGGGCGATAGCCATAGGTGATACTGGCCTGACTCTGCCATCGATGACGGCTGGCTTGCTAAGCGGCCAGGACACCATGACCGTGCCCACCATGCATGCCAAGCTGGCAGCGCAACTGGCTGGCCTGGGTTGCGGGCATTTGCCACGTCGCCTGGCATTACCACATTTGCGCAGTGGTGCTTTGATAGAAAAGAAGACCAGCGCTCACCGTCCGCCAGAAGATAACCGCCTCGTCTGGCGTAATGCCAACAAGGGCAAGGCTTTGCTGTGGTTTTTACAGAAGTTGCAAGACCCTGTCGTGCAACGCATGTTGATAGGTAATTGAAGAACATCCATGCCAACAAAACAGATGATGCAAAAATACATAGGACGTTTCGCCCCCTCACCGACCGGCCCCTTGCATATGGGTTCGCTGGTGGCTGCCATGGCCAGTTACCTGGATGCCAAAGCCCACGATGGACTATGGCTGCTGCGTATGGAAGACCTGGATTTTGACCGCAATGTCAAAGGTGCAGACCAGCACATCATCAATTCCCTGCAACGCAGCGGCATGGTATGGGATGGCGACATTACCTGGCAAAGCCAGCGCCAGCCTCTGTATGAAGCTGCCTTGCAAAAGCTGGGCAATAATCTTTACCCTTGCGCCTGTTCACGCAAGGAAATTGCTGATTCGCGGTTGCGACTGGGTGACGCAGCCAGCCAGATTTACCCAGGCACTTGCCGTCACGGGCTGGCAGCAGGCAAGACAGCGCGCGCCTGGCGCTTGCGCGTGCCAGATCAACTCTATCGCTTTGAAGACCGGCTGGCTGGCACGCAGCAGCAAAACCTGGCGACCGAGGTGGGGGATTTTGTATTGAAACGCGCTGACGGCTTCTGGGCCTACCAGTTGGCGGTGGTGGTTGATGATGCCGCGCAAGGCATCACGCATGTGGTGCGTGGTGCTGATCTGATAGATTCCACTGCAAGGCAAATCTATCTGCAAGAATTGCTGGGCTTGCCCACGCCGCATTACCTGCATGTGCCAGTAGTGACCAATGCCGATGGCGAGAAATTATCCAAGCAAACCGGGGCACTGGCTTTTGACCGTGGTGACAATGATGTGCTGCATGAAGCGCTGATACCGGCAGCACAATTCCTCGGACTGGATTTACCTTTATCAGTCACTGATATACCAGCTTTCTGGCCTCTGGCGATTCATGCCTGGAAAGAAAAAATAGCCCGTGTGGCATCGCCATAAAACAAGGGCTGCATTGCAGCCCTTGGTGATACTGCCACTCATTGACGAGCGACTGGCAAGCAACTCATAAGCAATTAATACGCAATCAATGCTCTGGATGTTCCCTGCCGCGGCCATGACCATGGCGCTCATGCTCATCATAGCGTCTGTCATCCTTGCGATAGTCGTCACGCCTGTAATCGTCGCGCCTGTATGCATCATGTCTGTAATCATGGTCACGATAATACCCATCGCGGTAGCGAGGCACTACCTGGGTGTTGTACCAGTTTTCCTGCACAAAATACACGGGGCGATTGCAAGCATTGTAGCGATAGCAATGTTTTTCCCATTTATTTCTATGGCCTGGCGGCACCACCAGATACATGGGTTGCTGGACCACATTCACCCTTTGCACTATGCGTGGCTCAGTATAAATTACCTGAGGCTGAGGAAAATTACCAATATCTACCCGACCATAGAAACCTGGTTGCCCGAATTGCATAGACACACCCACATCCTGCGCCTGACTCTGAGCTGTCATGAATAGTGCGGCGCAGGCTGCGCCTGCGAGCATTATCTTTCTGCATGTCATGGTTTTCATTTCAAACTCCTTATTTGATACTGCTCACAGGAGCATATCCTGTGATTACACCTATAACGCTTGAGCGGCACATCTGTTGACTTCTGTCGTCAATATTCTGGCTGAGCACTGGCAAAGCTTCTGTACGCTAACCAACATTCCCTCATGTCATAGCAAATAAAAACGCATCAAAAATATCTATTTGCAACTTACTTGACAGGAAAATCTGCAGCCCATTGTTGTGCTTTTTGATCAAGAACAGCGCGGCGTTCAGCTGGAATTTTTGTTATCAATTGCGCCAAGGTGGATCTATTTGACATACAGGCATATTGCGCATCACGCTTGCCGAATTGACGCTTGAGCACACATTCCAGTTGATGGGCACCAGCCACATCTTCGTAGGCAGTTTCCAGCGCTTCAGGCAATACCGTTTGATAGCGCAGTACCAGTTGAGCCGACATGCTGCGATAAGCAGGATCATTCGCTCCGGCCTGATGGGTGTATTTGACAGCATCTTTCAATGCGGCGTAGGCATCAGCATTTTTTTTGATGTTCGGGATACCGGGATTGGATGTCGTTTCACTTGCGCCATCACCACCGCTCATGGTCACTGACCAGCCCGACTTTTCAGTGATTTTTTCTTCCAGGCAGGCGAGGCGGTTATTTGCTTCAGCGGCGACATAGGTTTGTGCCTCCACATTGCCCTCTGCAGCGCGTTTGCGGTTCTTTACCAGCCAATCCTTGAAATCGGCGCGTAAAGGTTTTGCGGTAATCAAGTCGCAATCGTCCAGGCTGATTTTTGCAGCCTGAGAACTTAGGCAAGTGAGTGCCAGACCAAGCAGAAAAACAGTGCGGGAAATTATTGAAGAATTTTTCATGTGTAATTTGTTATGTTCAATTCAAAAAAACGGATACGAATCCTGGCAAGCGATGCTGCCATGATGGATTTAATAATGGAAATGATTTTACAAATTAACACTTTTGTTTTATTCAAAAGCCAGCAAAACAACTATTTGCTTTTTCCATTATCAAAGCGAAATCGAAGTTTGTCTTAGCTGCATGATTTCAACAATCCTTGACATTTTTCCGCTTTCATTTGGGCGGAAATATTTGTACCCTGAATCTGTAATTTCAATTTCAAAATCTTGAGGGCAAACCCGTTGAAAAATGGGGACGCAAAGCCACCGGCCTAAAGCGCATCTGCGCCATGGTAGCGGGGTTGCCGGTGATGGTGTCTGCTTATTTTTGGCACGATACTATTATTCGTCGAATCACCGCCCTCTGCTTATATCGGAGTGCATTTGTGATCATCGAAAAAAAGTTGTTCTTCACCATACCCAAGCCACTTGGCTTGTCTTGCTTGCTGATCAGTGCAAGTATCCTCAGCGCTTGCGGCGGCGACAATCCACAAGTCAGTCAGTCCAGCATTGCATTACCACCTCAGGCAGTGGCAACTGGAACGACGACACTGGATATAACTGTCCCTGTTTTGCCGCCTGATGTGGCTGCACAGGCGACACAACCGACCTTTCATCTGGCTCCGGTTTTGCTTGATCCACCGACGGATATTGATGCGACTGACAGTAGCAGGTCGGCCCACATTCCAGCAGCGGCGCTGAGCATACCGCGAGAACTGCAAGCAGTGCGTGGGCGCGGTTTGACTGTCGGTGCAATTCGCTCTTTGCCACGACCACAGCTGGCACCACCGCCTGCAGGTGAGAACGCACAACCTATGGCAGGCACCTCTGTCGTTTCTACCTATACGCCTGCGCAAATCCGCGCTGCGTATAGTCTCCCTGCGCTCCCTGCCAGTACCAGTGGATTGACTGCAAGCCAGGCTGCACAGCTTGGTGCAGGTCAGACGATTTATATTGTGAATGCAAATCACGATCCCAATATCGTTGCAGAACTGAACGCTTTTAATCAAAAGTTTGGTCTTCCCGCATGTACAGTAAAAAGCATTCCTGCAGGTACAGCCCTGCCATTACCAGCAGCGTCAAGCAGCGCTTGTGAGTTTTCTGTCGTCTATAGCACCAGTGCAGGTAGCATGACCAGTACAACGCCAGCATTCGATTCTGGCTGGGCTACGGAAATTGCGCTCGACGTGCAATGGGCACATGCCACAGCGCCATTGGCCCGTATCATTTTGATTGAAGCTGCGGATTCCTCCATGAGTAACATGGTGGGTGGAATCAAACTGGCCAACGCAATGGGGCCTGGCATCGTCTCCATGAGTTTTGGGTCATCCGAAGGAAGCTGGACAGCTGGAGTCGAAAGCACGTTCACCACCGCCAAAATGACCTATCTGGCTGCAACCGGCGATAATGGGCCAGCCGTTGAATGGCCTGCAGTTTCTCCCAATGTTGTCGCCGTTGGTGGCACCAGTCTCACCTATACAGGTACAACACGTGCGGAGGTGGCCTGGTCCAATACCGGAGGTGGAGTTAGTGCATACACGGCGACACCAAGCTATCAGAACAATACAGTGCCGGGTGTGGGTACACCCGCCCGCAGGACCGTCGCTGACGTCTCCATGAACGCTGACCCGAACACTGGCCAGTACGTCGCCGTCATGACGCCAGGAAGCAGTGTTGTAAACTGGGTCAGTGCAGGCGGCACCAGCCTTTCCACGCCCCAATGGGCCGGGGTGATTGCCATCGCCAATGCGACTTTGGCGCAAGCTGGCAAACCAGTTCTGGGTGCACCGCATGCTGTCCTGTATAACAAAATTGCGACAACTCCTGGCAGCTATGCCAGCAGTTTTGCCGATGTTGCGAAAGGCAGCAATGGCACTTGCGCAAGTTGCGTTGCCAAAACCGGGCATGACCAACTGACCGGCCTTGGCACGCCCAATGTCACCAGCTTGTTAAGTACACTCGGCGGCACAGTCATTGCAACAGCGCCAACCGTAACTTCGGCAAGCATCAGCGGGCAAGTTGGCACGGCATTGAGTTTTACCGCATCTGCAACAGCGGCTAATCCCCTCACCTATACCTTGACCGGCAACCCGGCAGGCTTGAGCATCAACAGCAGCGGTATTGTTAGCTGGGCCACGCCTGTGGCAGGTACATACACTGTGGTCGTTACTGCACTGGATGCAAAAACAGGACTGAGCGGCAAAGGCACTTATACAATCGTTATTTCTGCCCCTGTGCCACCAGCGATTACTGCCGCCACCATCAATGGAAAAGCAGGCACTGCGCTGTCCTTCAATATAACAGCGACATCCACTAATCCGCTAACCTACAGCATCACTGGCGCACCAAGCGGCATGACTGCTACTTCTGCGGGCGCTGCGACCTGGCCAACGCCAGTTGCAGGAACCTACTCAGTGACAGCAACTGCACTCGATGCAAAGACCGGATTGAGCAGCAAGGCTGTCTATACCGTTGTGATTGCTGCTGCAACACCTCCTGTCGTGACTGCTGCAACGATCAATGGAGTAGCATCAACCGCACTGACTTTTAATGTGACCGCAACATCTGGCAACCCAATGACTTATAGCCTGACAGGAGCACCTGCTGGAATGACTATAGGGTCAACAGGAACTGTAAGCTGGGCTTCACCTGTTCTTGGCACGTATTCAGTCACTGTCAATGTAACGGACAGCAAGACAGGATTGACAGGCAAAGCTGTGTATACCGTCGTGATTGCTCAGCAACCTGCGCCTGCAGTAACTGCGGCGACGGTCAATGGAACCGTTGGTACTGCACTGTCCTACACCGTAGCAGTCAAAGCCTCGAATCCAGTCACCTATACACTGACTGGTGCGCCTGCCGGACTGACTATCAGCAGTGCTGGCATTATCAACTGGGCTAGTCCTGTTGCAGGAAATTATGCTGTCACAGTGCTTGCGAAAGACAGCAAGACTGGCTTGAGCGGTCAGGCGGTCATCAGCATCAGCGTTGTGGCATCTGGCTTGAGTATCAACGCACCGGCAATGACAGGCACTGCAGGCAAGGCGCTAACGGGCAGCATCACGATCAATGCGCCCGGTGCGACCTCGATTTCCATCTCGATCACGGGCGCTCCTCTGGGCCTCGGATTTTCCATGAGTGGACTAAGTATTGCAACCAGCTGGGCAAGCCCTGTAAAAGGCAGCTACACCATGCTTATTACTGTGACTGACAATCTTGGAAGAAAGGCGACTGCCAGCGTACCTATCACAATCAACTGAGACGATCAGTTGAGATAATCGGCTAAGACGATCAAGCAAATACAAAAGGCGGAGCATTGTGCTCCGCCTTTTGTACTCTGGCTTTGGACTTTCTATTACCCGCAGCCATTTTCTTTTTTAATGCCCGCTATGACCTTGCGGCTTGCGCACCTGCACTTCAAGCTCCGGCATGACACGTGAGCCATGCTTCATGCCAGCATGCACATCAACAGGCTGAGCAGGCGGGCGCGGCGCTTCTGCCACGGGGCCGCCATATTCATAGGCTACCGTCCCCTTGAGGTGCCGGAACCAGCCGGGATCTTTATAATCACCCGGTTTCTGGTCTTTGCGCACCTTGACTACGCTGAACATGCCGCCCATTTCCAGCCCGCCAAACGGCCCCTCGCCTGTCATCATGGGCAGGGTATTGTCAGGCAAGGGCATTTCCATAGCTCCCATGTCGGCCATGCCCTTGTCCCCCATAGTCATGTAAGCAGGAATGAGCTTGTTGATCTTGTCTGCCACGTCCTTGTGATCAACACCTATCATCGACGGCACATTATGGCCCATGGCATTCATGGTGTGATGGCTCTTGTGGCAGTGGAAGGACCAGTCACCTTCTTCATCGGCGACAAATTCCACCTGGCGCATCTGACCGACGGCAATATCCGTCGTTACCTCTGGCCAGCGTGCAGTTCTTGGTACCGGGCCGCCATCCGTGCCTGTCACGGTGAATTCATGACCATGGATATGGATGGGGTGGTTGGTCATCGTAAGATTGCCTACGCGTATCCTGACCCTGTCATTCTTGCGCACATTCAGGGTATCAATGCCGGGGAAGACGCGACTATTCCATGTCCACAAATTAAAATCTGTCATGGTCATGATATTAGGTTTGAATGCACCTGGCTCTATATCATAAGCACTGAGCAGGAAAATAAAGTCCCTGTCGACTTCATCAATCTGCGGATGTTTATTTTTGGGATGGGTAACCCATGAGCCCATCATGCCCATCGCCATCTGCGTCATTTCATCGGCGTGCGGGTGGTACATGAAGGTACCTGGGCGACGTGCAACAAATTCATAGACAAAGGTCTTGCCCGGCTGTATTGACGGCTGGGTCAGGCCGGATACGCCGTCCATGCCATTTGGCAGCCGCTGGCCATGCCAGTGTATGCTCGTATGTTCGGGCAAACGGTTGGTGACAAAGATGCGTACTTTATCGCCCTCCACCACTTCTATCGTCGGCCCCGGACTTTGGCCGTTATAACCCCATAGATGCGCTTTCATACCGGGTGCCATTTCGCGCACGACTGGCTCTGCCACGAGATGGAATTCCTTGACACCATTATTCATGCGCCATGGTAGCGTCCAGCCATTCAGGGTCACTACCGGATTATATGGGCGGCCGTTCTTGGGCTGCAATGGTGGCATGGTATCCGGGCTAATTTGTGTGACTGCTTCTGGCAAGGCTGCCAATGCCACCTTGCTGACGGTGCTTGCTGCGAGTGCACCACCAGCAATGCTCGCCAATTTAAAAAAATCTCTTCTTGTACTCATGTTATTTCCTTCGCAGATCGTGTGATCAATGCGCTGCTTCTGCCGTGGCAGTTGATTTAACGGGATTCAGATTACTTGCGGACGGGCGCCCCAGCAACTCGGCCTGCAAGGCCGCATCTGCCAACCAGAATTGTTGCTCTGCATTGATGGCAGCCAGCACACTATTGATTTGCTCGCGGCTGTCGGCCAGCAATTCAAATACGCTGATGAACATGCCGTTGTAGCGCAACTGGTTTTCTGCCGAGATGCGTTTGCGTAGCGGCAGTATCTCGTCGCGGTATTGGCGGGCGATATCATACATATTACGATAGGCTGAGTAGCTGACGCGCAGATGCGAGCCTGCATTATTGACCGTCGCTTGCAGGCGATAACTGGCGGCCAGGGTATTCGCATTCATGGCTGTTCTCTGCGCATCGCCCCAGTCAAATAGCGGCAACCTCAGGCTGACCTCAAAGCCGCGTTTGATCTCGCCATGTCCCGCTGCATCAAAATTGGTATCGCGCCTGATACCCAGTTCGATATCGGTAAAGCTGCTGACCAGGCTCAAACCCTGGCGTGCTGCGGCGGCGTCCAGTTCCTGTTTTGCCAGTTGTATGTCAAGACGGTTTTTTGTCGCTTGGGGACCCAGGCTTTCTGCTGCCAATGGTGTTGCTGGTAAATCCGGCAGGCGCTCAGGTAACTTCAGTGTTTTTTCCTGTTCATCATTCAGACCCAGCAAGCGCACCAGCTCTTCGCGGGTGGCAAGACTGGCATGGCGGGCAAAACTGAGCTGTGCCATCGCGTCAGCCTTGAAAGCCAGTTGGCGCGCTGCTTGCAAGCTATTGAAATTGCCCGCCTTGTGCATGCGCTCTGCCAGCATGGCACTGGCATCGGCCGCTTCACCAACTTGTCTGGCATATTCCAGGCTCTGTTGTGCAGCGACTGCCTTGACCCAGGCAATACGCACCTGGCTAACGCTGGCTATGACATCCAGGCTCAACTGCGTCTGCGCCTGTGCCAGGCTATGCTGTGCCATGGTCTGCCTTTGCGGCAGGTTCAGCAAGTCCAGCAGGCCAAAACTCAGCAAACGACCCAGTTCCAGCTCACCTGACTGGCGGTTGCGTTCAAACGTAAAAAGCGGATTGGTGATGCGGGCGCTTTGCGCTGTGCTTGCGCCTGCAGCCTGATGCTGCGCCAGCATGGCTTGCAAGGCTGGACTATTCAACAAGGCCAGTTGTACAGCAGCGTCTTGCGACAAAGGCTGTGCCAACAAGCTTGCTGCCTGGTCCTGCATGTTTTTTTGTTGCTCAGGCTTGCTCGCCAGAACCAGTTTGCCCTGGGTGTAAGCCGGATATTGCTGATTGAGTTTTTGCGTGCTTTGATCGATATCAAAACTGGCGCAGCCAGTCATCACCAGCAATGCCGGTAACAGATATCGGTAATGTATGTGCGACATGAAGTCCTCGCGATATGAAGTGTGTTCCCGTCAAATGGGTGAAGTATTCGTAACTTGGGCTACCCACGCATGTTGGGCTGAGCTTGTAGGTTGGGCTACGGTTTAACAGCCCAACACTCGGCCTCAACAAACGTTAATCTTATTCAAACGCCCAGTGTTGGGCTGATAAGGCGCAGCCCAACCTACGAACAAACTAATTATTCAGACGAGAACAGCCTTAGGAGGACGCTCCAGCATGCGAGCAGACACAGATGCAGGTAACAGGACAGGCAGTACCTGGGCATCAGCATGCATAGGTACAAATGCAGAAATTGAAGGAGCAGGCATGAGCGCGATACCCATGCAACAAGGGGAAGAAGACTTGCAGTGATCGGCCACTTTGGCTTTCACAGAATCTGAACCATGATCGCTAGCCTTGGCAGCGGGCTGGCAATGTTCATTACCGCTGACAACAGAGCTACCAGTCTGAACAGGCATATCCATGGCGCAGCCCAATTTACTGGCGACAGCAAAGCCCTGCAGGGGCAGCAGTACCAGTACCAGTAACAGGCAAGCAATCAATAAACGCCAGGATTTTTTCATGTGCTGAAGTTATCACAATTCGGGCTTTTCAACAAATGGCCAGCTCAGAGCCAGATCAACCCAGCATTAAATTGAGCGCCAGCATCAGCATCACAATACCGACCAGACTATCCAGCACCCGCCATGCCATGGGTTTGGCAAACCAGGGCGCGAGCAGGCGCGCACCAAAGCCCAAAGCCGCAAACCAGATCGTCGCATTCAAGACGGCACCCACGGCAAACCAGTATTTGCCATTGCCTGGCTGCTGGCCACCTATGGCACCCAGCAACACCACCGTATCCAAATAAGTGTGGGGATTGAGCAAAGTCGCTCCCAGCACTGCCAGTGCAGCCTTGCCAGCCGTCAGGCTCAACTCCCCAGCTTCAGGGACCAGGCTTTGCTGGCTAGCCGCAGCGCGCAGAGAGCGCACGCCATACCAGACCAAAAACGCGGCCCCGCCCCAACGGGCTATCATCAGCAAGATTGGCTGGCTATTGATCATGCCACCTATGCCGGCCACACCCGCCAGTATCAGCAGCATTTCACACGCGATGCAGATCATCACCGTCAAAGCAACATGCTGTTTACGCAAACCCATTCGCAAGACATGGGCATTTTGTGAACCAATAGCCATGATCAAACCTGCACTCATGCCCATGCCCTTGAGTATAAAAGCCAACATCATCTGTCTCCCATTTGTCGATACAGGGAGTTTGGGCAAAAAAAGGGTTAATATGAAGTATATTTAAAATATTTCCTATTTCATTAAAATTTCTTAATTAGAAAATTAATTCTTTTGTCTACTCTGTGGTGTAGCAGGGAATTCGTGCGGTATATCGCACGCCTGCGCAACGAAGACTGCTTGCAAGCAGGCGTTCCTTTCTCTGTGCCTCCGTGTCGAGATGTCTTTAGCCAAAACCACCCATACAGTCTGATAAAACATGCAAACAAGACTAGACAGCCGCCAATGCGAAGCCTTCCTCAGTGTTATTGACCATGGCAGTCTGGAACAGGCGGCGAAGGCGCTGAGCCTGACCAGTTCGGCCATTTCCCAGCGCATCAAGGCACTGGAAATGGAACTAGGCAATACCCTGCTGGTACGCAGCCGCCCCTGCCGCGCCACGGCAGCCGGGCAAAAACTGGTACAGCACTTGCGCCGGGTGGCAGAACTTGAACAGGATTTGCAAAGCGAATTTGCCGGTCAGCAAAGTGCCGCCATCAGCATTGCCCTGGGCGTCAATGCCGATAGTCTGGATAGCTGGTTATTGCCTGCCCTGGCAGGATTTTTGATCGCTGAAAATATCTTGCTTGAAGTGCTGATTGATGACCAGGATCACACGCATGATTTACTGGAAAGCGGTATGGTGCTAGGCTGCCTCTCTGCTGAACAAAATGCCATGCGGGGTTGCCAGGCTGTGCCGCTGGGCTTCATGCGTTACCACCCAGTTGCCAGCAAAGAATACTGTCAGCGCTGGTTCCCGCAAGGGATGACGCGCGAAGCAGCCAGGCTGGCACCGGTACTAACCTTCAATCGCAAGGACAAATTGCAGGCACAGATACTGCTAGAACATTTTGGACTGCAGGAACATACTTACCCCACACACTATGTACCGGCAACAACGCCGTATAACCAGTCGATTTTACTGGGACTGGGCTGGGGCGTGATTCCTGATGTCATGCTGAAAAATCTGGATCAGGACAAGCTGGTCAGGCTTATGCCGCATCATCCTGTGGATGTAGCCCTGTACTGGCACCACTGGAAAGTACAGACGCCCCGGCTGGCTCGGCTGACAAATACCCTGGTCAGGCAAGCCCGGGAGAGCCTGCAGCAAGTCAGGGGGCCAGATAAATGACGGGTGCAGCCATGGGCTGTACCTGGTTGCGCCCCTGGGACTTGGCTTTGTACAGGCATTCGTCAGCACGCTGCACCATGCTTTCCATATTGTCGGCCGCTTGCAATTGAGCCACCCCAAAACTGGCGGTGATGTGTAGCATGGTGCCATTGGCCAGACGTATGGTCAGTTGATGTTCGACTTTCTGGCGTATTCTTTCTGCGACTTCAAGTGCGGCCAGCAAACTGGTCTCAGGCAAGACCATGATGAACTCTTCGCCGCCGTAGCGGACTATCCAATCGACATCAGCACGCAACTCATCGGCCAGGCATTGGGTAAAAGCGATGAGCACAGTGTCGCCTACTGCATGCCCATACTCATCATTGATTTTCTTGAAGAAATCTATGTCGCAAAACACCAGCGACAAATGGCGCTGGTAACGCACGGCTCTCTGGATTTCTGCAGGCATGCGCTCATTGAACAAGAGGCGGTTATAACAGCTGGTGAGGCCATCGGTAATCGATAATTGCTTCAGGGTTTTCATCGCTGCTTCGAGCTGGCTGGTTCGCTCAGCGACTAGTGCATCCTGGTTGGCGATATGTTTTTGCAGACTGTCCTGCATGGTGTGGAAACCATCGACGACCAGGTCAATTTCGTTATATCCGTCCTCCGGTTTGCGTTTTAATTCCAGCTTGGTCGCGAGCTGGTTGGCTTGCAGGTTTTTGACAAAATCTGCCAGTTGTCGCATAGGCCTTTCAAGATCACGCCGCAATATCGCCACGACCGCCATAAAAATAAAAATCGACAGGATGATGACTTCGATAATGACGATAATAAAGCTGCGCAACAATTCCTTGCGCAAGATAGTCTTATCGACGACAAACTCCACCGTACCCACTGTTTTGCTGGCATCTGCCGGGGCTGGGATGTTGAACTTCATGTGCTGGCCATTTCCGAGGCGATTGACATCACCACCTGTAAATTGCTGCCCGGTGCTGGCCTTGATGGCCACATAAGAAATCGTTTTATTCTTCAAAATCAAATCGATTTGCTTTTGTATGGTTTGCGGCTCTATATCCCAGATAGCGACAGACAATAAAGGCAGATGCGCATGGGCCACATCATCCACAGTCATCGTGAAGTTTTCTTCTATGGCGCGGTAATTGAGCCAGGCTTGCAGGCTGCTGATACAGATCACGCACAGGATCACCCATTTGAAGACACGTCGTATCAACAAACTGGCGATCGGTTGCAGGACTTGCTTGCTCATTTGCGCTGGTCTGACTGTGTCAATAAATGCCGGAAACTGAAATCATATTTTTTGATGGCAGGGTTCAGGTATTTGCTGAACTTCCTGAAATCCACTTTTTCAAAATTCTGCGCGCCAAACAATTGCTCGTAACGCCTGGCCTCTTCTGGTGTGAACAGTATGAACATGGATCTGTTTTGCTCCAGGCCTTCATCAGCAAAGTCCTTGCCATGGTGATAGTCATATAGCATCACCAGGCCAAATGCACCGGTAATGAAATGGCCGCCTGCCAGCGCCGTAAGGCTCCCGGACTCCAATGCGGCAAAAGCTTCAGCCGAGGTGTTGATGGCACTGAAATGAGCATCGCGCCCTGGTTTGCCACCGCGGGCGCGCCAGCTTTCCATCGCACCAAAGCTCATCAAATCATTCCCGGCCCAGATCAGCCTGGTCTGTGGATAGCGCTGATACAGCCAGACACTCTGCTCCTGTGCCTTGGCACGGTTCCAGTCGCCATAGACGACCTGATCCAGTACCACATTCGCTTCTACAACAGCCTTGCGCATACCTTCAGTGCGTTTATACGATGTCGCCGTGGATCTGTCCCCGGCAATTGCCAGCATGTGCAATTTGCCATCAGAACTGAACATTTTGTCTGTCTTGCCACGTTGTATCAGCGCGCGTGCGGTCAGGTAACCCGCATCTTCTGCCTGCGGTTCCAGCACCCCCAACCAGCCCTTGTAAAACTGACGTGGCATACCGGTTTTTTCCCTGTCACCAGCATCATTGATACCGCTATAGGCAAAAAAAGTCTTGATGTTTGCGGCATCCAGTATGCGCAGGGCTTCGGCACCGACAGCATAATCATTCGACAAGATCACATAGTCAGGCCGCTTGCCAGCCGGGCGGGCAGCAATTTGCCTAGCGTATTCCAGCGTCTTTAAATGATCGCGTTCAGAATAAATGACTTCGAGATGGATGCCCAGGCTGCGGGCGGCAGCCGACATACCGTTGCTGGCGGTGACCCAGTAGATTTCATCGGATTTACCCGGATTGAGAAAGGTGACGGTCATAGCCATAACCACACAAGGCATGAACAAGGCCATGCAGGCGCACAAGCAAACAACCAAACGATAAATCCACATTCCTGCCTCCGCGTATCCTGTCATGTAAGAACTGCAAATGATGACGGGATCAGTGCCTGTCTTGAGTTCGCCTAGGTGATGGTGAACCGACAGTTTTTTACTCAGCTTCTATTTTCGCGGTTTTCTTGAGCAAAAAGTTGCTCATTCACAAAAAATCACATTTATGTGAATGAGCGGATGTGCCAGGAATACGAATGTGGCCCTGAGAAAAGGGCTATTTCAACAAGGCTTTTTCACGCCTGATATTCACCAGCGCCTGGCTGGTGTAGAGCTCAGCAAACCAAATATCAGAAAACAAGTTGCCAGCTACTGCCTGTGCCTCAAAATGGCTTAATACACGCGCCCTGCCCGCCTGGTAAGTGGCATCATCGACGTCACTGTATTCAAGCCTTACAGTTGACGCGTAGGCATCATAAGTGTCCGCCGCCTGCCCCAGTATCGCCAGATCAACACCGAGCATGGCATCTTTCAAGGGGTGGCTCAGGCCTGCACTCTGGAAGTGATCTGTCACCCGTATCAGGTCAGCCACCTCCTGCGCATGCTCTGATCCCAAGCTGGCATCCAGCCACAACCTGGCACTTTGCTCTTCATTAGACAGACCAGCATGCTTGCCAACAGAGCCGCCATAGACTGCGTCATGGAACCAGAAAGCTTTTTTCAATATTGCTACATCAGTCTTGCTGGCGCCCGTATTACTCGCCCAAGCCGATATCTCACTCAGGCCATGCACCAGGTGATCCAGATTATGATAAGTCCGGCGTGCTGCGCCATAGGCCTCATCACCAGTCAGATAATCAAACCAGTGGTCCAGTTTGCTGGTTTCAACACCAGCCCCCTCCCAAAGTTTTTGCCAGTCTGTACGCAGCCAGCTTTTGATCCAGGCGATATAAGCGGGCATGGGCATGAATTTTTTTACCGTCCAGTGCCAGCCCACTGGTCCCTGCAGGGCCCGCACGAAACTGGAACTGACCGAGCCAAGATCACGCGGTGGCATTACAAAAATAGTCTTGGCACCATCAAGCACATCGACATTGGTTTGCTGTATCAGGTTTTCATAATCAAAGTCTGAGGTATTGCGTATGCCGCGTACCAGATACTCAATACCGTGGCGCTTGGCGGCGCGGGCCGTGTAATCGCCTTTGACGATAACCACACTGACATTGTGCCAGCCGCATTCAGCGACGCTACGCTCGATAATATCCTTGCGTTCGATCGCATCAAACTGCGGCTTCTTGACCGGGTTTTCAGAAATAAAAACCACCACTTCATCTGCCAAAGCGCGGGCCTCTTGTATCACCCATAAATGACCATTGGTGATCGGGTCCAGAGTGCCAGAGAATGCGATTTTTTTCATTGTGTGCTCCAGTGCGACATAAAAGTAAGGTGTTGCTGCAAGACTGCCTGTTCCAGTTCCATGATGTTGCCCTGATTGACGATCATGGCATCGGCGTATTCCTTGTACTGATCCAATGTGGCCTGCATATTGAAAACCTGCCTGATCTCAGTTTCAGTCCAGTCAGGGTTACGCTGACGCACGCGTCGCAGACGAATTTGAGCGTCAGCATGCACCAGCAAAGCGCTATCGTACATGAAGCCGCCAGGTTCATCAGGCAAGAGCGCGGTTGCCCAGATCACATACGGCGCAGTTTGCTGCACAGTCCATTGCCGCATTGCTGCCAGCACATGAGGCTTCAGCAGGCACAGCAAGCGACGATTGGCATGTGCATCATGCGTCAGCACAGCGCGCAAGCTACCACGCCGCAAACAGCCATCTTCTGCCAGTAATTGCGGCAACTCCTGTGCAATCTGCTTCATCACAGGATGTTGCGGGTCCTGATGTATTGCCCTGGCGATCAAGTCAGTATCGATGACGGGCAAGCCCAGTTGCTGAAAACACCTGGCTGCGCACGATTTGCCGCTGCCCATGGGCCCAGTCAGCAAGACCACGCGAACGGGTAAATGTTTGGCAAAGATATCATTCGGAGCTTGCATGTGAGCTATTTTCAATATTTGGTTAATCAACCAATATTTGAAGCCTAATCCAGAAAAGTCCAAAATACAAGTAATTTTGGTTATATAACCAACATAAATATTAAAAAAATTTAATGCTGAATGATCCGCCTCTTTTACGCCGGGAAAAACAACTCCAAAACAATAGCCTGTTCATTCTTGTTATAACTGACACTGATATGTCCGCCATGCAAATCGACAATAGCCTTGACGATGGACAAGCCCAGGCCATTTGATTCTGTATGGCTGTTGCGGGCGCTGTCACCGCGGTAAAAGCGGTTAAACATTTTGTCCAGTTGCGGCTGCTCTATGGCAGCACATTGATTGATGATGCTGATCCTCGCCCCTTCGGTGCTTGCGATGGCTTTCACCCGTATCACCCTCCCGGCTTGCCCATGTCGTATGGCGTTGATGAACAGATTACTGAGTGCCCTCTGCAGCATCAGGGGATTGGCATGGACCATGCCATCAATACCACCGACATCGACAGCAAAATGCATGTCGCGCTCTTGTGCCAGGATGTCGAAATAATCAATGAGCTTGCCCATCTCTGCTGCCATTGATAGCGGCTCTTTTTCGACCACAAAACCTGCATGATCGATGTGAGCGAGAAACAGGATGTTTTCGATGATGCGCGCCAGCCGGGCATATTCTTCGAGATTGGATTCAAGCAGGCTTTCATACTCATCCACCTCCCTGACCTGCGCAAAGGCCACCTGGGTCTGGCCCATCAGGATATTGACGGGTGTGCGCAATTCATGCGCCAGGTCTGATGAGAATTGAGAAAGTTGCTGGAAGCCTGCTTCCAGCCTGTCCAGCATGTCGTTGCATGCAAGGGCCAACTTGCGCAAGTCCGGCGGCATATCTGCTGCTGACAGGCGCAAGGACAGGTTTTTAGGGCTGATCTGCCCGGCCTGACGGCTCATCGTCGCGACAGGCAAGAGGCCGCGTCGCAAGATCAGGTAACTCAATACGCTGGTCAGCAACACCGTCAATGCAACTGCGGCAATCACGCGCAAGAGGTAAGTTGACAGCACACCAGATTCTTGCGTCATCACATAGGCGGCGATGATTTCCACCTTGTCTTTATGATTGCCCACTTCTGCCAGGGCTGCTACCCAGCGTACCCGCACGCCATCATCGCGCTTACCGTCACGCAAGGCAGCGAGCGTCAGTGGCACGCCGAGATCAACCGGCTTCATCGCTGGCGGTGACATCGCCCCGGGATTGACGTTGATGAAAGGCGCATCACCAAGCCTGCGAAAAATACGCACATCCTGTTCATTGCCGAGCATGCTTTCAAACAAGGTGGGGTGTGCTTCCATCTGCTGGATATTGTAGAGATCACGGAAAAGGGTACGGAAGTGCTCTACCCTGCCTATCAGGGTATAGTCAGCACGTTGCTCCAAAGCCTGCCTGGCCGAGGTATATAAATACATGCCAAGACTGCTCATGATGACAAAAACCAGCACAGAAAACAGTGTGGTCGCACGCCGGGTCAGGCTCCATACACGCCAGAAGTTCATGGATTTTCCGCAAACATATAGCCCACGCCACGCACGGTGTGGATGAGTTTTTTCTCAAACGGCGCATCCAGCTTGGCACGCAGGCGTTTGACGGCAACATCAACGACATTGGTATCACTGTCAAAATTCATGTCCCATACCTGGGATGCGATGATAGTGCGCGACAATGCCTCACCCTGGTGCTTGATCAGCAGATGCAGCAACATGAATTCTTTACTGGTCAATACGATGGGTAAATTTTGACGGGTGATTTTATGACGCACGGTATCAAGCTGCAGGTCGGCGACCTGGTAGATGTCGGCATCGCGCCTGACGCCACGGCGCAACAGGGTACGGATGCGCAGCACAAGCTCAGTAAATGAAAAGGGTTTGACCAGGTAATCATCTGCGCCCAGTTGCAGGCCGCGTATCCTGTCATCGACATGGTCGCGCGCAGTCAGGAAGATGACAGGCATATCCTGCTTGCTGCGCAGCGATTGCATCACTGTCCAGCCATCAAGGCCGGGCATCATGACATCAAGAATGACCAGTTCATAGCTTTGCTCCATGGCCAGATGCAGGCCATCAACGCCATTCCTGGCAAGATCAACGGCATAGCCTGATTCGCGCAAACCCTTCTTCAGGTAGTCGCCGGTTTTCTGATCATCTTCTATGACTAATATGGTCATCCGTATCCTGTATGCATGACGCGTTGATGGCCGGATTCTACCATCCGGCCATCGCCTGGATTAATTTGTGCTCACCATCACAGCTAACTCTGCATTCAGTGCCTTACTGCCTTCCATGACAATCAGTCGTTGAGCTTTGATGCTGGCATCTGCCTTTATCGCTTCCCTCACAGGGCCTATCACAGTTGCATTGGCTGCGCCTTTCGCATCGGTCTTCAAACGGCCCAATACGGTGTTTTGCCCATCAAGATAAACCGTATATACAGTTTCTGGCTTGAGCTTGAACAAGGCCACTTCCAGCGCATCGACTATACCCAGATTACGCAACACGACAAAGCCCCTGCCCTCACCATTCACGGGTTTCAAACCTATGTTCACCGGCTCATTATTGCTACGCGGGACCAGATTCGCTGCACCATTGGCACTATCGCCACTCTCGACCACGTTAGATACATACACCAGCGCCTGCGGGGCCTGGCCACCAGCCATGTGGGCAATGACTTTATTGCTGACGGTATCAATGACATCAACGCCATCACCATTCTCCAGCCCGACATACATGCGGCTGTGATCGTCCGACGCCCATATGCCATGTGGCAAGGCTCCGGTTGCAATACTGGCCAGCAATCTGGGCTCTTTTTCTGTCGTGAATACCTTGACGACATTCTCACCGCCTATGGTTACATAGGCCAGTGTCTTGCCATCAATGTTGGCAAAAGCCAGGTGATTGGAAATAAAGCCGGTATCAAACACGCCGGTCACTTCCAGCGTTTTTGTGTCGATGCGGGTGACTTTGCCGACGTCTTTGTGCGTCATCCACACTTGGCTAAAGTCTGGCGTAAATTGCAAAAACGGTGAGAACGGGCTGACCACCTTGATACGCTTGATGACTTCATGCGTAGCTACATCAATCACATCGACCATGGGCGTGAAGCTCGACACCACAAAGGCCAGCTTGCCAGCAGGATGGAATTGCACCATGCCCGGCCCCAGGTCGGTCTGTATACGCCGCGTCTCCTTGAAAGTAACTGGGTCTATGACCGAGATATAGTCTTCACCACGCACAACCACCCAGACCTCTTTACCATCTGCCGTGAAAAAACCTTCATGCGGCGAACGGCCCACATAAGTCGTGCCCTTGACCTTGTTGGTGGCAGTATCAATAAATACTACCGAGTTGGAACCATTGGCTATCGCCAGCAAGGTTTTATGGTCTGGCGAAAACCCCATGCCATGCACATTGATCTGCCCCTTGTACAAGGGCGACAAGACATCAGGACGCGGATTACCGAGCCTGATCTGCCCGACCAGGGTATTGCTGGCGGGGTTGAATACCGAGATGGTATTGCTGTTCTGGTCTGCCGTATATACCCGATCACGCGCCGAAGGCAGGGCCCAGGCTGTGTGTGCGATAAGAGTGCTTGCCGCAATCAATGCGAGCGCTGATTTGTTTTTCATGATGATTTTTTTTGAAGTGAGAGGAATAACCCAGGTTTTAAACTCTGGCGGAGTAACGACTGAGTGACTAATGAGTAAGAACTATTTGCCGGCAGCCTGAGGGTGCTGCTGCAACCAGAGCTGCATGAGTTTGATTTCGTTTTGCTGCTCAGCGATGATGCCCAGTGCCAGGTTCCTGACGGCCGGGTCCTTGCTATACAGTAAAACCGCCTTGGCCATATCGACGGCACCCTGGTGATGAGGAATCATCATGCTCATAAAGTCATGCTCACTCTGACCATTCATGGGCGCACATTTCATACCTTCATCCATAAGCTGCATGGCATCATCCATCAGCGCAGCGAACGGCTTCGCTGTGGTTGCCATGAAAACTGGCTTGCTGCCATCAACTTTATCCGCAGCACAAGCCACAGCGGGGCCATGATGATGTTCATGCGCCATTGCTGGTGAAAAGCACAACATCAGACTGATACCCACGCCAGCACATAAAACTTTGAGCGAGCTACCCTCACCCCGGTCAAAACCCGAAAGGACACCACCTGTTACCATCATCCTGCTCCTTGAAATTTCCATGATTTGTATAAACACAAGCCGCAAACCCATGCGCGACGATGGAAAGTGTAGAAGCCCTGCCTGGACAGAGAGGTGACAGTTAGATGACAGTTTTGTCAGAAAGAGGCGGAAAAAATTTCAAATTAGACAATATCAACCCAATAAATGAGCGGAAATTAATTTCCAAAAGGAAATAAAAATACAATTATTTTGTGAAACCACATCTCAAAAACATGGAAATCATCACAAAATCATGCTGATAAAAACTGCCAAACCCTTGATTATTAAAGAAATATTAGTTTATCCCTTTTTTAGCTCTTGAAAAGCCCAACCCCCGCCCATATACTTAGCACTCGTTGGGAGAGAGTGCTAACAAAGTCTTTCCCCAGCTTAATTGAATTCCAATAGTAATTACTCGCAAATTTAAAGGAGCTAGTATGAACCTTCGTCCCCTGCATGATCGCCTGATCGTGAAACGCCTGGATCAAGAAACAAAAACCGCATCCGGTATCGTTCTGCCTGACGCTGCTGCTGAAAAGCCAGATCAAGGTGAAGTGCTGGCTGTTGGTCCTGGCAAATTGCTGGACAACGGTACTGTGCGCGCCCTGGACGTTAAAGTCGGCGACCGCGTTTTGTTCGGTAAATATTCTGGTCAGGCTGTCAAAGTTGACGGCAACGAAGTTCTGGTGATGCGTGAAGAAGATATCTTCGCGGTCGTACAGAAGTAATCGACATCCACGATATCAATTAAAGAATTCGGAGAATTAATATGGCAGCTAAACAAGTAATTTTTGGTGATGACGCACGCGCGAAAATCGTCAATGGCGTCAACATCCTGGCGAACGCAGTTAAAGTTACCCTGGGCCCTAAAGGCCGTAACGTTGTTCTGGAACGCTCTTTCGGCGCACCTACAGTCACTAAGGACGGTGTCTCTGTAGCTAAAGAAATCGAACTGAAAGACAAGCTGGAAAACATGGGTGCACAACTGGTGAAAGAAGTGGCTTCCCGCACTTCTGACAACGCTGGTGACGGCACAACGACAGCGACAGTTCTGGCACAAGCCATCGTTCGCGAAGGTTTCAAATATGTAGCAGCTGGCTTCAACCCAACTGATCTGAAACGCGGTATCGACAAAGCGGTTACAGCCATCGTTGCTGAAATCAAAACGCTGTCCAAGCCAACAACAACCAACAAAGAAATCGCTCAAGTTGGTTCCATCTCTGCTAACTCCGATGCAAACATCGGCGACATCATTGCAAAAGCAATGGACAAAGTCGGCAAAGAAGGCGTGATCACTGTTGAAGACGGCAAATCCCTGGACAACGAACTCGACATCGTTGAAGGTATGCAGTTTGACCGTGGCTATCTGTCACCATACTTCATCAACAATCCAGAAAAACAATCCGTTATCCTGGAAAACCCGTTCATCCTGTTGTTCGACAAAAAAATCTCGAACATCCGTGACCTGCTGCCAGTATTGGAACAAGTTGCAAAATCCGGCCGCCCACTGCTGATCATCGCTGAAGATGTAGACGGCGAAGCGCTGGCAACTCTGGTTGTGAACAACATCCGTGGCATCCTGAAAACTGCAGCTGTTAAAGCTCCAGGCTTCGGCGACCGTCGCAAAGCCATGCTGGAAGACATCGCTATCCTGACCGGTGGTCAAGTGATCGCTGAAGAAGTTGGTCTGACACTGGAAAAAGCAACTCTGGCTGATCTGGGCCAAGCTAAACGTATCGAAATCGGTAAAGAAAACACGACCGTTATCGATGGCGCTGGCCAGGCTGTTGGTATCGAAGCACGCGTTAAACAAATCCGCGCGCAAATCGAAGAAGCAACTTCTGACTACGACCGTGAAAAACTGCAAGAACGCGTTGCCAAACTGGCAGGCGGCGTTGCTGTGATCAAGGTTGGTGCTGCAACTGAAGTTGAAATGAAAGAGAAAAAAGCACGCGTTGAAGATGCTCTGCATGCAACTCGCGCTGCCGTAGAAGAAGGCGTTGTTCCTGGCGGTGGCGTTGCCCTGCTGCGCGCACGTCAAGCTGCTGGCGAAATCAAGGGCGACAATCCTGATCAAGAAGCAGGTATCAAACTGGTTCTGAAAGCAATCGAAGCACCTCTGCGTGAAATCGTTGCAAATGCCGGTGGCGAACCTAGCGTTGTTGTTAACGCCATCATCAATGGCAAAGGCAACTACGGCTTCAATGCTGCCAATGACACATACGGCGACATGATAGAAATGGGTATCCTGGATCCAGCTAAAGTAACTCGCTCTGCATTGCAAAATGCCGCGTCTGTTGCTGGCCTGATCCTGACTACTGACGCTCTGGTTGCTGAATTGTCTGAAGACAAGCCATCCATGGGTGGTGGTGACATGGGTGGTATGGGCGGTATGGGTGGTATGGGCGGCATGATGTAATAGCTGCTAGCTACTCTTACAGAGTCGCATTGCTCAAAACCCCGCAACGCAAGTTGCGGGGTTTTTTATTGTTTATACAATTTATAGCCTTGCATAATAGATGCCCTAATCTTCATTTTTTGTGCCTGCTAAGTTATGAATCGTCGCAAATAACACAAGACAGCAAATTTTTACACGGTCCGCTTGACAGAAAACATCTGTCGCTTGGATACTGCCGCACCTGAAAGAAAATTTTCATATTTCCGGCTTTGTGTTTCATATTTGCAATGATCTTGCGTATGCATCGACAAGCTGGGCATCATCATCAAGCAAGACAACCGCTTTGGAGAAAATATGGCGCTGCAACAATTAAGCGATGAGCAAATACGAACCTGGACCCGCGCCCAAAAGGACGAGTGGTGGTTTGCCAATATTTACCGGGGTGACATGGCGCAGTTGACCATACGCTCGGCATTCACTGGCTTTTTGCTTGGCGGCATATTGTCGGCAACTGCTTTATACATCGGTGCCAAAACCGGTATCACGATAGGCGTAGGCCTGACCTCAGTCATCCTGGCCTTTGCGATTTTCAAGATACTCGCCAATCTGGGCCTGGCCAAGGATTTCACTATCCTTGAAAACAACTGCACGCAATCCATAGCAACAGCTGCTGGCTACATGACCATGCCGCTCAATACCGTGCTGTCAGCCTATATGCTGATCAGTGGCACTGTAGTCAGTTGGTGGCATCTGGTGGTATGGATGAGTATCTGCTCCATCCTGGGTGTGCTTGTGGCCTTCCCTATGAAGCGCCGCTTTATCAATGAAGACCAACTGCCCTTCCCTGAAGGACGTGCCTGCGGCGTGGTGCTCGATGCGGTATATACCGGCGAAGCTGCGAGCGGCATGTACAAGGCGCGCCTGATGGCTTTCTCTGCGATGTGGACGGCAATCTACCAAATGATCACCAGCGATGGCTGGATGAAACTGATACAGTTCAAAATCCTGCGCATGGACAAATGGGCAGGCATGACAGAAGCATGGCATTTCCAGGAGCGGTTTGATTCTTACTATTACGCCGCTGCCGTCAAATATGACATGCTGATCCCAAAAATCCTGGGTACAGATTTCCGTGCACTGGGTCTGCGCTTTACCCTCGATGCTGCAATGCTGGGCGTCGGCGGCCTGATGGGCATACGTGTCGCCAGCAGCGTTTTGCTGGGCACCATTATCAATTTCGTTTTCCTGGCACCGTGGATGATACAACGTGGCGATATCGTCGAACGGATCGCTCCTAGCGGCAAACTGGTACCTATTTCCCGTACCGAGATCGTCAATCAATGGGGCCTGTGGTGGGCGGTTTCGATGATGGTGGTGGCCTCCTTCATCAGCCTGGCGGCCAAGCCTGAACTGTTCACCAGCCTGTTCAAAAAATCTGACACCAAGAAAGTCGCAGACCAGACCAGCACTGTGCTTGATCATATCGAAGTACCGCTGATCATGTCTTACATAGGTATCCCTGTATTCAGTATCCTGGCTGCCTGGACCACGCATGAGTTCTTTGGCGTACCCTGGCTGATGTCCATCATCACCCTGCCCCTGGTATTCATCCTGACTATCATCTGTGCCAATGCAATGGCGCTGACCTCATGGACACCAACAGGCACCTTGTCAAAAATCACCCAGTTCAGCATGGGTGCGATCGACAGCACCAACCCTGCCAACAATCTGATACCTGCGGGCATGACGGCGGAAGTGGCATCGAATGCATCCAATCTGTTGTCTGATATCAAACCTGGCTACATGCTGGGCGCGAAACCAAGGCAGCAGGCGATAGGCCATATCATCGGTATTTTTTCCGGCGCGCTGGCTTGCGTACCGTTGTACTTCCTGCTGTTCCTGCCGCCAGATGCTGACGGCATACGTTCTACTGCCACTATCGTTTCCGACAAATTTGCCTTCCCGGGCGCGATGCAATGGAAAGGCGTGGCCGAGCTGATCGCCAAAGGCTTCAGCAGCCTGCCAGCATCTGCCATCACCGGCATCATCGTGGCAGCAGTAGCGGCTACCATCATCGAAATTGCCCGTATCATCACCAAGGGTCGCTTCCCGCTGTCCGCCGTCTCAATCGGCCTGGGCGTCATCCTGCCACCAGAATCCTGCCTGGCAATGTGGATAGGCGCAGCGATTTTCTGGTGGATGGGTAGCCGTAACAGCACACCTGGCAGTAAAGGCCATGAGTTCTGGGTAGAAGGCTGCGAACCTATCTGCGCTGGCCTGATCTCTGGTGCCGCATTGATAGGTATAGGCAATGCGATTATCAACGTCCTGATCTGATCCTGCATAAATAAGCATTAATACGTATCACTACTACGGGCCCCGCTTTTGCGGGGCTTTTTTTTGTAGCTGTGAATTTTTTGGCTGAAGATAGCAACGCGAACAAATGCCGGGAACCAACATGAATATGCCGGGTCAAGGTAGATTGATGGTTTTGCTCAATCAAGCGTCAGGCAAGGAGATACCTGCCAAGGTATCGACAAATATGTCATTCTTCATGTCACCCCGTCTTTGATCTTTTAAAAGCCGCACTCAATCAGGAACCCAACGCCATGTCCATTGTGACCCTTTTCATCGCTGCTACCTTTTATGCCGGCCCTGGCAGCAATCAAACCACCGCTGATGCTGCGACGATTGCCGCCATCGAAGCCACTTGCTACGACTATATCGACGGCCAACTGGAAGCAGATCCCAAGCGGGTAGCCAGGTCGCTACATCCCGACTTGGCAAAGCGCGCCGTGATAGGCGACACACCGGACGAACGCCTGGGCCTGCGGCGCATGTCTAAAGAAGAATTGGTCGGCCTGACCAAGGCAGGCGCACTTAAAACACCGAAGGCAGAATGGAACCGCAGTTGTACTGTCCTGGACGTAACAGACAAGGCAGCCTCAGTACGCCTGGAAACCCCATGGTTTGTCGATTACTTCCACATGGGTAAATTTGAAGACCGCTGGATTATTGTGAATGCGCTTTGGTATAGCAAACCCAAGAAAAACAGTTAAATGACTTTGGAATGAGGTTCTGGTTAGAGGACTTGCTAATTAAATCAATAGAAAGATAAGGCCTGCGTTCGGTAGAGTGCGCCATGCGCACCGTTTCTATCTTAATTACTCAAGCACCTCTACATACCAAGCTCGCTAACGACTGTGTCAATAAAACTCTTCAGCTTGGGAGTCTGCCTGCGGTCAGGATGGTAGATAAGATGCACGGGCCGTGATGGTGTTTCATAATCAGGCAAAATTTTAACGAGACGACCAGTGCGCAAATCTTCACGCGCAAGGTCCTCTGCAATATAAGCCACGCCTATCCCATTTAAGGCTGCAACCAGCAATGCCTTTGCATCGTTGAGTTGCAAGCGGTGCCGGACCTGAGCATGGAATTTTTCTGCTCCACGCATAAAGCGCCATTCGCTGGCGGTTGAACCAGTGCTGGATGCATAAGCCAGGCACTCATGTTTTTCCAGATCAAGCGGCGTGGCGGGAACACCCCTTTCTTTGAGATAGTCTGGTGATGCGCAGGCGACCAGGCGAAATGGTGCAAGCTGGCGCGCGATAAAGCTGGAATCACTCAAACGGCCTATACGAAACACTGCCTCAAACTCTTCTTCCACCAGATCAACATAGCGGTCACTCAGTACCAGATCAATTTCTACCTGCGGATACTGTCGCAAATAGCGGGCAATGACAGGTGTCAGCGCGTATGTGCCAAACGACACCGGCGCATTGATACGCAAGCGCCCTTTCGGCGCACCCTTCACCTCGTCGGCGAGCGAATCAGCCCAGTCTGCATCGGCCAACACCATCTTGCAACGATCATAATAAGACTTGCCGATATCGGTCAGGCTCTGCCGCCTGGTAGTCCGGTTGATCAGGCGCGTGCCAAGGCGCCTTTCCAGCCAACTGACATGCTTGGCGATCATCTGGGGCGACATGTTCAGCGCACTGGCAGCTGCGGCAAAAGAGCCAACTTCCACTGTTTTGACAAAGGCAGCCATGCTTGCGAGTCTGTCCATTCCATACTCCTGGTTGTTACACACATACAAATATCAGTATTTATGCGCGATTCAGATTGGAATAATATCACCGTCTCAGCCTCAAAAGCGGCGTTAAAAAAGGAAAGAAATCATGAGTAAAATCGGAATTATCGGCTCTGGCAATATCGGCGGCGCACTGACACGTTTGTTCACCAAGGCAGGGCACGATGTGGCAGTAGCCAATTCACGTGGCCCATCTTCGCTGCAGGATTTGGCAAATGAAACTGGTGCCCGTCCAGTGACGATCACTCAAGCTGTGCAGGATAGTAAGATTGTGGTCGTGACCATCCCCATGGTAGCGGTCGCCAGCCTGCCCAAAGACCTGTTCAGCAATGCCCCTGCAGACTTGATAGTCATCGACACCAGCAACTATTATCCGCAACACCGTGACGGTTTGATTGTTGAAGTTGAAACGGGAATGACAGAAAGTGCCTGGGTTGAGCAGCAGCTTGGACGTCCAGTAATCAAAGTGTTCAACAGCATACTGGCAGATCACCTGCTAAGCATGAGTAAGCCTGATGCACCGACCGACCGGGTGGCGCTGGCAGTCGCAGGCGATGATATGAAAGACAAAGCAGTCGTCATGCAGCTTGTCGAAGAAATTGGTTTTGAAGCCGTTGACGCAGGTTCGATAGAACAATCATGGCGCCAGCAACCGGGCTCACCGGGATATCTCAAGGACTACAACGCCGCAGGTGTTCGCAAGGCATTGGCAGAAGCACGGAAAGAACGAACTTCCGAATGGCGAGCTACTGTGAATAGTCCTGGCACTTTCGAATCACCAGCCTGATCCCTGTCCACACCGCCTTGAACATAGTTGAGATATCACGGCATTCAAGCTATGCCCGACTCCGGTGCAGACAACTGCAACGTATGTCGGCGCCAAAGTCATATCTGCGACACATTTATTTTTTTAGGAAATTGCCATGCACAACTTATTAAAACTTATACTTGTTGCTGCCATCAATACCATCTTCACCATTTCTGTACATGCACAAACAACTGCGGCGCCAACAGCCAAAGATATCACGCCCGCCAGTATGAACATTCTGGGCCGCGAGGGTGAAGCACTTTCCAGCCGTGTCGGCCTGTGGGATGTCGTTGAGACAGCCTGGTCGCGTCCCGGTGCGACACCAAAAATCATCCGCGGACAAGTTGCCGAAAGACGTATGGTCGGCTTGTATTTACAAGAGCTACTACATCCCTCTGCAGATACAGTCGGCAAAGGTGTGAATCGCCTGGATTATCTTGGGTTCAACCGCGTGACGGGGCGCTGGGAATATCTGTCGATGGATGCCCGCGTGGCAGTCGGCCTTATGCCCGCCTGGAGCTTTGACAAGGACAATGCGGAGCGCATCCGCGTGCAATTCGACCCGTTTGTCGTACCAGGCAGTGGCAATGTGGTCACTGGTCAATTGCTGAGGATGGAACAAGTCTATGAAAAATCTGGTCCAGATAACGAGGTCAAAAACCAGTACTTCATCCTGGCCGATGGCAGCGGCACAAAATGGCTCGCGCATCAGTACATTTATACCCGCCGCAACGTACAGTGACGTCATTCAATGTTTAATGCAGGCCATGGATTTCGATGCGGTCCAAGCTGATCCACAAAAAAACCATGTCCTCCGATAAAGGCGGAAGGAACAGCCTTACTCCAATACTACTGACGCTCAACTGACTGGCACGCACTGCAATTTATTGGTGCGCTCTGCCAGTCAGCCAGCTTTTCTTGAATCCAAAAAGATGCTTGGTCCGGCAATTTATCTGCCAATGAGTGGCCATGACTTACATTCGCCCCTATAGATATTGCCAGCTCCGACTTTAGTCAATTTCACTGGACTCGCCGGGAATGTGCGGGCATTTGCCTGGCGTAAAACTCCTCCCCTGATACCAATTCTTCTGCAAGTAGAAGTTAGCTGCGCCCTTCCCTCTATGACGGCACCCCTGACTTTTTGAGCTTGACAGTCATTCCGGGCGGATGATTTTCAAAGTAAATTTGTCCAGAAATGCGTGCATGCGTCACATCACTTTTATTGAGTCTGGTGCAATCAATGACGCATGGATTATCCATATTTCAAATAATCATTTATACCTGATATCTATTGGACGAATATTCCTGAGGCCCCTATCATTTCCCCATCATCTCCTCTCACATTTTTCGAAAGACAAGCATGAAAGCACTAAATATTCGCCATTTTGGCCAGTTATCTGATGCCAGCCTGGAAGATGTACCACTCCCGGCCCTTGCATCCCATGAAGTCATCGTACGCATTAAAGCAGCATCAGTGAATCCCCTGGATTTGAAGATACTTGCCGGCCAAAAACAGGCGGCATTTCCAGTGAACTTCCCTTACACCATGGGAACTGACTTCGCTGGTGTTGTCGAAACGACTGGTGAGGGTGTCACTGGCTTCAAACATGGCGATCGCGTAGCAGGCCGTCTCAGCCCAACCGCTGGCGGCGCCTTGGCAGAGTATGCCGCAGTGCCTGCCGATCTCCTATCCCACATCCCGGCTGGCGTCAGTGATGAGCAGGCTAGCGCCCTGCCGACGGCCGCAGCGACGGCCAGGCAGGCCCTGTTCAATGTGGGCAAATTATTGCCGGGACAACATGTACTGATACACGCAGGCGCTGGCGGTGTCGGCAGTTTTGCCATTCAGCTTGCAAAGCAGGCAGGCGCGTATGTCATCGCCACGGCGTCAGAGCACAAACTCGATCTCATACGCGCGCTCGGCGCAGATGTAGCAATTGACTATCACAACAGTGAGCTGCTTGAGCATCTCGGAAGAATACATCTGGTGCTGGACACCCGTGGCGGGGAAACGCTGGCACGTTCCTGGGCAACCGTCCGTCCTGGCGGAAGCATAGTATCCATCGTTGATAACACCATTAAACCACGCGACAAGGTTCAGGCCGTGTTCACAGCGATAAAGCATGACGCATCTGTCTTGTCTGATCTGCTGAAAGACGTTGAAGCTACGCGCCTGAGGGTGCTAGTGGACTCAACTCATATTCTGGATGATGCACATGGCGCTCTTGAGCGCTTAGCCGCTGGTCATTCCCGCGGCAAGATCATCATACGCATCGGAAGCTAAAACGTACCACACGACAATCAACAATCAACAATCCCTGAAGCAGGACAACATACCATGACTAAAATTTCTACCTTAATCGCCATAATAATTATGCTCGCCAGTACATTTGTCACGCATGCAGCAAGGGCTGACGATGACCGCGCTATTGTTGAGGCCTTCTACAGCAAATTACTGAGCGGAACAACCAGTGCTGATCTGCCAGCCAGAATGGCCGAAGTGCTCGCCCCTGACTGGCAAAGCAGAGGGGACTATGCGAGTGTGGCAAAGACACGTGATCAATTTTTAAAACAGCTGCAAGGCACAGGCAATATTCTTCCCAATCTCACCTGGAAGATAGAAGAAATTCTTCAAGTCGGCAATCGCTACGTGGTCCGTGGACATGCCAGTGCAACACCTGTTCTCCCCTTCCTGGGTGTGGAGGTCTCCAACCGTAGCTTCGACATCATGTCGATTGATATCCATACTGTCGAAAACCACAAGATCGTAAAGTCATATCATGTCGAAGACTGGCATGGGGCGACTGAGCAACTGAAAAACAAGTAATCAACCGGAGGACATTTCGTGAATAAAATCAAACTCGCTGCCCTCCACTTACTGACAGCATTGGCTTCAACTTTTGCCAGTGCAGTTGCACTCGCGGCAAATAATGACATATCAAAAGAAAAAATCGTCCGCCTCGCCAATATCACTGAAGTCAGTCCAGGTGTACATGTGATTGAAGACAGACAGCATATTTTTTTGGTGCCAAATGTCACTATCATCACCGGCAAAGATGCAGTCCTGGTAGTCGATACAGGACTGGGTGCAACGAGTGCACAACTCGTTTTGCAAGAAGCACGCAGGCTCGCGGGAGACAAAAAGATCTATCTTACTATCACGCACTTTCATCCTGAACACGGTTTCGGAGCGCAAGTCTTTAAGGGCCAGGCAACGATAATCTATAACCGCGCCCAGCGTGATGAATTGCGTAAAAAGGGGCCAGTTTTCCGCACATTGTTCTCTGAAAAACTGGATGTCAGCGAAGCAATGAGGGATGTAAATTTCGTGGAACCGGATATTACCTACGAAAATGAAGCCTCAATTGACCTTGGCGGACGCGTCGTAAAACTCAATTACTATCAAGCGGCGCACACACTTGGAGACCAGGTGATCTCGATCCCAGAACAGGGCGTCGTGATATTCGGTGATCTGCTGGAAACCAAATCCTTCCCCATCATGCCCTGGTTTCCTGATTTGCAGGATACAGATGTTGATCCGTTGAACTGGCGAGAGATTTTTCGAAAGATCGCTGCGACCAAACCAAACATCGTCATTCCTGGGCATGGCACGATAGGTACTGCGGTGGACCTGGAAGCTTCAGCGCAACACATGGATTTTGCCCGTGAGGAGGTTGCCAAGTCTTGTGCTGCAGGCAAGCAACTGCCTGACATCCAGAAAGAGCTGACACCCATCCTGGCAGCCCAACATCCTGACTGGGATCTGAAGGACTGGATAAGCATGGAAATTCAGGTGTACTACGAGCGTCTGTGCCACAAGTAAGGCTACTGGGAAAGAAATTCGATAATTAAGTGTAGCAAGCTTGCCTGACCCTGCCAGTGTCAAACGCGCTTTATTTATTTGCTACACTTGCTCACAGAAAATTTCTTAGAATATGTCTGATACCCTGCTCCAGGAGAGCCCTGCCATGGTCTCGCTGAAAAATAACGAACATCTGCAAATACAGAAAAGTTGATATATGGATTTCCATGGGATAGACCTTAATCTGCTGGCCGCCTTCGATGCCCTTGTCAACGAACGCAATGTGACACGCGCTGCAGCGCATGTCGGTGTCAGCCAGCCTGCAATGAGTGCTGCACTGTCCCGACTGCGCACGCTGTTCAATGACCAGTTATTCCTGCGCAGCGCGCATGGACTGCTGCTGACACCAAAGGCGAGAGATCTCGCAGAACCGGTTTCACAGGCATTAAAGCAAATTGAAGAAGCGCTGTTACCCAAGCCTCGCTTTGAACCAGCGAATGCGTCAATTACATTCACACTTGGCTTGTCTGAGTATCCTGCCTTTGTCTTGTTACCCATCATTGTGAAAGCAATGGAAAACCACGGCAAGGGAATATCTCTGGCGGTACATGGAGTAGGTAGCCGCGACAGTGCGGTTGATTTACTGGATGCAGGAACCATTGACGTTGCGATTGGGGCACCACCCAGTGTTGCTGAAAAGCGAATATTGACACAGACAATCATGCGTGACGAATTCATTACTATTGTCCGTCGAGACCATCCTGAAGTGACAGATGACATGAATATGCAAACATTTCTCAAGCTAACTCATTTGTTGGTATCGCCAGAGGGTGATCGCTATGGCATGGTCGATCAAGCATTAATACATCTGGGCAAGCGCCGCACCTTAGGACTCACATTGCCACAGATGTTTGCGGCCCCCTCAGTCGTCGCACAGACGGATATGGTATCAACCGTACTGAAACGCATAGCCCAGCATTCCTGCGACTGGCGCAAGCTGGCTGCTTATCCTCCACCAGTTGCCATGCCGGAAATCAACTATGATTTGATGTGGCACAGGCGCAATGATACTCATCCTGCACAGCAATGGCTGCGAGAACAAATTGCACTGACTGCAGCAACACTTCGATAATACCGATTGGATTTCGCACACGTCGCTTAAAAAATCACCCTTGCACAGCAATAGCGGGAATTTTTCTGTCATACATTTGATGCTATTCAAACGGTATCAATTAAAGCCGGGGTGGACCGGAACCCCATCTGCTGCCCGACAAATCCATCAAACGCCTGCAACAAAGGTTGATATTTTCCCTCATCCTGCTCAAGTTGCATGAGCGCATAACAAGCCGCCTCCAGTGTCGATAACTGATCTGGAGCATGCGCTTTGCGTATGCGGTAGTGCGAGGCTGGCATGTCTTGCAGGCTCAGGCGGGGTAGTTGTTGCAGCAGCGGGTTCAGGTACAGCATCTTGCGGCTTTTGCGCCAGGTCGCATCGATGATCACCAGACGTATATTCGCCAAGGCATGGTCTTGCGCAACAAATTCTGCTGCTTCGTATTGCAAGTCTTGCGCGTCATTTTGCGTGGTTGCAGGATAAAGCAATACAGCCTGCTTGCCATCAGCTTGCAGCAGGCTAGTCAATAATTGTTGATCAAACTGCTCACCTTCCACCATGCGTGAATCTTGCAGGCACAGGTCCAGCAAGCGCGCGCTGCCCTTGGCATTATTGACTTCCAGGGGATGTTGCAACACTAACACTTCGGGTGCATTGGCAATGCTGCAAACCCAGTGGCAGATGCAGGCTGTGGATGGGCGCAGGCATCGTGGGCAGGATTTTCTTTTGGGCTTGGGTTCTGACATGCCAACATTGTGAAGGATTGTTATTTAAGCGGCAAGCTTGAAATGGTTTCAGGCAAAGTCGTAAAGGCATCGTCTATCATGATCAGAACCTTTGACACTTTATTTTAGTCTTATGAAACTTCCAACTATCCTTGCGGCAAGCCTGCTTGTGGCCACCAGCGCCTGCGGTGGTGGCGGTGGCTCGACTGCAGCGACAACTACCGGCACCACGACTATAGGTACCACAACTGGCACGACAGGTACCACAACTGGCACGACAGGAACAACCACTGGCACAACCACGGGTACCGGCACCGGAACTACTACAGGCACAACGACTGGTACAGGTACGGGTACTACCACTGGCACAGGTACGGGTACTACGACCGGTACTGGTACCGGCACTGGCACGACCGTCGTCACGCTGGAGAAAAAAGCCGCTGCACTGGCAGCCAAGCTAGGCAAGCCTACGCGTTTTCTGGTGGGTCTGGGCAGTGCTGATCTGGCGGATGTACAAAAGCAAAACATTACACCGGATATCTATGACCAATACCTGGTCGGTGTCGGTGCTGGTTCCTGGCCAACCTGGAACAGCCCTTCTGGTGCTTATGTCCAGATCGTTGCGCAAAATGCCGACAAGCTGGGTGCCATCCCCATGTTCACTTTGTACCAGATGGCCAGCAATGGCGACGGCAATCTGAGCGGCCTGACCAATACGACGTTCATGAAAGGTTATTGGGACAATGTACGTCTTATGTTCCAACAGATCAAAACCTATGGCAAACCGGTGCTGGTCAATTTTGAGCCAGACTTTTGGGGTTATACGCAAAGGATATCCAATAACGCCGACCCGGCCACCGTGCCAGCACAGGTCAACAATAATCCTGACTGCGCGAACCAGCCGAACAGCGTCGCCGGCATCAGCCAGTGCCTGATGCAAATGGCGAGAGCCATTGCACCAAATGCCTATGTTGGCTTTCCCCCTGCCCTGTTTGAAGACCTGCATTCAACGGCCATGTCTTATATGCTGAAGCTGGGTGCAGACAAGGCAGATTTCATCGTCATGCAAACCCTGGACAGGGACGCCGGTTGTTTTGAAACCGTACCGCAAGTGTCTTACTGCTCACGTGCAGGCACAGGCTGGTATTGGGATGAGTCGAATCTGACTTCACCTAATTTCAAGGACCATTTTGCGCTGGCCAAAACCTATTATCAGGGTCTGCAATTACCAGTCCTGTGGTGGCAAACTCCGCTGGGTGTGCCATCGACACAGATAGGCGGCTCGTCAGGTAAATACCGCGACAACAAGGTGCGTTATTTCTTGACCCATGCATCGGAAATGGTCGCGGTTGGTGGCCTTGGTGCGGTGTTCAGCACGGGTGAAGTGAACCAGACTTCCATCAATACCGACGGCGGGCAGTTCAAGACTTATTCGACCAACTATCTGGCCAAGCCTGCTGCCTTGCCATGATATAAGACATGCCAACACATGCCAGCCTTGCTTACACAGGCTGGCATTTTTTCAGTTGATTTCTACCATCGGGATGTGTTTCTGTTTCTTCCCTTCCGGCAGTCTATCCATGGTTTGCCTCGCAATGCTGCCGCGTATCTCTTTGAGCCTGCTAGCATCCCTGTACAATAGGTTATAACTCTCAAACGGTATCATCTTCCCATCGGGCAGGGCGAAATGGATGCAGGATTTTTTCAATGCGCGTACGTCCAGGGAATAAGCGTCCATGAACTGCACGATCAGTACGCGAAAGACGTTGTCATATTTGAGGTTTTGCGGCGCCGAGATCAAAGGCAGACAACACATCAATTCAGACAGACAATTGGCCTGAGACTCGGGTGAATGATTGGTCGAGAAGAGTTTGAAAATCTGGTCTTTCATACCCTGCTTTAAATTCTCATCACGTTCAAAGACGATGGTATTGCCACTGCCCTCCACCAAAGACTGCGGGTCAAGATAGCGAGTGAGGGGCACAGTTTTTTCTTCTGTCTTCAAGGCATATGCCATCGCCAGCGTATCTGGATTACAGGGTACAGGTACGATATCCTTGAGACTGAACAGGCTGCATTGCTCAGTAATTTTTCTGCGTATTTCTGATACCGTTAATCTGTGCAGGCGCGGATCATAGTTCTCGACACGACCGGCATCCTGTATCGGTTGCAAGGTCACGCCGCGTACGCATTTTTGGGTCAGCCCAAAATTGATGATGTCGCCTATCTCGTCGTCATTCAAACCTTTTTTCAAGGTCACGACCAGAGTGGCAGATAGATTAACTGCATTCAGGTTTTCCAGTGCCTGCTGGCGTATGCGACGCAGGTCCGCGCCGCGCAAGACCTTGTGCACTTCTGCCCGGAAAGAATCAAATTGCAGATAAACTTCAACACCCGGCGCATAACTCGCCAGGCGCTCAACAAAGGCCTTGTCCTGCGCCAGCACGATGCCATTGGTATTGATCATGACATGCTTGATGGGGCGTGCCTTGGCGGCGTCCAGAATTTCCCAGAATTGTGGATGCAGCGTAGGTTCACCACCTGACAATTGCATGACATCAGCCTCGCCTTCATTGGCAACTACCGTATCAAGCATCTTGATGATGTCAGCTAATGGTTTGTGCTGTTCGCGATGGGTACCACTCTCGGCATAACAGACCGGGCAATTCAAATTACAGTTGTCGGTAATCTCCACGATGGACAGGCAGGAATGCTGCATGTGGTCAGGACATAAACCACAGTCATAGGGACAGCCATATTCCATTTTGGTATTAAAGATTTGTGGCATTTCTGGATGCTTGACGAATACTTCACGGCACAGCCTGTAATACTCCACATCATCACTAACCAGCACGCGCTCAGTACCATGCGCACTGCACCACTTGTCCATATAGACCTTGTCATCCTTCAAGATGATTTTTGCTTCGACAGGGTGCAGGCAGTTGGAACAGACCGAACTGGTGGTGTCGTAAAACAGATAAGGGCGGACTTTTCGGGACATATTATTTTTTACCCTTATAGTTAGCAGGATCGGGATATTCTTGTTCTGACTGGCGAACGGCCAAACGAAGTTCTTGCGCTATTGCTTTGGCTTCCTTGATCTGCTCCGAATTCAATGTGGCAGCAAATGCTGAGGCACGTTCTCTGTAATATTTGGGAAAAGGGCTGCGCGAGTTATCCAGCAAATAAAGGAACGCTAAAGTTTTTGCATCTGAAAAATCTTCATGGCCATACAGTCTCCATTTTTTCTTAGATGAAAACCCAGATTTTCCGCCGCAATGCATGATAAATCTCGCAAACCAGAGATCAGATTTTTTTTCACTTTCAGGAACATATTTTCCTTGTTGATAGATGTCAGTCAAGTCTTCGGCCGGTATATTTTCGACTGCCCCATGATACGGACCGCATATTTTCTTTGCAGAAGCCTCAATCAGCCTTACACCTTCAGAATAAGAAAGCTCCATGTCTCCTTGCTCCAATTTAATCTGACGATCAGTTATTTTCGGTTCCCCTTGAAGTAATAACCATCCATAATAATACTCAGCATGTGGATACCCATCATCCGCGGCGCTTTTAATCAGAGCAATTCCCTTTTTTACGTCTTTTGGGAAATACCCAATATTCTTCAAATACTCTATACCAAGCTTGGTTTTGGCAGCTGGATCATTGGCGTTGGCTGCCATCGCCAGATTATTGTATTCAAGCTCGTACTTCCTCCTGCTTTCTTCCCGTGCAAGTTCCGCTTTCTTCGCAATCTCTTCTTTTTCCTGTGCAGTTAATTCTCTAGGAACGCTGACTGGATTTGTATTATTCCTCGAGCCAGAGCTAGAGCTCGCCATCAAATAATGCACACAACCAGTCCCACCTATCAAGCTCAGCGCCACCATCAACATCGCAATACGCGAATTTCTATTAAGGTTCGAGTCCAAATTTCTCTCCTGTATTCAATCTAAGCATCTGACGCACAAGCAAAGGCAAGTAAATCACAAGCGCAATGATGCACAAGATTTGTATGCCACTGAAATAAGAAAAATAATAGTAAGGCACAGGCTTGATGCCATCGACAAGCAAGCGCCAAAACAAGTAGCCAGCCAGGTACATTTTGAACATCAGGCCAGACTGGCTTTGCCATGCCTGCCTGAATCGCAATAAAAAGCCGCCCCATGCCAGAACAAAAATCATGTCGTAAATCTGGGTCGGATGGCGTGCGATACCATCGCCGAAATCGATGCCCCATGGCAGACTCGTGGCATTGCCATAGGTGCCGTCGTTGAGTCCTGCCAGGAAACAGCCTATGCGGCCTATGACCGTCGCCACCATCAAGGGTAAAACAAAATTGTCGCCGGTAGATTGCGGTTGTTTGAGCAGGTACTTGGCAAACTCGACACCGATCAAACCACCCAGCAAACCACCGACGATGGATTGGCCTGACATCAATATCTGCAAGTTAGCTGTTGCTGCCGCCCACATGTGTGGGAACTCCATCCAGAAGGCTGCTTTATTGCCAATTGCAGCACCCAGTACACAGCCTATGATCACACCATAATGTCCGGGTGCCAGTATGCCTGCCTGTTGCTGATATGCACGCTGACGGCGGTATAACTGTACACCAATGGCAATTGCCAGCCATTCAAAAATGAAATGCAAAAGATGGGCGGTACTTGCTGAAAATACGTAAAGTTTCATTGAATGCAGAACTGGAACGAAGCACGCAAAACGCTGCAGGCTGGGTAGATGAGTAATTTATTTGGACGCGATCTTACCAATTAATTTATACAGCAAAGCACAAATGAGCAAACCTGCAACGCCATAGGCGAGTGGAATGAGGCTGAAACTGATGACTGCAAAAAATATTCCAAACGCGCCACAGGCACCAAAACCTACCATTGGGATAAGGCACAGGAGGATGAAGAATGCACGAACAAAGTTATTTAAATTCCTCATGATAAATAATGTTTATCCATTTAACTAGAACTCATTTCATAAATAGGGATGAGTGCGAACAAGGCGATTTGGGATGCAGTGCAAGGCGTGGCCTGCAGCTAAGGCTCATGCCTTAGCAAAGGACGCAACACAGCAATGCGCCCAAATCGTCAGTTCCCGAAGGGTTTGCCTCATAACACGTATCAGACAACATTGGATTTATTGAAAATAGTTCCACAATTGACAACCACAAACGTGTTACCGGTCCGTGTTATGAGGCAAACGCATCTCATTCATATTTATGAAATGAGTTCTAATGAACATCATAGCCCAAGTATGTGACAAGGCTTGCCCTGTCTCGTAAATAAGTTCTGATTTGAAATGACTTGCCTGAAATCCCTGGATAGCTGCTTAGCGCGGCTCTTGCTTGTCATGATCAGATTTGTGTGTAGATACAAAAAGCTTCTTGAGCAGAAAGCCACAAACAAGACTGATACTTAAACCCAGAGCAGTCAAACCCAACACTGAAAGATTGAATGGTGTTCCTGCTAAAAAAGTTAAACCGAGAAGACCACAAGCACCAAAGCCTATCATTAATATGAGGCAAATCAGCATCGCGATGACGCGGACAATTTTTTGCAGATTCATGTTTTATCCTGTATTTGTACGCTGCTGGAGATTTTCACGTATGGTTTGCACACTGGTTCTGAACAATGCAGCCAGATTTGCATCCTTGTTTGCGTCAATGACTGCCTGCATGATTTTACTGGCAGGAACGAGGCTAAAAATGACTGGCGGCGCGTCTGCAGTAGTCATGACAAAGATGCGTTGCTGGTCGTTATCGATCACTGCCCATTTCAAACCTGTCTCTTGTACCAGGGCATCGGCAAATACTATTTCCAGTGCCTGCACTTCATGTACTGGCCGTGCTTTTATTGGCTTTTGCTGCAAGATCACTTCGATGATTTTGAGCTTGCCTTCTACAGTGTCAAACTGTGTTCTCGCTTCTGGCAAATATTGCTGTCTAACCCAATCTCTCAATGATTCTGCTTTGAGGATATCGGCAGTAGAAAAATATTCCAGGTTTTGCGCTGCGTTGGCCGGTAGCGGTAAAGAAGATTGTGTCAGCCCCAGCTTCTTGCACTCAATATAGGCCCAGGCAGCGCCAACCAGCAATCCCATGGTGTGCGCCCAGTTTGCGATGGGGCCAAGCAAGCCCGTCCAGCACAATACAAACCAGGCTAGCATCATATTCACCGTAGCTTTGCGCATGATGCCGTTAAAGGCGGCGTCATAGCGGCCACGTATCCAGACATAGGAAAATAAGCCATATATAACGCCCGACATACCACCAAAATAAGGATTATCTGTCAGCAGGTATTGCGCGATATTTGAAATGACTGCCGCAACCAGAAAAAAGCCCAGATAAAAGCGGGGACCTTTTCTGTTTTCAATGACGATGCCCAGATCCCACACCCACAGCAAATTAAAGATCAGATGCATGGGGCCGAAATGGATGAAGGCAGGTGTCAGCAAGCGCCAGATCTGGCCTGATAAAACATCGGCGAACCCGGCATGATCCGGGTCAGTTATGAAAAAAATGCGCAGGTTTTCTATTTCTCCACCAAAGCTGGAAGTGAGTGCAACCAGAGCACTCAGCGCAATCAGCGCGATGGAAACGCTGGAATAGTTTTTAAATTTTGTCATGAATGATGATTGAATTTACCTGGCCCGGCATCGAGCTTAAAAAACCCTGCGAGAGAATGCTTTACGCAACTAACGCAGCTCTTCTATCAATCTCAGATTGTCGTCAAAATTCCAGATACGGCGTATTTCTATGACGTCATACTGAGCTGCGATATTCGGCGGGAAGGCGGCGTATTTGGCATTCACGCGGACGATACGGCGTACTGCCTCATCGATGTCGGCACGCCCGCTGGAACGCAAGATAGTGATTTCTTCGACGCTACCATCACTGCGTATGGAAACCACCACTACAGGGTCGCCACGCGCCCTGTCTTTGGAAATTTGCGAATAATTCAGATTGCCATTGCGTTCGATTTTTTGCTTCCAGCTATCGATATACAGACGCAAGGGAACATCTTTGTCCTGGCTGCCAAACAGGCTGCGGCGACGCGGTTTTTCTTCTGCGTCATTACGTGGCAAAGGCGGCGTACCACGCAGGACATCGAGCCCGCGTGCCTGGTCCCTGGCCCGGCTTGCCAGGTCACCACCAGTGACATTTTTAGGCAGGCTGAACGGGTCAGATTTATTCCCCTGATTGCTGCCATTGCCTGGCGTGGTGGCAGAGCCATTGTTTTGCTGCCCGGTGTTTGCACCAGGATTGATGCCCGTGTTTGCAGACTGGTTATTGGCGGCGACCTGGGCAGCAGCTTTGGCAGCGGCAGCAGCCTGTGCCTGTGCCTGTGCCTGTGCTTGAGCTTGAGCTTGAGCTTGAGCTTGAGCTTGTGCCTGGGCACGCTGCTCGTCTGCTTTTTGTTTTGCAGCCAGCTCTTCGGCTTTTTGTTTCGCTAATTGTTCATCCTGCTTTTGTCTGGCGACTTGCTCTTCTTGTTGTTTTTGACGTACCGCTGCTTGCTGGCGCTGTTCTTCCTGTTTGCGTTTTTCCGCTTCCAACGCGACTTGCTGTTCTTTTTCTTTCAACTGTTGTTGTTCTTTGACTTGCTGCTGTTCTTTTTGTGCCTGGGCCAGTTGCTGGGATTTTTGCTGTCTTTCTTCTTCCTGGCGCTTATTGTCGTCCTGGCGTTTTTGCTCTGCCAGTTTGACTTCTTCAGCCTGGGCTGCTTCGCGTTGGGCGCGGCGGTTTTGTTCTTCTGCTTCCAGTTGTTTTTGCAGTGCCAGTGCGGCTGCCGCCTTGCGACTGGCTTCATCAGCAAGTTTGCGGTTTTCTTCGTCGAATTGTTTGCTCAATTGCTGGAGTTCTGCCTTGCCATTGGCATCGCTTTGCTGCGCCAGTTCCTCGGCCTGCTTGCGCATCTGTTCTTCACGCTTTTTGCGTTTTTGTTCTCTTGCCTGTTCTTTGGCAGCTTTTTCTTGGGGTGTTTCCTGCTCCAAGCCTTCTTGCGCTATGTTGTCATATTGCTTTTTAGGATCGGGTTCTGCATCTGCTTTTTTGGGCAGGTCATCGGGATTAGGCACAGCCATGGCAAAGCTTTCTTCGCGGGCTATATCCTGGGTGATCACACGGGCCACATCTGGTGCCATGACTTTGCGCTGCTGGGCCTGGGGTGGTGCCGTGTTGGCTTTGGTTTTTTGGGGAGCGCGCGGCTTGCTGGCAACTTTGGTCTGTACCGGTGCGGGAGCAGGTGCCGCTTTTTGCGGTGCAACCAGGCGTATGCCAGAAGTGGCAGCCTTGCTCTCGGTTTTTGCAGTTGCGCCACTTTCTTTCACGCTGACTGCGGCGGTAGTGGATGCAGGTGCAGGATCAGACTTGGGGGTGACAGGTGTTATTGGTGTCATTGGCACTACTGGTGCCGATGATTCAGCCGCAGCGCTGGCAGCGACCGGTTTGTCATTATTAGCTGGTGTTGAATTGGCAATCTGTACCGTGATTTGTGGTGACTCAGCCCTGCGTTTGTTCCACGGCGCTTCTACGCCGGGCATACCCAGGCCAGGCAAGCCAAACTGTAAACACAAAATAAATATATGTATGGCGAGAGAAATGAGCAAACCGCCAATCAGGCGCTGCTTGATCTCTTTGGGCATGGCATTTTCAGTGTGGTCTGGATACAGATTCATGCAACAGGTTCAATTTTCTCTCATGGCTGAAGATTATCGCATGGTCAAAATGCGAAACGTACTTTACCATCTGTATGCATCAAAAAAGTGCTTCAGCATCAGAAATTCACGATTTGAATTTGATAGCCCACCAAACAGGAGCAAAACATGACCCCTCGCTTTCGCATCCTCTCCGCCTCTGCCCTGCTCTGCCTGACTAGCCCTGCGCTGGCAGAAGTTATCAATATAAGTAGTAATGGTTTCCAGATACGTCATGAAGTGCTGTTGAATATACCATCTGAAGAAGCCTACGAATTGCTGGTGAATGTCAGCGGCTGGTGGAATCCTTCGCATACTTATACCCTCAATCCCAAAAACCTGAACATAGACGCCAGGCCTGGTGGCTGCTTTTGTGAGAAATACCCGCATGGTGGCGGAGTACAACACATGAGCGTGGTACATGCAGCACCTGGCAAAGCCTTGCGCATGACAGGCGCACTCGGCCCCATGCAGGCACACGGTCTGGCTGGCAGCATGAGCTGGGATTTCATCCCGCAAAAACCGGCTGAAGCGGGTCAGCCATTGAGCAAGCTGGTACTGAGTTATAGCGTGGGCGGCTATATGGCAGGTGGTTTTGAAAAAATGGCACCGATGGTGAATGCCATGCTGGGTGAACAGATTGCCCGCTACAAAAATTTTGCCAATACCGGCAAGGTGGATTAGCAAATCTGCACTCTGTGTGTGGGATCATATTGCCAACATGACTATGCTGATTTCGTCGTCCGCCTGCTGAATTTGTGTCAAGACAGGCGCAGCGTTTTTACCTAAGCTAGCGCCTGTAATCACTCCCTGATGAATCAGGCTTTCCTTAAGCTGGAACTGCCTTATTCTGCGAACTTGAGCGAACATCAACAAACATCAGCTAACACACACCACACTGGCAAAAAACATGAAAAAAATCTCAGTCATTGATTCGCATACTGGTGGCGAACCTACCCGGATTATTGTTGATGGCGGCCCGGATCTGGGCGCAGGTGACCTGGCTACCCGCCTGCAAGTATTTCGTGATCATTTTGATCACTACCGTTCAGCCACCGTCTGCGAACCGCGTGGCTCGGATGTCATCGTCGGCGCGCTGGCTTGTGCACCGCATGACCCATCCTGCACGGCGGGGGTGATATTTTTCAATAACGTCGGTTATCTGGGTATGTGCGGCCACGGCATGATAGGCTTTATCGTCACCCTCGCCTATCAGGGCAAGATCAAGGCAGGCAAGCATAGGATAGATACACCGGTCGGCATCGTCGAGGCAGAGTTGCATGCCGACAACACCGTGACCGTGCACAATGTACCTGCCTACCGCTACCGCCATGCAGTGCAGATTGATGTGGCCGGACATGGGCAGATCAGCGGCGACATTGCATGGGGCGGCAACTGGTTCTTTTTGATCAACCAGCACGGGCAAGACCTGCGCCTGTCAAATGTAGAACAACTGACAGACTTTAGCTGGCGCGTCAGACAGGCACTGGAAAACCAGGGCATTACCGGTGAAAACGGTGCACTGATCGATCACGTGGAGTTATTTGGCCCGCCACTTTCAACTGACAACCATAGCCAGAACTTTGTGCTCTGCCCCGGCAAAGCCTATGACAGATCACCCTGCGGCACTGGCACCAGCGCCAAGCTGGCCTGTCTGGCCGCGGATGAAAAACTCAAGGAAGGCCAGGTCTGGCGACAAGAAAGCATACTGGGCAGCGTGTTTGAAGCCAGCTATCGCCATGCGGCAGATGGCAAGGTCTTGCCAAGCTTGCGTGGCAGCGCTTTTGTGAATGCAGAAGCACAGTTACTACTGGATGAACGCGACCCCTTTGTCTGGGGCATACGTTAATAAGCACGTCTGCAAACTGATCCCGATAAAAGTGCGGGATCAGTTTGCGATATCATTCAGCGCAAAGTATTAACGCAAAAACCGTCCATCTTTGGACACTACAGTCAGCTCTGCATAATCAGAACCTTGGTGGTTATTTTTGCCAAAGTTGACGATAAAACCATCAAAATCAGTGCGTCCCATACCCTCTAATGCCGTGATCAGGCGCTCGCTGTTGACATCCTTGCCTGCGCGCTTGATGGCTTCGACAAACACCTTGGCATCCAGAAAACCTTCTATACCCAGATAAGAATATTCCTTGACGTTCATCTTGCCCATGACCTTTTGGTATTCGCGTACCAGAGCTGTCGTGGCAGAGTAAGGGAAAGGCAAGACCTGGGAAATAATCACGCCCACGCCATCCTTGCCCAGTGCTGTAATACCAGCCTGTGATGCCAGTACCGATAGCGCAAAATACTGCATGCCCTTAACCTTCTTATTGAAGGCCTGGATAAAATCACTGGATGGCTTGCCTGCGGTGATCAGGATGATGGTCTGTACATCGGCCGCTTCCATGGCACTGACAGCCTTGTCGAGGTCAGAAGAATCGCTGTTGATACTGACTGTTGCCGTCAACTTCAACTGATGTTTGGCGATAGCCTGTTCTATGCCAGCCAGGCCTTCCTTGCCAAAGGCATTATTCTGTACCACCACACCTATCTTCTTGATGCCGCGTACGTTCAGGTGGTCAATGATCTTTTCTGTCTCTGTCGTGTAACCCGCGCGGATATTGAAGATGCGGCGGTTAAATGGCTTGCGCACCACATCAGCACCGGTGACCGGGGCAAAGCTCAGGATATTGGCTTCTTCCAGCACTGGCAGCAAGGCGGTATTGGCCGGTGTGCCCAGCATGCCGAACAGGGCTACGGCTTTTTCTTTTTCTATAAGCTGTTTTGCGTTGGCAAGAGACTTTTTGGCGTCATATGCATCATCCAGGGTGATCAGGCGTATCTTGCGGCCATTCACGCCACCCTGTGAATTCACATAATCAAAATAGGCTTTGGCGCCGGTGGAGTGCGCAACTCCCAGTTCAGCCAGGATGCCGGTCAATGCAGTTGATTGACCGATGACGATGTCATTCCCATCTGCATGGGCACTCACACTACAGCACAACATCAAATTGACGAGCAAAAGCCTTACCATCGCTTTGCAGCGATTTAATTTTACGAACATATTGTCTCCAGTGTTTTCTTTCCCTTTGTGCTGGATGCCAAAGGGTGTTTTGGTTTGTGCTCAACAAAATTTCCGAAAAGCATTGCCCAAAGAATAAAACACATCTTTGTTAAAGATTGTCATTTGGATGACTATTCAATTACTCAAAGGAAACATTTGTCAGTTTTTAGCTACGCACTACAACATCGCGGTATTCACTCGGCGTCATACCTACTGTTGCCTTAAAGATACGCGAAAACGCGCTGTGGTCCTGGTAACCGCAGGCAACAGCAATATCGGTAATGCTCAATTGTGATTCGGCCAGCAAGGATGAGGCGGCGTCGAGGCGTATCTTGACCATCATCTGCCGCGGGGTAAGGGAAAATATCTTGTGGAAATTGCGCTCCAGTTGCGCCACCGACAGACCAGTCAGCTTGACCAGGTCTGCCATGGCAATGGTTTGGGTATAGTTTTGATGCAAGTGTTTTACCGCAGCAGCAATTTTGGCATACACGGGATGACGCTGGTCAGGCATGGCCAGGTCGCGTGAGATGCCTGTCATGCCTATGATGTTGTGGCGGGCATCGCGCAAGGGAATTTTTTGTGTCAGGCACCAGCCCGGCGAGCGGTTCGGGTACAGGTGCAGCTCCAGCTGGTCATGAATTTCTTTTTTGCCACTCAGCACCAGCGCGTCCTGTGTGGCATAGCTGGTTGCCAGTGAAGATGGGAACACTTCCTCTGCCTTCTTGCCTATCAACGCATCCTTGTCCCGGACACCACATCGCCTGACCAGGGTGTGATTGACCACCAGATAACGCCCCTCATCGTCCTTCACAAAAAACACGATGTCAGGCATGGCATCGAACAGGCTTTCAGCAAAAAACACATTCGCCATCTGGCTGGCCATTTGCTGACGTTTTTGCTGTGCTGGAAAAGGGGATGCTGGCAGCGTCAATTAATCAACTCCATCAATGAAGAGATAAAAAATAACAAGAAAGAATATTGCGTTGTAATTAACTTAATTTATAAATATATTTAAATTATATTTGAAATGTGGAGCTTAGACCATAATTCCGTCTAGAATCTATTCCTGTGCCGATTTCTGCGTAAATCACCAGCAAATAAGGATAGTCCATGGCAAAATTGAAGGCAGGAATATATTGCCATATGTCAAAAAAGTGCAAAAGTTTTATAAAAACGCGCAGAATTTGATAATACTGGTTTTTTACAAGGTAAAATTCGTACTCGAATAGGTAAAATCCATACAAAATACAGAACATGGATATCTGATGCTTGCTACTCCTGAAAAAACACCCGCTTTCGCTCCTAAATTACGCGCAGCCGACGTTGCGTATGATGCGATAGAAAGCATGATTGTCACGCTGCAGTTAAAACCTGGCTCACCCGTAGTCGAGTCTGAACTGGTAGAAAGAACTGGCCTGGGCCGCACGCCGCTGCGCGAAGCTCTGATGCGCATGTCATCAAATGGCCTGATACAGCAAATGCCCAGGCGCGGCCTGATCATCAGCGACATCGAAGCTGCCGAGCACATGACGCTGATAGAAACCCGCCGCGTCATCGAACGCCTGATCGGCGCCAGTGCCGCCCGCCGTGCCACGCCGCAGCACCGCAAAGACATCATAGAATGCGCTGACAAAATGCTGGTCGCCGCGAAGCGTAATGACCTCAACGACTACATGGCAGCAGACCAGGCCCTAGACCACGTCGTCCACGAAGCGTGCCGCAACCCTTCAGCCGTCGCTGCAGTGATCCCGCTGATCATCAAATGCCGCCGCTTCTGGTACGCCTTCCAGCACGAAGGCGACATAGAAGAAGGCGCCCGTTGCCACATGCTGGTTGCCAAGGCGATTGCCAAAGGTAATGAAGAGCAGGCAGCCAAGGCGGCGGATGGTTTGATGGATTATCTGGAGTCGTTTGCGCGTAAGGTGATTGGGTAGGTGAAGTGTTTGAGGGCTTAGAAAGCCTCATTGACTACAAGCCCAAGAATACTCCCCAAGATCGTAGTGACGTCGCAGTTGGGGTTGGTTTTGACTTTCCGCAGTTCCCATGTGTCGACGCCGTTTGTGCAGTACAGAAAATGGAAAAAGAAGGGCCGCTTGTTTGAGCCGCAGGCGAGTTTCGGACCTTCCCATTTTTTGTACTGCACAAACGGGAACCCCCTTTAGGGGGCGGCGATGCCTGGGTCGCCTTCTTTTGCTTCCTTTTCTTGGCGAAGCAAGAAAAGGGAGTAGCTGCCGGTCTACCACCGGCCTGCGATCCCAAAATACGTGTGCAAGTATTCAATTAAACAGACGCATAAAACACAATGAGTCTGAAACTAATAACGCATTACTTTGCCACGACCGTCGCTGGAGCGCCAGCCCGGTGGATTCCAGCTAAAAACACGCTGGAATGACGTTACCAAGATTGCCGACCATATTGCAGCTCACCAGTCGCAAACGATACCCTTAAAGAATGGCACAAAACACGCTCAATTGCGCCCAATTCTTCAGCAGCTAAGAGTATAATCTTGCCCCTATGGCATTCCACCCTTTTATTTCCAAACCCAACACCCAGGCGATCGCTGTCTCGACTGTTGTGTATGGTCTGCTGTATTTCATATTTATTGCATTGCTGAAGGCTTCGATGGCACCACCAACACTGGTGAATACGGATGCTGGCTTATGGGGAAATCAGCTGTTCATGGCGATCTTTGGCTTTGCACAGTATGTAGTGCCAGGCTTGCTGGTGGGGTATCTGGCTGAAAAATCGCCTATGATGCATGGCTATCTGTTGGGTATTGCCACCACGGCGCTAGTCTATACCTATGCCAGTTTTACCTATAGCGACAATCCTGCCCAGCTCCCCACCTCCTATGCAGTCTTATATACCTGCTTTGTAGCCGGAGTCTGGTGTTCTCTTGGTGCGGTGATCGCTGACCATCTCAGGTCCAAAGAACCAGAACAATAATCAAGTCCATTCAGGTCTGCGTTTTTCCAGGAAAGCCTGTACCCCTTCTTGCGCCGTCCCATCCAGCATATTGCAAGCCATGGTTTGTCCAGCCAGCTGATAGGCGGCCTCCACTCCCATTTCCAGCTGTTTATAGAATAATTGCTTGCCCATGCTGATGGCCAGTGCGGGTTTGGCAATGATGCTGGCTGTGAGCTCTGCCACACAGGTATCGAGTTCATCAGTACTGACAACACGATTGATGAGGCCGCGCTGCAAGGCAGTCTGAGCATCGATAAAATCACCGGTCAGCAGCATTTCCATCGCCTGCTTGCGTGAGACATTGCGTGACAAGGCGACTGCGGGTGTAGAACAGAACAGGCCGACATTCACGCCAGATACGGCAAAGCTGGCATTGTCACTGGCAACAGCCAGATCACACATGCCCACCAGTTGGCAGCCGGCTGCTGTCGCCAAGCCCTGCACACGGGCGATGACGGGTTGGGGCAATTTCTGAATTGCCAGCATGAGCTTGCTGCATTGCTGGAACAGGCTCTTGTAATAATCTTCAGATGGATGGGCCTGCATTTGCTTCAGGTCATGGCCAGCACAAAATGCCTTGCCAGCAGCAGCCAGCACTACTACCCGCACATTTTCATCCACTGCGATGGCCTTGAACTCAGACTGCAAGGCAGCCAGCATTTCTTCAGACAGGGGGTTAAAGCGCTCGCCACGATTCAATGTCAGGGTGCTGACGCCCGCGACATCCTTACGCAATACAAAAGGCGCTTCTACCGAGGTACTCATTCAGCATCTTCCTGTTCTGGCTCCATACCAGTCTGCACGCTCTTGCCCTGCCCGAGCAAGACTGGCGGCACATAGGTCGCCAGCAAATGTTCGCGGCTGGCCGGAGTTTCCAGGCTCACGCGACCCAGGGCTCCACTGCGGTAATCAAGCAACAGGGTGTGGGAAGCTTTTTCATAATCCCAGTCGCCACCTTTGAGCTTGTAGCCACGTTTCTTGGCCACGCCCTCAATGACAGAGACTGCATCTATGCCTTCGACCGGAAAGCCATAACGCGCAGTGATAAATTTTGGGTAATGAATCAGCAATTGCTCTGCCAGAAATGTCGCGATTTCTTCTTCTATCAGCGCATTCACGCCCACCGCATGGCTGGCTGCCAGCATCAGACCATCCGTAGGATGTTCAATCTTGGGCCACAGCATGCCGGGGGTGTCGGTCAAAATCATGTTCTTGCCCAGGTACAAACGCTGCTGGGTCTTGGTCACGGCGGGCTCGTCACCGACATTGGCAACACGTTTCTTGAGCAAGGCATTCATCAAGGTCGATTTACCGACATTGGGTATGCCCATGATCATCATGCGCAGCGGCTTAGTCGGCACGCCGCGGTGCGGTGCCAGCTTCAAAGCCAGGCCAGGCACTTTGGCGACATCAGATGGCTTTTTGCAACTCAGGGCGACAGCGAACACGCCTTTTTGTGCATTGTAGAAATCCAGCCAGGCCTTGGTGGCATTTGGGTCAGCCAGGTCAGCCTTGTTCAAAATCTTCAGACAAGGACGCTGGCGAAAGGTACGCAACGACTCCACCATGGGATTGCACGAGGCTTGTGGAATGCGGGCATCCTGCACTTCTATCACCAGGTCGGTGTTTTCCATGGTTTCCGCCGCCTTCTTGCGGGCGGCGTTCATGTGGCCGGGGAACCATTGTATGGACATGCTTATTCTTCTTTTTGGCAAAAACAAAGCGACATTGTACGGAAGTCTGCCCTGCTTGCGCCGGATTTTCCTTGCGACACCAGTAAAGCCAGCTATTTATCTGGTCACGATGAAATTCATGAGTATATAAAAAGACAATAATATTTAATAAAATGACCAGAATTGTAAATTTTGTTGATTATTTTATACTTGAATGCTATTTTTTCAATCTGTCATTTATTGTGTTTTTATTATTGCAAAAATATTTCTGCCGAGCCAACTTCCAGTATGTTTTTGTCGAGAAATTAGTTATTTCCTTATATCAAGACAAGCTCGTGGAATCAAATCAATGAGTGACGATTCAAGTAACAAAACAAAGTGCAGAACAGGCTTCGATACGGGAATACAGCAGCAGTAGGAATTTTATTGTTTCATAGGTGTCATAACCATAGGTAGATGAGCGATGAAGGTAATTTCCTGGAATCTCAGAAATGTCAGTCTCAACAAATTAACCAAAGGCAATACCTTCCAGCCTTTGTTTCAAACCTATGGCATGGGTAACACCGTTCTTGATTTCGTTACCAATGTCGTCATGGGGGCCGAACAATGGGAAGGCGTAGTATCCTCCGCACCGGTTGACCTGTTTGTTGTCATTGAGCTCAAAACCGGAGGCAGCAGAAAGGGCGGGCCAGTGTCCGGCAATTGCCTGCCCACCCTGGTCGCCTTGCGCGATGCCATGAATCTTGCAGTCCCTGCGATGAACCATAATCCCCAAGAATATACCTACGATTATCTGGTACCCGTTGTCACCGGGCGACATGAGACGGTAGGCTTCATCTATAACACCAGGGAATTGACCCCGGCGGCTGTAAATGCGATTGCCATAGAACGCGATACCATCACCAATGCCTATCTGCCAGGCAGAACACCTCTGGTTGCTACCTTCAACCTGGTATCGCGACCAGCTACTTCGATACGTTTTTCCGGCATTCATGACCCGCCACCGCGTGGTGGAGCAGCGGTGAGAATGCGCCCTCCCATTGATTTTTGCAGGCAACTTGTGAACACGCCATCGGCGGCAGTGCAGAATACCTTTTTCCTGGGGGATTTCAATTGCCAGCCAAGCGACAGCTATGTGAACGGGAATGGCGTTACCGTCAGGCCATTTAGTAATCTGCCCAATTTTGGTACCGACCTGCCCAACAATTCACTCTCCAGCGTCAGGCGGCGCCTTGATACAACGCAGGCGGGGCAAGCCGCCTATCTGAATGCGGCTTACGACAACAATATTTTCTGGGCGATACCTCAGCTTGTTGTAGGCGATGAGGAAGTCGCCGACCTGATAGGTGAAGCCAAGGACAATACCTTTGACCCGCCGAATGACTTGTATCCGGCTAGAGGGCGGGCAGTGTTGAATGCATTTAACGCGGTATCGGATCACCTGCCAGTCATCATCGAATTCAACGTCATATAAATTAAATATTAGCAGGGGCATACCTCATGGCTTACTGGAAATTTACCGATGTCTATGGCAGCACTTATCCGGCACTGAGTAATTCCATACTCAGTGTGCTGGTATTTGACGTACCGTCAGGCTCACCGATCAGCGGAACGAATTTCAGTGCCAACCTGGATTTGCAGGCGACTGGCAAGGCCATGACTGTGCTGTCAAAAATGCTTGGCATGACGACGGTGCCGATGACGGGCACAGTCACGACCACCAACAATGTGCTCAGTATTGAGCTGACGTCGAGCAATAATGCAGCGATACTGAGCGCACTGGCAACCTGCATTCCCGTCATCGGTGGCCAGCTCATGCAGGCGGCCAGCCTGACCATCAAGAACACTACACCACAATCCGCCACCGTCGATGATGACCCGACCACGGACCAGTTCAATCTGAATACCACCGTCAAGATAGGCAGTGGCAGCGGGAATGTGACCACACAGATACCGATGAGCAATGGCCTGTTCACCATGAGTGCCACGTTCGACAACTTTGGCATCGGTTTGAGCGACCTGAATTTCCTGGTGCCGGGTGCACAGTTTTCCAGCATGTTCCCAACCACGCTACCAACGAATTACTATAACCCGGCCAGCACGACCTTAAATCTCTTGTCGCTGGAATTGTCGCTGTATGTGAAGACTACCCCTTCGCTGAGTATCAGCGTCAATAATGTCTCGACCTCGATAGGCATAGTCAATATACCGCTATATCCAAACGCGCTCTTCCTGAACCCGCTGGCGATCTGGATCAGTGTCAGCGATCCACTCAGCCGGCCGACACCGACCTGGGGACTCAATGGCACGATCGCGCTCTACCCTTACGACAAACAAACCAGCCCGCCCAGTGTGCCGCCGGATTTTAGCTATGATCTGGCGATGCAGATGCCGACCAGATCCGACCCCACTTTTTCTGTAACTGGCACTCTTGACAATCCGCAAAACCTGCCCGTGTCGCAAATCCTCTGTGACCTCATGAGTGACGGCAGCTTCAACACTGGCATATCGAAACAACTGACACTGGAAACATTTGATTTTGCCACCGTGGCCGACACCTCGACAGGCACGATCAGCGAATTTTCTGTCGAGATAGCAATGAATGCCACTGCTAATGGTGGCTCTTACCTCGGCTTGTTCAGCGACAGTTTTGGCGTCAAGGATTTCAGTATCGCGGTTGCTTACGTCAAGTAAGTGGCAAATAAGTGGCAAATGAATATAGAACCATCCTCTATTGAAAACGAAGGTGCGCGGACCATGGGTACAACGATCAATTTTAAAACCACGCTGGTCATAGGTGAACAGGATGTACCGCTGGCTTCAGAAATTGTACTGGGCCAGAGCGATTCGCAGGAAGGTGCCAGCAATGGCTTTTTATTCAAGCTGGACCGTGAACCCTTTGATCCGCCTGTCACGATTTATCTTGGTGATGTCATCAACTTCATCAATACCAAACTCGGTGGTGGTGATGTTTCCAGCAACTCTGGCATGGCATTGATCAGCCAGGCTTTTCCCAATATGAATCCGGCCAATTTCAATGCCAGTAACCAGACGCTGGTCAATATTTATGAATTCAGCCTCAACTCGACGACCAAAGAATTTCTGTTTTCTTTCAATCTTGATGTAGAAGGTTCCAATCCTGACGTCGGCCTGATTGCTTTGCCGCCTGTCTTGTCGAACTGGCTCAAGATAGAGAGTCTGGCGATTTCGTTTTCTGCCAGCAGTCAATCCTGATCACCTTGATCAACCCTGAATAATCCAGACTCCGCGCCGCCATGCCCACCACATCCAATACTGCCATAGACCTTACCCTCGGCCTGAACCTGCAAATCGGGTCTGTTCCTGTTTCCCTGAGCGCGGAAGTGGAAAGCAAATCGAGCGGATCTGTTTACACCTTCAGTGGCTCTGTGCAGGATGCCACCATCGATATAGGCAAGTTCATGAGCTATATCGGTCAGCAATTTGGCGTCGATGTACAATTCCCGCCTGAACTTAATCTCGAAGCCATCATCGACTATGTCGCCGGGCAAATTACCTATACCAAGCCTGTCACTGGCGCAACGACGACAGAAATGGGCATGGCAGCCAAGTTTGAACTGGTCTATCAGAATGGCAGCAGCACCGAGACATTTGGTTTCAGTTTTTATGCCGACACTATCCTGACCAGTGGCTCTGCTACCAGCAACTACGTGGTCGGTGCCTCGATAGACACCAACCTGGCATTCAAGGATTTACCCCTGGTTGGCAGCATACCTGTATTCAATGAATTCATACTCCAGCATCTGGGCTTCAGCTATACCAATGCTGACCCCGCACAGAATAATGGCAAGCCTGTCAGCTTCAATATCCCCCAAGTGTCGCAGAGCAGTAATCCATTAAAGCCAGCAGGTTCACCGCCCTCGCGTGAAAGCAATACCTATGCGATAGATACGAAAGGTGACCAGACTACATTCAGTCTGAATAAAAAAGGCTTTGCATTCACTGCAGGTCTTTTGCGGGAGGGCAGCAATACTGCTGTCAGCAATTTCTCCTTGCCCATGGCCTTGCCTGCTGCCCCGGTTTCTACTGCACCAGCCACTTATTACCAGGGTAGTGGTAGCGGCAGCGTCAAAGCCAGCCCGCCAGCCAGTCCCATCAACTGGATCAATATCAACAAGACTTTTGGCCCGGTTGACCTGCAAAAAATCGGTCTGAATTATAAAAGCGGTGAAGCGACGTTTGGTCTGTCTGCCGGTTTTTCCATGGGTGGTTTTTCGCTGGACTTGCAAGGTCTGTCAATCACCTTCCCACTGCCCTTGCCTGGCATGCCAGCAGGTAACACGGTCAGTTTTGACCTGGATGGCCTCGCGATGGATTTCCAACGCGGCAATCTGCGTCTGGGTGGTGCTTTCCTGAAAGTCAAACAGAACGACATCACAAATTATTTTGGTGAAGTCGTCGTGCAGGTTGCCAGCTATGGCTTCAAGGCCATAGGCGGCTATGCTCCGGCGCAGAATAATAATCCGGCCTCCTTCTTTATTTATGCGAACCTGCAAGTGCCTTTGGGTGGCCCGCCTTTCCTGTATGTATCCGGCCTGGCCTTTGGTTTTGGTGTCAACTATGCGTTGAACCTGCCAACCATTGCAACGCTGCCGGGTTACCTGCTACTGCCAGGCAAGGCGCCAGCACAACCATCGAATGCGGGTGCGGCCTTCAGTAGCGTGCTGACACAACTGGCTGGCGGCACCAACCCTGTTGTAACCAACCAGCCTGGCCAATACTGGGTGGCAGCTGGCATACAGTTCACGTCTTTCAATATGGTGTCGGCCTTTGCCCTGGTCACGGTGTCGTTTGGCGTCAGCACCCAGATAGGTTTGCTGGGTTCATGCTCCGTCACTTTGCCCAAGGGAGCCAGCAGCCCACTCGCGTATATAGAAATCGATATCGTCGCCTCGTTCACACCAGACAGTGGTGCACTGTCCGTGGCTGGCGTGGTCACGCCTGCGTCTTACCTCTATGGCGACTTCGTCAAGATCAGTGGTGGCTTTGCCTTCAATATCTGGTTCAGCGGTGCGCACAAGGGTGACTTTGTTGTGACACTGGGCGGCTATAACAGCGCCTACAGTAAACCAGCCTGGTACCCAGCCGTACCCCGTATGCAAATGGGTTTTGCACTCGGGCCTTTCCAGGCATCGGGCTCGTCTTACCTGGCGCTGACACCGGCGATGTTCATGGCGGGCATGCAGTTTTCTGCCAGCTTTTCGCTCGGCTCCATCAAGGCCTGGTTCAATTGCGGCATGGACTTTTTGATAGCCTGGGCACCCTTTGTCTATCGTGCAGATGCCTATGTCAATGTCGGTTGCTCGGTTGATCTTGGCCTGTTCACGATACGTGTCAGTGTGGGCGCGAATCTGCAGGTATGGGGCCCGTCATTTGGTGGCCGTGCAGAAGTTGATCTCGAGATCGTCAGCTTCACCATCAGCTTCGGTTCCTCTGCACCCAACCCTGCTCCTGTCAGCTGGCAAAATGTGGCAGACAACTTCTTGCCTGGCAGCGGCACAACCTCGTCAAACTCCGTCAAGTCTGTCTCTGCACGCAGCATGGGCATGCTGAACATGCAAAAGTCTGCCAGTATGGCAAAGACTGCAAAACTTAGCGCGGCAAATGTCAATGCCAACGCCAGCACCGACACCAATGCATCGGCATCAGTCGCCGTAGGCTTGCTGCAACAGGACATCGTTGACGCACAAGGCCGCACCTGGGACTGGATCGTCGATCCTAATCAGTTCCAGTTGATGACTGCATCAACCATACCGTCGAACGTAGCACGCTGGAGCACCGGCAGCAGTACGACAACGACGATACCAAATGTCTTGCCTATTGCCGGCACCACAGCGCTGCCGCACCTGGTGGCGGCCAGCGAGTCTTACTCCAGTACACAGATATGGAACACGACGATCAGCGTCAAACCCATGAAGCTGTCGGATGTGCAGACCATACATACCATCACGCTGACCAAGGCAGACAATAACGGTAACTTCACTGACTATATCAATGAAGTGCAAATCCAGCCTGTGCTGGGTAATTCGAACACTGCCCTGTGGGGTGACCCAAATGTCAGCAAGGATGCCAATGCTGCAGCCCTGCTGCCACATACGTTGATGGGTTTCAATATCACGGCCCTGCCGCGCAATCCATTGACGGTCAACAATGTGCCATTGATACAGCTGATTTTTACGGCAGGTAACCAGACTACCTTCAGCTATACATCGCAACAATCCAACCAGAATTACACGGTGACCTCGACCATCACCAGCCCGGCGGAGGAATTGCAGATCAATATCACAGGCGCCAGCACGCAAACGCTGAGCAACCAGAATTATGTACTCAGCTCGCTGACGAATAGCTGGGTCAGCAGCCAGCGCAATACCTTGCTGGATGATCTGACGGCCAATGGCTTTGGCACCTACACGCCCGCGCAACTGAACCTGACAGCCATGGCCACGACAGAAGCCCTGACAGACTGGCCGTTGGTGGGTGTACTGGGGGAAGCAATAGCGGCCTAGCAATCGCGGCCTGGCAATTGCAGCTTGTATGGAATAGCGCAACAAATAATGCATAGATGAATATTTTTTCTGAAGGTGTGGATCAACATGGCTGTCAATGACGATGAAACCTATTTGCTGAACCAGCAGGTATCCTTTATCCAGCATTTTTTACCAGGCCTGGATGCTGGCGGTTATCAGTTAAAAGTAAGGCAAAACATAATCGACAACGCAGGTAATGCTGTCAGCGGCGCAGACTATAGCAATAGCTATACCTTTGCGGTAACGGCAGACCGCTTTGCGATTTCGCAGCCCGGCAATGTGATCAGCTCGGTCTTCCCCTCGGACAATGTCTCGGGTGAATTCAGCAATGTCTTGCCGCATGTGGTGTTTTCACAAAAAACCTTCCCCTGGGTGCGTTACCCGACCAATAAACTTCCGTATTCACCGCCAGAGGCAGGCACGGATACCGATGCGGATGTACCAACCTGGCTATGGGTCATGCTGCTGGATGAAGATGATATCGATGCCTGCACTGCTGAAGGTGTGAGCCTGAGTCTGACTGCTGCAACCCGCTGTGTGGCGGACCTGTTCCCACAGGCTGCCCTGCCGTCTGGCACGAACAGCAGCCTGGGTAGCAATTATTCCTATTTCAATGGGGCAACCAACATACTGGGACTGGAGCCTGGTGAAACCTTGACCGATGCGATCCAGACCATTGATGTGCCGCTAAGCCTGTTCTGGAAGATCGCACCCAGTGTCGATGACTTGAAGCAGATGGCGCATGGCCGAGTAGTCAGCCTGATCAACCAGCCAACCACGACCAATACGCCAGACCCAGGTGAACCTACCGGTTCATTTTCCATCGTATTTGGCAACCGCCTGCCTGCTACAGGCAAGAAGACCGTGGCCTTTCTGGTATCACTCGAAGAATTGGAGAACTTTTTGCCCAGCACCAGCAGTGGCGGTGCACCGGCGGGCAACACTTACAATGGCAATCTTTCGTTGAGACTGGCGGTACTCAGTACCTGGACTTTCTTCAGCACTGGTCAGCCAGCGACCTTTGTCCATCAGTTGCTGAGCCTGAATGATCGCGTCATTGATGACCCGAAAAAACAACCGCCACCAGCCGCCACCAATACCAATCTGCGTCTGCCCTATCAGGGCAGCAATGCGGTCGTGCGCGGCGCATTGAATATGGGTTACGTGCCACTCAATGAAACCCTGCGCACTTCCGGCCAGACCGTGTCCTGGTATCGAGGCCCCTTGACGCCTTATCAGGTCACGCAGTCATGGTTGCAGGTACCAATAGCCTCGCCTGATGCGGCCACCATCTTTGATCCGACCACGGGTTTGCTGGATACCTCTTATGCTGCCGCCTGGACCATAGGCCGCATGGTGGCCTTGCAGGATACTTCGTTTTCAACCGCCTATTACACCTGGAAGCGCGACCTGGAAATGCAGGTGCAACAATCCGTCGAAGACCAGATGCTGGAACAAAGCCTGGGTGCTTCGCTGGACCTGGCACCGCAAGCGAAGCAAATGAAACTCATGGTCGGCGCACCGGCACCGCATGGTTCAAATTCGCTGCTAAAGCGCACCATCATGTCACTCAATCCTGAGGCTTAATATGAAATCCGTCTATAAGCGCTCATCGCTGATCAGCAACCTGCAGACTGCGTATTCCAGTCCCGCCAATGTGCAGGCCAATCTGCCCAATCCTGCCATGCCACAAGTGCTGGTGGATTGGCTGGCCAACCTGGCACTGCTGCATGGCGTGCCCTTTAATTACCTGGTACCAGATGAAAACATGCTGCCGCCAGAATCACTGCGCTTTTTTTATCTCGACAGTAACTGGATTTCTGCATTGACGGATGGTGCCATGAGCATAGGCCGCAATTTGACCACACAGGTCGATACGCCAGAGATGAATCTGCAATCTGCCGTCTTGCCGGAGGTGACCAGCCAGGTCAAGGGCACAGCTTCTCAAGTCAGGGCCAAGGCCTTTGGAACCACTGCCAAACTCAGCGAAAGCAATTCCACAGTCATCAGCGGCTTTGTCCTGCGCTCTTCACTGGTACTTGATTACCCGAGCATGGGCGTGAATGTCTATCCTCTCGGTGGCACTCCCAAAGACCCAAGCCCTGTCATGTTGCAAATCCTGAGACTGGAGCAACTGGGACCACAATCAGACACCTTAATCTGTCTGGTCGCCGGTGATGCCTATCGCGTTGATATACATGAAGCGCCACAGGCACTGCATTATGGTATCGATTGTTTCCAGAATGACTGTACCGTCAGGGGCGAGGCGGCCACTGCGGTCAAGAACCTGTACACCTTTGGCAATGCAACTAAGACCGACGATGGCACGACGACGAATAGCGTCACCATGAGCCAGACGGTGACGCCGACTGACATCAGCTCATGTTTCCGCAGCATATCGCCGCGCGTGCTGGGCATGGACAGCTTGTCCAAGCTCATTCTGCAAGCAAACCGCTCTGTCGCACCGCCACCGGGCACCACAATCCCCAGCAGCATCGATTCTGCCAAGATGGGCTTTGAGATGACCGAGGGTGTGGGCATGGTCAGTTTTTATAAATCAAATTAATTAAGCCAGCGACTGAAAATCATGATGAACGCCATCGTTCCACTCAATATTGCCGCATTGCGCGTCAACAATAATGATGCCACCAATGTCGTTGGTGGCTTCCAGGGCAAGACGGCCAGCTTCAATTCCATGCCCTGGTATAACCCGAATGGCGGCACGCCACCGGCAGCGGCCAGTACCGGTGACAAGATTTATGCGCCACTGGGCAGCACAGCCAGCGGCAATCCGCTTAACAGCCCAGCCAACCCGCTCGGTGTGGGTGTGCACCTGCAATGGGAATTGCCTGATTATTTTCGCAAGGGGACACAACCAGCCGAAGGCGGCAACCTGGTTTTCCCGGCTGCGCCTAACCGCTGGCTGGTAACCCGCTTCCTGAGTTTTTATGATACGCAAACCCAGGCTTATGGCAGCATCAGCAGCAAGAGTTGGGTGGTCGAGAGTGATTATCTGTCATCAACGCTGCAGGCAGATGCTGCCGGCATTATCAGACCCGTTATTTCCGTCCCTATTCCAGCCCAGCCTGGTTTCCAGCAACAGCCTTTCATGTACATGGGGCGGGTGGTCGATGCAGCAAGCTGGAACCCGGCGAATACGCCAGCATCGAATTACCTGCCAAATTACAAAGCCACTGATGGAAGCTCACTGTACCTGACATCAATAGGTTTTGTCGGTGCCTATTTTGGTTCTTACTACCCTGAATGCTGCAGTGTATTTGGCTTCTGGGATAACTTTTCTGACGTACCTTATCCCGGCTACAAATCTTTGTATGAAGCCCTGAAGGCGAATGCGACGATACAGTTCCGCACAACTTACCAGGTCACAGGCTGGCTCAATGAGAGCATGTCTGATCCGCTGGCCAATATTGATGCCCATATCACCGACGACTATAACAAATATCTGACTGACTGCAATAACAATGATGTTGCCCCTGAACTGACGCCGAATGACTTTTTCCAGCAGATCACCAGCGGAAAAATGAAGTGGACCTTCAATATGGCCGATGTCAGTTACGAGCTCAATGAAAATCATACGATAGCTTCGCTCAACTACCCTGAAGAAACCCTGTCTGCCGGTACCAGCCAGGAAATCGTCTGGAACATGCTCAGCAATCCCGGGACGACTTACTTTTTGCAGTCGAATAATGCAGGCAATGTTTCTGTCTGGGATACCCAGGTTGAGATTGCCGTCGGCAATTCAACCGAAGAAGCCGTGGCTGCCATGCTCAAGACCGACATGGGCCAGCAGACCAATGACCCGAATGTGCTGAGCAATTATGAATACCTGCTGGATGCCCTGCAACTGGGCTTGCTGGCAGATCTCGAAAAAACACCGAACAAACTCATTACGCTAGAAGAAGCACTGCACAGCAATGCCTTCTCTACCGACCCTGGTGGTTACCTGTGGATCATAGGCAGCCAGGAAGTCAATGGGGACACCCCTGTCAATCCCGATATCGAAGTCACCCTGCCACTCGATCTGGCCGAACAACTGTATTTGCTGAATCAGGCGCAAAAAAACTACGACATGGGCCGCGCTGCGCTCTCCACCATGCGCAAGCAATTGTTCATGGACTGGACGCATTATGTGAAGCTATACACGGGTGAGATCACTGACCCGAATATCAGCATCAGCAACATGACGAATTTCATCAACACTGCCAGCGGTGGTGAATTGAATGCTGTCATCGCCAAGGGCACGGCAGTTGGCATATTGTCGTATATTACGAATGAAGAATCAGGTGCAGTCACCGGCATCAGCCAGCCTGTCAGCGGGGTGTCGATTTCCAGCCTGGCCTACAAGGTCTGGGATAATTATCAGGTAGTGCAAAATGCCCTGGCGGCTTACCCGGCATGGCAAGTGCAATGCACGAAGAGTGATGCTTTCTATCTGCCGAATGAACCTCTGGTACTGATGCAGGGCGACATGATGGAGCCTGCGCGCAGGAATGGCAAAAATCCACTGACCTTTGTGCGCCTGAGCCAGGAGATACTGGGCCAGCTCAATATCTGCTATAACAGCACTGAATTCCAGGTCACCGCCAGCAGCACAGGTATCGTACCGGCCATCAACAGCAATATCCCCATGGGCACCGATGTCAGCGCCCTGCTGAGCGAAGCCTGCCTGATCACGCCCATGCTGGCAACGGCAGTGGCATCCGGCCTCGCTGCAATAGGTGGAGCAAATAATCCGGCAGTCACTTCACTGTCCGCCTTTACTACCAGCCTGATGTATGCGCAAGGTGGCCTGAGCCCGCTTGATATTGCACCGAATGCCGGTGGCGTACCTGCATCCACAGATACCAGTCTGTTTGCCAAGGTGGCAAGCGACAATTACCAGGCTGCAGCCAATCCGGTCATCGCGATCAGCGCGCCACAGTCGCTGAATATCACGTTCAGCAATGTTGCCGGCAATGGCTGGGCACCGAATACCATAGGCTGGAGCACCCAGGCTACCCCAGCCGGTTTCCCATCCAGCCAGGTCAACCCTTTCCTGCCGGTATTCATGGTCTGGAATGTCAGACTTAATCCCTTGCTGTGGGAAGCCAAGGACAACAATGGCAACGCGATTTATTCACCATCGAATCTCACGGACTTTTTTACCCTGGATACAGATGCGGTCGATTATGTCTATAAGATGAATGGTAGCCAGGCTGTGAACTTCACCTCGCCTGACGCCATCACTTATGGCAACTCATCGACCATGAGTTCCAACTCCACCGGTGTGCTGGTGTACCAGATCAACTCTTATATAGCCAGCCACCCCGGCGACCCGGATAACCCTACCCTGCAAAGCATAGCCGATCTGTATGCCGACAAGAACTTCCTGGCGCAATCGATCAGCGGCTTCAACATCCAGCAGATATTGGCTGCCGATGTCGCCCAGGTAGCAGTGGAAGACCTGACCAAGGGTAGCCGCGACAGCGTGACCACCGCTGTCGCCAACGCCGCTAAAAAAAATGCCTGGGACAACTGGTATGACTTTGGCTTCAACAGCCAGCAACCTATCTCCACGGGCTTGCTGGCTCAGGGTAATTTTGGCCCCCTGCGTTCTGGTTTCCTGGAAATCATGAGCATAGAAATCGTCGATGCTTTCGGCCAGCGCATGGATCTGGCGACTGCGGCCAGCAATCCCGATGGATCGCTGGAAGTGATCACCGCCTACTCCATGACGCCGCCCGCCGAAGATACAGCGAACCAGGGCAAAATCTATCTGCCACCAAGGTTACTGGCCTCCAGCCGTCTGTGGTTCCAATGGTTGTCAGCCTCTTATGACACCAGCATCGCCGGTATCACAGGTGATTTTGAAGAGATGAGCCATCACCCCGCCACCTCACCCGTGTGCGGCTGGATCATGCCGAATCACCTCGACAACAACCTGTTTTTCTACAATGCCGATGGCAGCCCGATAGGCACGTTTGGCATAGAACATCTGAGCACCAACCCTGCCCTGGTCTATCGCACCCGTGCCGGTAACCTGGACAATCCCACCAGCAGCCTGGCGTATGACATAGGCGAACCAGGCTCACCCAAGGTGAATGCGAATCTGGCCAACTACATGTGGTACATCAATGGCCAGAACGCCAGCTATCTGCAAGATCTGATGAAGGTGATACTGGACTCTGCCGACTATATCAACCCGGCCAATTACGCCAGGGATGCGAATCTGTCAGTCCTGCTGGGTAATCCCCTGGCCCTGGTCAGGGCCTCGGTCGGGCTGGAAACTGCTGGCAACCTGCTGCCAATCAGCCAGGCAAGCAGCGGCCCCGGCGCGCCATTCCCGCAAGACGTGAACAATAACCGCGTCAATTACACAGACCGCATGGCCTACAGCAGTGCCAACCTGCAAAACCTCAACTTCCCACTGCGGCTGGGTGACCTCGCCAATCTGGATGACGGGCTGGTTGGCTACCTGATGGATGGCACTGGCGACAATCCTTACACCGGTGCCGTATTTTATGCACCTGCTGCCGATCCTGGCATGCAAGGAAGTATCCGGGCACCGACTGAAACCACGGTGCAACTGAACCTGAATGCAGCATCACGTCACCTGACCATGCTGGTTGATCCGCGGGCCGCAGTACATGCCACGACAGGCGTATTGCCGGTCAATGAACTGAGCATACCGCCTGACCAGTACTCGACTGCAATGAACAGCCTGCAAGTCAATTTCGTCACCAGACCCATGCTGAAAATGAGTCAGGGCCTGGTTGTACCCTTGCCTGCGGAGGCCGGTTATGCGTGGTCGTGGATCACGCCGGGCAGCACTACCGAGACAGCGCTGATCGCCAACGCGGCGAATGAAACCCCGGTCTATGGCTACTCACCACAGACCCTGCAGGAGGGTTGGCTGGAACTCACCCCGGACAGTAATGAATGAAGCATGCATACAAGCAGTGACAACCAAGCAGTAACAACCAAGCCTGCACTACTCAACATTTATTATGTTGATCAACCCTAACAGACAGAAAAAATTATGAGCTCAGTAATAATGACCATGAACAACCCTGCGGTACCGGGCACGCCCGCTACCATTTATACAGGGGTCACAGCCAGCCTGAATATCGTGCTCACCAATGACACCGGGGCTGATATCAATCTCACTAACGCCGCCAGCCTGGAAGTGTTCATGCCGCTGTATTTCACGGCTGCACAACTGGAGCAGATGACGATAAGCAATATCACGCCTGGAGGCTGGACTTTCAGTTACAACAGTGCCGACATGTCTTTGCAACTGAACTGGACTGGTGGCAATGCCCCCTGGTTCAGCAATGGCGCCATCACTTTCAGCATCAATAATGTGCTGACATCGAATACCCCTACCGCTGACGTGGTGCAGATCAACTTCAATGACATCAGCGGTGCCAACGTCCCTAGCCAGGTATCCTCAGCCCTGGCGCTGGTTGCACAACCTGCGCCAGGCAACCTGAATCTGCAACAGGTGCTCAGCGTCACACCAGAATTTGGCGGAGCGGTCTATGTGTCCGCCATCAGCAATCCACTGACCAACACCCTGTATCTGAACCTCAAGAATATCGGCAGCACGCCACTGTTCAATGGCAATAATATGTGGACAGGCTCACCCAAAGTATCAGTCAGTTTTGTGTATGGCACAACCAGCGGCTCGCTGGCGCCGGACGACAAACAGCAAGCGACACAAACGGGCTCAGCCTGGGCTATCAGTGCTGGTATCTATGTAGATCAGACGGGTGGCTGGAGTGTACAAAACCCCTCAGTGACCGGCCAGGCGAATTCGCCAACCTGGACACTGACACCCAACAATACCAATAAACAGATCATAGGTACTGGTGACCAGTCAAATGTGACATTCTCTTTCGCCAATATCATTTCGATGACGCCAACTGGCCCTACGCAGATGTATGTGCAGTTTTCCGGTTTCATGGCAAACGATGGTACGCATTACAACGATACGGTGTTTGTCGTTCCTATCAGCAAACAGATTCCACCCAATCCCGGCGCGATAGGCATCTACAGTCTGGCAGAAACTATCCCTGTTAACAGTTCAACTGAACAGGTTTCTATCCCGCTGACCTGGAGCATGTTTGGCGTTGGCAGCGTCAAACTGAGCTTCTATATACCAGGCATGACAATACCCGAACAAAAGTACACCTACGGCACTACGGCACATCCCGCACTCATTTATGACACTGAGCATCCACAGATCACAGGCATTACCAAGACCCAGACCCTGACTGTCTATTGCTGGGCTTACTCTGACAGCAACTGGCAAAACCAGCTGAACAAGATACAGTGCACGGTACCTCTGATCTTCCCGCCCGTGATCAATAGTTTTACCATACAGCCTACCACGATCGTGCCACCGGCCAGCTATGCCTTCCAGTTGCAATGGGATATTGAGGGACAGGACAGTTTTGAAATCATTGCTGACAACGGTTCAGGCAGTCCACTTAAACTCCCAGTTCCGCAAACCGCGTCAACTTATATAGTCAACCCGACTTCACCACAAACCACCTATACACTGAATGTGTATGGCAATACCACTAATGACTGACCGGAGTATCCCATGCCAAATTTAAATGTCGTCACTGCGCAAGTCACAGCGACAATACAGATGCCGGTCGGCACCGTCGTCAGCTATGCTGGTGGTGCAGCTCCTAATGGCTGGCTGATATGCGACGGATCAGCGATTGATCAATCCACCCATCCCACATTGTTTTCTTTGATCGGGGGCAACGTACCTGACTTGCGCAGCCGTTTCATCGTCGGGGCAGGTCAGGGTGGAGGCTTATCCAACCGCACATTGAAAAGCGCTGGCGGTGAAGAGACTCACACCCTGAGCGAAAATGAAATGCCCAATCACAGTCATGCATATGGTGTTGGAGGCGGCAACCGTGGTAACAACAACGGAGGTGGCAACTCGGAAGGCTGGTCAGCCAATAACTGGTCATTTACGACCTGGACAGCCCGCACTGGCGGTAATGTTCCTCACAATAATATGCCACCTTTTTATGCACTGACCTACATCATCAAATACTAAAGCTGCAGATTCCAGGCGTCTTTATCCAGATGCCAATGCTATATCCTGTATTGGCATAATTCATTCCATTTTTTTGAAAAGAACTCATGAGCACATTAACCAACACCGCGCCTTCCCAGTCCGCTGAGACGGTTGCCATCAATCCCTTGCCAGTCGGCTCCATCATTGCTTTTGGTGGCAGCGATGCACCAAACGGCTGGCTGCTTTGCGTCGGGCAAACTATCAGCCAATCGACCTACCCCAATCTTTTTGCCGTCATAGGCGGCACCGTGCCAGATCTGCGCAGCCGTTTTGTCATCGGCACAGGGCAAGGCAATGGCCTCAGCAACTACCCGCTAAAAAGCACGGGCGGGGCTGAACACGTCACACTCAATACCGACCAGATACCCAGCCACCAGCATTTTGGTTTTGGTGAATCGACTTCTCCCTGGCCCATGGGTACTTCTGGAAAAAATCAGATGGGAAGCAAAGGCGGCATTGATAACGACAATTATTACTATGGCACGACATTTACAGGTAGCGGCCAGGCCCATGAAAACCGCCCACCGTATTTTGCACTGAGTTACATCATCAAGTACTGAAAGCACCTGAGCATAAGCAGGTTTGAACAGTTTGCAGGGCTTATTTTTTCTGCGTCTGTTCAGCCTGTTTTTCAACAAGTTGCTTCACACCGGCAGCGAGATAGTCAGTCAGTTCATTCGGCACAGTCAGTGACAACTGGTAGTGCATGATTTCAAAGCCCCGTGCGGTCTGGTGTATGACGCCTGTCGCCTGGCAGATACCCATCTGGGTTTGCAACTGCTCATCAAACCAGATAAATTTGCGGTCTGCCGACATGCTGATATGGCGGTTGAAGGACTTGAAAGCCCAGGCAGATTGCCGTTCAAAAAACCGTTTTGCCCAGGCTTTGAATTCATCACGCGTCCAGCGTTCTGTCTTGTCGGTGCCGATATACACACCATCTTTTGCCATCTTGTCGAAATACTGCAGGCGTGCGTGGGCAGCATCGTCATGCCATTCATCAATGAACTGGGCAACTTTGCTCGTGACGCTTGCAATATCATCTGCGGCTTGAACCAATGTAGTCTGCATGGCCCATGCAGCCAATAAAGCACTCAGTGTCTTTTTCATTTTCACACCCTGGTTTTCGTAGCCTGATCTTCGTAGCCTGATCGGGGTATCAGTTTTGTTGGATCAGGTAATCGGCACGGGTGATGCGGTAAATCAGGCTCGCTGCTTCACCCGTCACATCTTCAACTTCTGAATATGGCTGCAAGCCGATTTTTTCCAGGGTGCGGCGCGAAGGTATGTTGGCGGGCCTGACCAGCCCATATACTGCATCCTCAGCCAGCACGACAAAGGCAGCATGCAAGGCAGCCATAGCCATTTCCGTTGCATAGCCCTTGCCCCAGGTGTGCGCAGCAAAACGGAAATAGATGTTCAGGCCACTGAAATCAGCTATCTGTTTGCGCATGACGCCACCAAAACCCAATACCTGGTCCGGCTCATCTATAGAACAGACCGTCCAGTAACCAAAATGCTGACGTTCCCAGGCCCCGGCCCAGTCATCCAGCAACAAGCTGGTGGTTTCACGCGACCTCGGCCCAGTGGGGTTATGGACATTGGTCGCGGGGTCACCATGGATGATGGCGGCACTGTCGATATCGCTGCGCTCCATCTTGCGCAACAGGAGACGTTCCGTCTTCAACGGACTCAAGCTGGCGTAGTCAATCATACTTGTTCAACGATGATCAATCCAGGTCAGCCAGGACTTTAAGATGAGCAACCACGCTGCGCCCCAGAGCCGACAGGTTATAGCCACCTTCCAGGCAACTGACGATGCGTTTGTTGGAAAACTGCTGGGCTACCTTCATGATTTCTTTGGTGATCCAGGCGTAGTCGGCTTCGACCAGGCCCATCTGTCCCATATCATCTTCGCGGTGGGCATCAAAACCGGCAGAGATAAAAATCATTTCTGGTTCAAACTTGCGCAAGGCAGGTAACCACTGTTCAGTAATTAACTGGCGCACCACATCGCCATAACTGTGTGCCGGGACGGGGATATTCACCATATTGCGGGCAGGATGCTCAGTACCCGTATAAGGATAATACGGGTGCTGGAAAAAACTGACCATCAGGACCCGCTCATCACCCCTGAAAGCTTCTTCAGTGCCATTGCCATGATGAACGTCAAAATCGACGATGGCAATACGCTTCAGACCGCGTACCTCCAATGCATGCTTGGCCGCTACGGCAATATTATTGAACATGCAAAAACCCATGGCTTCACTGGGGGTCGCATGGTGTCCTGGCGGGCGTATGGCGCAAAAGGCATTTTCCACTTCGCCATTAAGCACGGCATCGGTTGCCGCTAGAGCGGCACCGGCGGCACGCAAGGAGGCGAGCCAGGTGTAAGCATTCAGTGAAGTATCAGCATCCAGCGGGAAATGGCTGTATTCAGAGCGCTCTGAGGGGCAGTTTTCCCGTATGCGATAAATGGCGTCGGCAGTATGCACGCGCGCAAGATCGGCTTCCGTCGCCGGAGGTGCTTCGCGATGGTCCAGCAAGTTGCTGATACGGCTGGCGATCAGTTGATCGTCTATGGCTTGCAAACGCTCGGGTGATTCGGGGTGCCATGAGCCCATTTCATGGCGCTTGCAGTCAGCATGGGTGAAATACGCAGTTGTCATGTCTCTGTGCCAGAACTGCCACAAAACCAGTCCGGCATTAGCTTGCCAGCGCAGTATGAGTGAACTCAGTTCTGTTTATCTTATCCGTCTTGCCATCAGTTTCACCCTATTTGCCTGATTTTGCAAATCCGTCTGTCTGAATCTTTTCACTATGGGCAACAGTTTTTCACATTTCGGTTTACACTGTGGGCACAGAAATTTGACAATTCATCTGCGTGGCCAGCCCAGGCTGGCTTGAACCATCATGATTTTCAGGCAACAATAAATATTGCTCAGCAAGGACGAACATGTTTTCCAAAGTACATAAAGTAGCAAAACAGGTGAATAGCGTCATCATCGGCAAGGAACAGCAAATCAGGCAGGCACTGGTCTGTTTGCTGGCGGGTGGACACTTGCTGATAGAAGATTTGCCTGGTGTAGGCAAAACCACACTGGCGCATGCACTGGCAATTTCCCTGGGTCTGAAGTTCAACCGTCTGCAGTTTACCAGCGACCTGTTGCCAGCAGACGTGGTTGGCATTTCGATTTTTGACCGGGAAAAATCACAATTTGTTTTTCATCCCGGCCCCGTGTTTGCCCAGGTACTGCTGGCAGATGAAATCAACCGCGCAACACCCAAAACCCAATCCTCATTGCTGGAAGCCATGGAAGAAAGGCAAGTCTCGGTAGAGGGGCAAACGCGCAACCTGCCCTCGCCGTTCTTTGTCATCGCCACCCAGAACCCTGCCCATCAGGTGGGTACTTTTGCCCTGCCTGAGTCGCAACTCGACAGGTTTCTGATGTGCCTGTCGCTCGGTTACCCGGATGCCGCAGCAGAACGTGCCCTTTTGCTGGGTGAAGACAGACGCAGCCTGCTGGCACAATTGCCCGCCATCATGCAACCGGAAGAATTGATGGAAGCACAGCAGCAACTCAAAAAAATCCATACTTCAGCAGCGCTGATCGACTACGTGCAATCACTGGCCCATGCAACACGCCAGGGCGATTTATTTGCCGAGGGCATGAGCCCACGTGCTTCTATCGCTCTGTTACAGGCCGCGCGTGCCTGGGCGGCCATGGAAGGCCGTGACCACGTCCTGCCTGAAGATGTGCAGGCAGTATTGATACCCGTTATCGCGCACAGGCTGCGCCCCTTGAAGTCAATGACAGGCAAGGTCAGTGCGAGTAGCGAATTGCTGGCACAACTGATGAAACGCGTCAGCGTCTGAACTGCACAGCCATAGATCAATCACGGCATGTTCACATCGATAAAAAAAAGACTGCGCAAGATCGTTTTTCTGGAACACAAGCCAGAAAGTGGTGAAGTGTTCCTGAATCAGCGACGGGTATTCACCCTGCCCAGCAAACCCGGGCTGGTATATGTCGTCCTTTTGCTACTGATGTTTTTGGCAGCGACCAACTACAGCCTGAACCTGGGCTTTGGCCTGACTTATGTACTGGGTGGCGTTGCGCTGGTCAATGTATTTTATGGCTTTCGCAATCTGGCCTACCTGCACTTGCTGCCAGGCTCGGCCCGGGCTGTCTTTGCGGGCGAAGAAACCGAATATACAGTGTATCTGATCAACCGCCGCATTCACCCACGCTATGCCATCAGCGTGGGTTTTGCTGAAAAAGGTCATCCGGAAAAATTTGTTGATATCGCTGCCGACAGCCGCGTTGCAGTGCAGCTCAGCTACCCGACGACGAACCGGGGCTTGCAAGCGATACCCAGAATCCGTTTGCAAACCAGTTACCCGCTGGGCCTGTTACGCGCCTGGAGTACCTGGCTGCCAGATGCCAATGCGCTGGTCTATCCGCAACCAGAGGCAAATCCACCACCCCTGCCCATGTCAGGTGCCGGGCAAAAGACAGAAGCACCAGGCCATGCCGGTGATGAAGATTTTGCCGGTGTGCGTGCCTATCAGCCTGGCGACGCCATGAAACACCTGGCCTGGAAACAGATTGCCAAAGTCGATACAGCCCTGGGTGGTTCACTGGTGACCAAGCAATTCGCCGGAGGTTCTGGCAACGATGTCATGCTGGACTTTGCTGCGCTGCCCCGGAATATGGATACAGAACTAAAACTGTCACGCCTGACCAGCTGGGTACTGGAGGCTGATCAGCGCGGCCTGACTTATGGCTTCAGGCTGGCGCAAACACAGTATCCACCAACTACTGGGCCAGAGCACTGTGAGGCCTGCCTGCGCGCACTGGCGCTCTACGAGATACCAGCATCATGAAATTGCCAGTCTTCCGCACCATATTGTCACGTGACAAGGCAGATACCCTGCTGTTGATCTTTGCCTGCGTCTTCGTATTATTACCACATGCTGACCATGTCAAATGGTGGGTGAATGCCTCTTGCGCCCTGTTATTGACCTGGCGAGGATGGCTGACCCTGAGCGGACGCCGCCTGCCCCCTGCCTGGCTGCTGCTGCCGGTTGCTCTGATGATGATGGCCGGAGTCTATCTGACGCACAGGACTTTTTTTGGCCGGGAAGCTGGCGTCACCATGCTGGTCTTGCTGCTGACCTGCAAGCTGCTGGAAATGCATGCCAAGAGAGATTTGTTCGTGGTGATTTTTCTTGGCTTTTTCCTGTTACTGACGAGCTTCTTTTATCAGCAGAGCATCTTCGCCGCCATGCTGACATTGACAGGGCTGTGTCTGTTATTGACAGCGCAGTTATCCTTCCATTACACAGGCGTAGTACCGCCTTTACTGCAAAGGCTCAAGCTTGGGGCCAGCATACTGGGGCTGGCAATTCCGCTGACCATCATCGCTTTTGTGCTGTTCCCACGCATACAGGGTCCATTGTGGGGCTTGCCAGGCGATGCACAATCTGGCCGCAGCGGTCTGTCGAACTCGATGTCGCCGGGGAATATCAGCGAACTGGCACAGTCTGAAGAAATTGCCTTTCGCGTCAAGTTCGATAAATTCATCCCGGCCAAACCCCAGCTTTACTGGCGTGGCATCGTCATGAATAAATACGACGGACGCAGCTGGTCGCAGGAAGAAAAAAGGTCTTCCTATAAAACTGACCAGGACAAAAACTGGATTAAATATGGCGGCCAGGCCATACGCCAGGAAATCACGCTGGAAGCAAATGGGCAAAACTGGCTGTTTGCACTCGACATGCCCGCAGGCAAACCCGAGCTGGACACCAATACCGGTACCGTCGCCATCATCAACAGACTGATGGAAACCCGGCGCGAGCAAGTCACCAATGACAGGCTTAAATACACGATAGAGTCGTATACTACCTATGCCCTGGAAGCCAGCAGCAACCGGGAAATGATGGCCGATTCGCTGAAACTGCCAGAAGGCTACAATCCACGCACCCTGGCTTTTGCTGCGACGCTGAGACAACAATATCCCGATGATATGCAGTTGATCTGGGCCATACTGAACTACTTCCGCCGTGAAGCCTATTCCTACACGCTGGAACCACCGCGTCTGGGCAGGAATAGTGCCGATGAATTCCTGTTCGATACCAAGGCTGGTTTTTGCGAACACTATGCCAGTGCCTTTGTCCTGCTGATGCGCGCCGCCAATATTCCGGCGAGGGTAATTGCCGGCTATCAGGGCGGCAACCTGAATTCTGTCGATGGCTATCTTGAGATACGCCAGTCCGACGCACATGCATGGGCCGAAGTCTGGCTGGAAGGCAAAGGCTGGCTCAGGATAGACCCGACCGCAGCCGTAGCACCGGAAAGGGTGCAGCGCTCACTCAATTATGCCGTGCCGCGCCAGGGCCTGGCGGGCCTCATGAACCTGAGCCCGGATGGAATTTCCTTTTTCAATCAGGTACGCATGCAATGGAGCGCCGTCAATAACTCCTGGAATCAATGGGTATTGAACTACAACCAGAATACCCAGAGGAGCTTGTTGAACTCCATGGGTCTCATGAAAGTGGATTGGACACAACTGACCATGTTGTTTTTTGTCGCGACCAGCCTGATACTTGGCCTGATCTCCCTGCCCTTAATTCGCAACCGGCCACGTGTCACAGCGCTTGATAAGGTATACTTTTCTTTCTGTCGCAAGATGGAAAAAAAGACCGCAGCACGCGCTTTGCATGAGGGGCCAAAAACCTATCTGGAAAGATTGCGCAGCAGCCTGCCCGCAGCTGAATTTGAAAATGCCGAGCGTTTTCTGACACTGTACGCAAGTGCCCGCTACGGCAAAGACCCAGGTCCGGAAAGTACGCTGATCCGGCGTTTGAAAACCTTGCTGGCAGCATGCCGCTAATTTTTAATAGACGTATTTTGATCTCTCTGACATCCCACGCATCACGCCAGCCAGGCATCCTGCTGAATAGCATTTACTCACTCATTATCGCAGTCGCACTGCTCACCTCAGGCGCAGCCCAAGCAACAGAAAAAAAACAAGTGAAAAAGCCTGTAAGGAGCACGGCGGCAGCCAGTTCTGCCCCGGCTGCCAAGGCAAAAAAAGATGAAAGCCATTTTGAGCAATGGAAGGAAGTATCCAGCTTCATCTCGGAAATGGTCAGCAAGCATGGCTATACCGAAGCAGAATTGAAAGCCATCTTCAAGCAAGCCAGATACATAGAAACCGCCAGGCAACTGATGCGCCCTGCTCCGGCAGGCAAACCCAAGAACTGGAAAGCCTACCGCGCCCGCTTTGTCGAGCCTTACCGCATCGAAGCTGGTGTTGCTTTTTGGGATAAATATGCCGATGCCCTCGCCAAAGCCGAGCAGGAATATGGCGTGCCGCCAGAAATCATCGTCGGCCTGATTGGTGTAGAAACCATTTTTGGCAAGCAGACTGGCGGCTTTCGCGTCATGGATGTGCTGACTACGCTGGCCTTTGATTACCCTGACACACCGACTCGCGATACACGCATGCAATTCTTCCGGGGGGAACTGGAAAACATGTTGCTGATGTCCAGGGAAGCCTCGCTTGATCCTTTTGTTTTTAAAGGCTCTTACGCAGGCGCGATAGGCTGGCCACAATTCATGCCTGGCAGCATCAGGAAATATGCAGTGGATTTTGATGGCGATGGCAAGATCAACCTGACAGATTCACCAGTGGATGCGATAGGCAGTGTCGCCCATTATCTGGCAGTACATGGCTGGAAGCGCAATTTACCTGTCGCATTCCCTGCCACTCTAGTGTTGCATGAGAAAAATGAACAACTCAGCACGGCCTTGGGCAAAGGTTTGCAGGCCAGCTATCAGTTGCAGGATTTAAAAGCCATAGCGACAACAGCCAGTAGCGATGCGCCAACAAATATCCCTTACGGGCTTGTCGATCTGCAAAATGGCAATGACGCAACAGAGTACTGGCTTGCAACAGAAAATTTTTACGCCATAACCTTGTATAACCGCAGTTATTTTTATGCAATGTCAGTCTATGATCTGGGTCGTGTCATTGCCTTGGCCAGACAAAAATAATTCTCACTTAATGTGTTTAACGCCGCATCACAGAGTGATGGGAGAAGAAGATCGCAATTTAACAGATTTTAATAAACCAAATAAAATTGTTAATTTATGTTATTCTAGTAACTAATTACTGGAATAAACATTGCCATTCAGTATTTTCTAAACTAAAGTGCTGTTATCTAGTTGACACATTTACTTCTTAACTAAGCAAAGTGTCAAGAGATTTAACAATGGTTTGCTATTTTTCTGACAAGCAAATTATATTTTAAAGATACAATATTACCGTTTGATTAATTTTTTATTGAAGCAACTAATTAAGCGTCAATAAACTACACAGCGAGGTAATTATGGCAAATTTGACCCAGCTTGAATCCGATGAAATCGACTATGATCCAAACAATCTGTTGGATACTCTGATCAAGCAATTGCATTTGAAAAATGATGCAGCACTCTCCAGAGCATTGGAAGTGGCACCACCAGTAATCAGTAAAATCAGGCATCGTCGCCTGCCGGTCGGCGCATCACTGCTGATCCGCATGCATGAAATCAGCGATGTCAGCATCAAAGAATTGCGCGAATTGATGGGCGACCGTCGTGCGAAATTCCGTATCAGCGACAAGCAATTCAAACCAAAAGACGCAGCATAAGTCTTTAATTTGATCAGTGCTTGCTGGCCTGTCTGACCTTCGGGTTGTCAGGAAAACTGCTACATTGAAAAATACCGAAAATGCGCCACAAGCGTGATTTCGGTATTTTTTTTCTTGTTTTTATTGTGCGCCGGATTTATGACAGCTTGATGTAAAGCTACCGGAGAAGTGCAATAAAATTGAGTGCCTGGAGATTTCCATGGCAGAGCGCCATGACAATGCGCGCACGAATGGCAGCAGCTAAACCGCTCGCCTTGACCTGCTCATCACATCTAGCACTGCCCTTCATGATCTGGCTATATGAGTAGCGATGTAAGTAGCTATATAACTTAGCTGTATGCCTTAGTCCTGTCACTTGCACCTGCAAGATATACACGCTATCCACTCAGTCATGCCTGCAATTACATCAGCAAGCCACACCTTTGGCTCAATCAGCGAGTGCGGGGCTGCACTCGCCTATGATGCGACTACTCAGGCTGGAAACACACCTGTCGATAAATACCGGTCGCCACGATCACAAACAACGAAGACTATTGTGGCGTTTTCTACCGTCTGGGCGATACGCAAAGCGATTTCGCAAGCACCTGCGGCAGAAATACCACAAAATATGCCCTCTTCCACGGCCATCCTGCGGGCCATTTGTTCTGCATCTGCCTGCGTGACTGACTCTACCTGATCAACTCTGGCTTTATCAAAAATCTTCGGCATGTAAGCCTCTGGCCATTTGCGTATGCCTGGTATCTGCGAACCTTCTTCCGGCTGCGCACCGACGATGCGTATCTGTGGATTCTGCTCCTTCAGATAAGCAGATACCCCCATAATGGTACCGGTAGTTCCCATGGCGCTGACAAAGTGGGTGACCTGGCCCTTGGTGTCGCGCCAGATTTCTGGCCCTGTGGCTTCATAGTGTGCGAGCGGATTATCCGGATTGGCGAACTGGTCAAGTATCACCCCCTGCCCTTCGGCCTGCATTTGCTCTGCCAGGTCACGCGCATATTCCATGCCGCCGGTCTTGGGAGTCAGCATGATTTGCGCCCCGTAAGCAGCCATGCTCTGGCGACGCTCTATGCTCAGGTTTTCTGGCATCAGCAAGATCATCTTGTAACCACGCATGGCGGCAGCCATGGCGAGGGCAATGCCGGTATTGCCGCTGGTGGCCTCGATCAAAGTATCACCAGGTTTGATACGGCCACGTTCTTCTGCCCTCTTGATCATGGACAAGGCAGGCCTGTCCTTGACGGAACCGGCAGGATTATTACCTTCCAGTTTGCCGAGGATGACATTATTGCGTCGCTGGTTTTCGTCACCGGGTATGCGCTGCAATCTAACGAGCGGTGTATTGCCTATGGTGTCTTCGATGGTCAGATAGTTCATGGTAAACAGCTTAACAACAGCTTAAAAAGACAAAGTCTTATTCTAAACGCAGTTACCTTTAGACGCTTGCCGCATAAGCAAGCAGTTTGTTTGAAAAACACCCCGCCAAGGCTGATAAAAATCAGCTTCTCATAGACAAATCAAGTCTTTACAACCCACTCGCAAGCACTAATCAGGCTTATACAGAATTTAAATAAGCTAATAAAAAACCCCGGAATCACTTCCGGGGTTTTGTGGAACTGTCAGTTCAACAAAAGAACTGAAGAATCAGACTTATTTTGCGCTGGCCTTGGAAGCTGCAGATGCCGCAGCAGAAGCTTTTGGTGCCGCTGTTGACGCTGGTGCTGCTGTTGCAGACGCTGCTGGCGCAGGTTTTTCTGCTTTCTCTGCCTTCGCTGTAGCTTTATCTGCTTTTTCACCTTTGGCAGGAGCTGCGCTGGCCGCTGGTTTTGCTGCTGCACCAGGTTTAGCCTGGCCATTGACAGTCAAACCTGCTTCAGACAATTTAGTGGAGCTTTTTTCGCCTATGCCTTTGACGCGGCTTTCAAAATCAGCCCAATCCTTGAAGGCACCGTTCTTGGTACGTTCTTCGATGATGGCCTTGGATTTGGCTGGGCCTATGCCCTTGATACCATCGAGTGCGGCCTGGTCACCTTTATTGACATCGACATCGGCGAATGCAAAACCAGTAGCAGCCAACAAAGCCATCAGGCCAAATATAATTTTCTTCAACATGCGAATACTCCCTCAATAATTGGACATTTTTAAAGCAATATGTAAAGCGAATCTTTAAACGACATAGCCTGGTTTTTATCGCTGGCTATGTAGCTATCAACGGAACTCGGTTAATTCCGTTGACAAGTATTCCACAATTAAATGTCAATATGACTAATCACCCAGCCTGTCTATCAAAAAATCGATAAAACAACGTAGCTTGGGTGGCATCTGACGGCGGCTGGCATACACTGCATACAGATTACCGGTAAAACCCGGCTCATTACCTGCCACCAGTTGCAAACGGCCACAAGCAAGATCATCACCTACCAGCCACTCGGGCAGAAATGCGGCACCCATACCAGCCAGTACGCAGTGATAAGTGAGCGTGGTGTCACCGCATTTCATGACCGCATCCAGTTTTAAAGGTGCCCACTCTGTTTGCACTGGCAAGTGAAACCTTTCAAGCTGCACATAATTGGGCAATATCATCGCCACGTTGATGGCTTCTTCTTTGTTGCCAGCTTGCAGATTTTTCACAAAAGCCGGTGTGGCAACCAGGCGGAATTCGACCTTGCACAAAGACCTGGCAATCAGCGCTGGTGATGGCTCATCGGTCGCCCGCAGCCCCAGATCAAAGCCATCTGCCACCAGATCTACCATGTGGTTATCAAGATGCAGGTTCAATCTGACTAGAGGATAATGTTGACGAAAATCTGCCAGCACCTTCGCAAAGCCGGCGTTGGCACACCAGACCGGAGCGCTGATTTTCAATTCACCGCGTGGTGGCCCGCTCTCTTGTGCAACCGAGGCAACAGCAGCATCAAGAATATCCAGCGCCTGCCTGCCCTGCGCAAAAAAATCCTTGCCCGCCTCAGTCAGGCTCATGCTGCGGCTGCTGCGATTAAGCAGCCTGGCACCCAGCTTGCGTTCCAGCCTGGCGATATGCTTGCTGACCATGGGCGCGGCCATGCCCAGCCTGTCAGCTGCGGCGGTAAAGCTGCCTGATTCGACAATCTCACGAAATACCCTGATGCCACTGATATCTAGTTCATCCATATATCTGCCTCACGCCATCAATGTTGCACTTTTTGGAAACAATACAATTACTTTACCACCATCGATTTCCTTATCAGGAAACATTATGATGAATTTCATGGGCTCTATGGAATGAATTGAAAAAACAAGCCCCTGCACCAAATGACCTGTGGAGGATACTCATATGAAATTGCCTACCTACTTTATTTCGCACGGCGGCGGCCCCTGGCCTTACATGGAAGACATGCGCAAAACCATGCATGTGCTGGAAGCATCACTGGTTGATATGCCACGGCAACTGCCGCACAAACCCAAGGCTATCTTGATGATCTCGGCACACTGGGAGGAAAGCGCATTCAAGGTCATGACAAGCCCCTGGCCAGGCATGCTGTATGACTACGGTGGTTTTCCTGAGCATACCTACAAGGTACATTATTCTGCGCCGGGCTCACCCGAGTTGGCAGAACGCGTAATGGGCCTGATCAAGGATGCAGGTTTGCCCGCACAGGCGGATGCGCAGCGTGGTTTCGATCACGGTGCATTTGCGCCACTGGCCGTGATGTACCCTGAAGCTGATATGCCGGTCGTGCAATTATCGCTGCGCAAAGGACTGGACCCGGCAGAACACCTGGCACTGGGACGTGCGCTCGCCCCTTTGCGTGACGAGGGCATACTCATCATAGGCAGTGGCCTCAGCTACCATAACCTGCGCCGCTTTGGCCCTCTGGCAAAAGAGCCCTCATCAAGTTTTGATGACTGGCTGCAGGACAGCCTGATCGCCAGCAGCACGACAGAAAGAGTCAAGCGTCTGCTCAATTGGGAAGACGCGCCAGCAGCCCGGGTTGCCCATCCGAGAGAAGAGCATTTGTTGCCGCTGATGGTGGCAGTCGGCGCTGCAGAAGATGAAGTTGCCAGTTGTGTTTATCATGAAGAAAACATTTTTGGCGGCGTAGTGGCATCAAGCTTTCGCTTTGGGGCGATCGCCTGATACACCAGTATTGAGGATGCTGGCTTGAATCCTTCAAGCCAGCTCAGGTACTAATTTAATGCGCAGACTCAGGAAAGAGTTCTTCGCACGTCACCGTAGCCGTACCAAGCTTACCGACCACAATCCCACCAGCACGGTTGGCAATCACCACCGCCTCTTGCATGGATTTGCCTTGCGCCAGCATGACGGCCATGGTGGCGATGACGGTATCACCGGCACCAGAGACATCAAATACTTCACGCGCCATCGCTGGCACATGGGTTACGCCATTGGCGGTGAACAGGGTCATGCCTTCTTCTGAGCGGGTCAGCAGCAAACCATCGATTTGCAAATCTGCGCGCAGTTGCTGGGCCCTGGATGTCAGTTCTTCTTCATTGGGCCAGTCACCGATGATCTGCTTCAACTCCGACTTGTTCGGTGTCAGCAGGCTGGCACCAGCATAGCGTTTGAAGTCACTGCCCTTGGGATCAACCAGCACGATCTTGCCTGCAGCCTTGGCCGCAGTGATCATCGCGCTGACGTTCACCAGGCTGCCCTTGGCATAGTCGGACAAGACGACGACATCATAACCAGTCAGCAAAGAATTAAAGCGATTCAGTTTGTCGCGCAAGACATGTTCGGTCGGGCGTTCTTCAAAATCGATGCGCAGCAACTGCTGCTGCCTGCCGATGACGCGCAGCTTGATGATGGTAGAGATTTGCTGGTCACGGCTGAGGTAGGCTTCTATGCCTGAAGTCTTCAGCAGGCGCTCCATGCTATTGCCTGCATCATCGTCACCGATGACACCCATCAAGGCAGCCTGCACGCCCAGGGCGACGGCATTGCGGGCCACATTGGCGGCACCGCCAAGGCGTTCTTCACTTTTTTCCACGCGCACGATAGGCACAGGTGCTTCTGGTGAAATGCGGTTAACTTCGCCGAACCAGTATCTGTCCAGCATGACATCGCCAGCAACCAGAATACGCTTCATTGCTGTATTTTTTTTTGCATCCATATTCTGCATTATTAGTTCGTCATTTATTTGTCATTTATTCGTCAATACGGAGCGGCCTATGCCGTGGTATTCAATGCCCAGTTCGGTCATGACCGTGGGCTCGAACAGGTTGCGGCCATCAAACACCACTGGTTGTTTCAGGCGTGCCTTGACTTCATCAAAGTCAGGGCTGCGGAAGGCCTTCCACTCTGTGACAATCGCCAGCGCGTCGGCTTCAAGCAGTGCATCCATGGGGTTGGCTGCATAGCGTATGGATGCCAGCAATTCTGGCGCATCGTAGAAATCCAGTTCAAATACGCGCTTGGCTTCCTGCATGGAGACCGGGTCATACACTGCCACAGTCGCACCAGCACGCAATAACTCCCCCAGCAAGACGCGTGAAGAAGCTGCACGCATATCGTCGGTATTCGGCTTGAATGCCAGCCCCCAGATGGCAAAATGACGGCCACTGAGGTTTTCGCCAAAGCGTTGCTGTATCTTGTTGCCGAGTACCTGCTTTTGACGCGCATTGACGGCTTCCACTGCCTGCAGGATGAGGAGATTCAAACCATGGTCTTGTGCTGTACGTTCCAGCGCCTGCACATCCTTGGGGAAGCAGGAGCCGCCATAGCCGCAACCTGCATATAAAAAACTATGACCTATGCGCGGGTCAGAACCTATACCGTGTCGCACCGCCTCAATATCAGCACCAACATGGTCTGCAAGATTCGCCAGCTCATTCATGAAAGAGATGCGGGTCGCCAGCATGGCATTCGCTGCGTATTTGGTGAACTCTGCCGAGCGCACGTCCATCCAGTAAGTGCGTTCATGATTGCGGTTGAAAGGCGCATACAACTTCTTCATCTGGCTGCGGGCTTTTTCACCTTGCGGTGTCTGGTCGCAACCGATGACGATGCGGTCAGGGCGCATGAAGTCTTCTACTGCTGCGCCTTCTTTCAAAAACTCTGGATTGGAAACTACCGAGAACTCTGCCGTCACTGATCGTGCCGTCAATTCAGCAGCGATGGCAGCGCTGACGCGGTCTGCGGTACCCACAGGCACGGTAGATTTATCAACAACTACCTTGAAGTTCGTCATGTACTTGCCGATATTTTTTGCCGCCGCCACGACATATTGCAAGTCGGCAGAACCGTCTTCATCCGGCGGTGTGCCGACAGCGATAAACTGCACGTCACCGTGTTTGACACTGGCTTCAACATCGGTAGAAAACTGTATGCGGCCCGCAGCGCGATTGCGCGCAACGATTTCTTCCAGGCCCGGCTCATGGATAGGGATGCCGCCGTTATTGAGGATGTCAATCTTGCGCTGATCGACGTCGAGGCAAAATACATCATTACCCAACTCAGCCAGGCAGGCACCTGTGACCAGACCGACATAACCTGTACCAATAATTGTGATTTTCATTTTTTGATCACCAAATAAAAATAAGTCATTCTGCACATCCAAATATCTAGTCATCCACATAGATTTTCAGATTGCAGCCCTTATTCAAGATTCTTTAACTTAACGAGTATCCCTGAAACCTTGCGCAAATCAGTCTGCACTCAGGCATGACAGCGATCATTAATTCATGACGTTCAGCTCTTCTGTGCGGCGTGGTGGATAAGTTTCCCACTTACTGCAGCCAGGGCAATGCCAATAAAACTGCCTGGCCTTGAAACCGCAATTGGAACACTGATAGCGCGCCAGTTTTTGCGCATAGCCATGTACCAGGTTCTTGATGATGGCCAGTTCCGGCCTGACTTCAGGTGGCACCACCATGATGCGACCATCCAGCAATTTATCCAGACCCAGCAGCGTTGGGGTACGGCGCAATTCTTCACTGACCAGGCTATTGACGGCTTCTATACCTTCCAGCTCCAGCGTGGCCTTGAAAGCGACTTCCAGCAAATCTATCGACGGTGCCTCTGCCAGGTAATTTTTGAGCAGGTTCAATCCCTCTTGCGACTTGTCGAGCTTGCGGTATGCATCCATCAGGCGCTGCGCCACTAGTGCCACATGCGGCACGCTTTGCTGCTCCACCCGGCGCCAGGTAGCCAGAGCTATCTCAGTGTCCCCATTGGCCATATACACATCACCCATGAGGATGATGGCGCGTACATTATTACGATCTGCTGCGAGTGCTTTTTCAAGATTGGCCAGGGCCGCTTCTGTATTGGTATGCACCAGCTCATCCTGGGCAATTTCGCAGTAGAACTGGGCGATTTCTTTTTGACGGCCACCAGCACCACATTCCTGCAAGGCATTGGCTGCCTCAATCGCACGCGCCCATTCTTTTTCTCGCTGGTAAATTTCCAGCAAGGCGCGTCTGGCCTGGGCTTCAAACGGGCTGTTGACGAGCAGGTTGTAGGTTTCTTCAGCACGGTCGAGCAGACCGGCTTTCAGGTAATCCTGCCCCAGTTCATACATGGCCTGGGTTTTTTGCTCTGTGGGCAGGTCTGGCCTGGCCAGCAGGTTTTGATGCACGCGGATAGCGCGTTCAGTCTCACCACGGCGGCGGAACAGGTTACCGAGGGCGAAATGCAAATCTACCGCCTCAGGATCTAGCCTGACGATGTCGATAAAGGCGTCAATAGCCTTGTCTGGCTGGTCGTTGAGCAGGAAATTCAAGCCCTTGAAATAGCCACGCGGCAGGCTGCGGGACTCCGAGATCAACTGACGTATATCGATACGCGCAGCACTCCAGCCCAGGGTAAAGAATAAGGGTATGCCTAGCAGCCACCAAATTTCAAATTCCATGTGTATTTCTTCTTATTGTTGAAAACAATGTCAGTTCAGATGCAAAGCCTGAATTTCCGATATGTCTTTAGCCAATCTTTGTTCGCAGGTCTCAATGTGCTGAAAGCTACGCCCACACGTGTCAGATATTGCGAATGCTATCAGGCTGGGGCGCTTGTGTGCTGGCCCTTTGTGCGGCTTCACGTTCTTTTTCAATTTCTGCCAGAGTCTTCTTATGCTTGTGCAGGTCGCGTCTGTGACGGAATACCATGGGCACCATGGCCAGCGCACCCAACGCAGCACCACCGGCAAAAAAAGCCAGCAGCATGATGACGAGTGGCGCAGATCGTTGAAAGCCAAAGAAATATTGCAGCGTGACTATCTGGTCGTTTTTCAAGGCAAAGCCAAAGAACAGGATAAACAGCACGATGGCGAAAAATCTTGAAATATATTTCATGTATGCATCCTTGATGGATAAGCGGAAAAATCGTCAATGAAGCAATTTATCCCGAAAAGAGCATTGTACTGAAAAAAAACGGCATATCGGAAAACCGATATGCCGTTTTTATCTTTGAGTCATCTAATAGGCTCAACATTCCGAGCTCAACAACCAGTCAGCCTGACTTAGTCATCGTGTATCGGTTGCCCCACCATGGCATCAACACGTTCGCGCAACTCCTTGCCTGGCTTAAAGTGCGGCACCCGTTTTTCAGGGACCATCACCTTGTCACCGGACTTGGGATTACGACCTATCCGTGGTGGACGACTGTTCAGTGCAAAGCTGCCAAAACCGCGGATTTCTATGCGTTGCCCTGTTGCCAGGGCATCCGACATTGCATCCAGTATGGTTTTAACAGCGATATCCACATCTTTAGCTACCAGTTGCGGATATCGCTCTGCCAGACGAGCTATCAGCTCCGACTTAGTCATAGTAAAAACCTTATGACTTAATCTTAGTTTTTATTGTCGAGCTTGGCTTTCAACAAAGCGCCCAGGCTGGTTGTGCCGGATGCTGCGTTGGAATCAGTAACGGACATTTTTTGCATAGCTTCTTGTGTTTCAACGCTATCTTTAGCTTTGATAGACAATTGGATACCACGCGCTTTGCGGTCGATGTTCAATACTAGGGCTTCAACTGTGTCGCCGACTTTCAGGTGTGTACCAGCATCTTCCACGCGGTCGCGGGAGATTTCGGATGCACGCAGGTAGCCTTCAACGTCGTCTGCCAACTGGATTACTGCGCCTTTGGCTTCAACGGATTTAACTGTACCTGTAACAACTGCACCTTTGTCGTTCATTGCGCAGTAGTTATTGAATGGGTCACCTTCCAGTTGCTTAACGCCCAGGGAAACGCGCTCACGCTCAACGTCGATTGCCAGAACGATGGCTTCGAGTTCGTCACCTTTCTTGAAGCGACGAACAGCTTCTTCGCCTGTTTCGTTCCAGGACAGATCAGACAAATGTACCAGACCGTCGATGTTGCCAGACAAACCGATAAATACGCCGAAGTCAGTGATGGACTTGATCGCGCCGCGAACTTTGTCACCTTTCTTGTGGTTGATCGCGAAATCATCCCAAGGATTGGCTTTGCACTGTTTCATGCCCAGGCTGATACGACGACGTTCTTCGTCGATTTCCAGAACCATGACTTCAACTTCGTCGCCCAATTGAACAACTTTGTTTGGTGCAACGTTTTTGTTAGTCCAGTCCATTTCGGACACGTGAACCAGACCTTCGATACCTTGCTCGACTTCAACGAACGCGCCGTAGTCGGTCAGGTTCGTTACTTTACCGAACAGACGTGTGTTCGCTGGGTAACGACGGGACAAACCTGTCCATGGGTCGTCGCCCAATTGTTTTACGCCCAGGGAAACACGGTTTTTCTCTTGGTCGAATTTCAATACTTTTGCAGTGATTTCCTGACCAACTGTCAACACCTCGGAAGGGTGACGTACACGACGCCATGCCAGATCGGTGATGTGCAACAAACCATCGATGCCACCCAGATCAACGAACGCGCCGTAGTCAGTGATATTTTTAACAATACCAGTAACCACTGTGCCTTCTTTCAGGGTTTCCATCAGTTTTTGACGCTCTTCGCCCATGGACGCTTCAACAACAGCGCGGCGGGACAGCACAACGTTGTTACGTTTGCGGTCGAGCTTGATCACTTTGAATTCCATGGTTTTGCCCTCGTAAGGAGTTGTATCCTTAACTGGGCGTGTATCAACCAAAGAACCTGGCAAGAAAGCGCGGATGCCGTTCGTCAGAACAGTCAGACCACCTTTGACTTTGCCATTTACTGTACCAGTAACGATCTCGCCAGACTCCAGCGCTTTTTCCAGCGCGAGCCAGGAGGCCAGACGTTTAGCTTTGTCACGGGACAAAATTGTGTCGCCGAAGCCGTTTTCCAGCGAATCAATCGCTACGGAAACGAAATCGCCGATATTAACTTCCAGGTCGCCCTGGTCGTTTTTGAATTCTTCAACAGGGATAAAGGCTTCAGACTTCAAGCCAGCGTTAACGATCACGAAGTTGTGGTCGATACGGACGACTTCAGCAGAAATCACTTCACCGGAACGCATATCCTGACGTGACAGGGATTCTTCGAACAAAGCTGCGAAGCTATCTGCACCGGTTGCGAAATCTTGGGACATAAAAACAGTAGACATAGTATTTACAAGTTAGCCGGAACGGTGCAAAAGACACTATTAACCGGGTTAGGTTGAACATCCCCTTATTAACCTTGCGTCAATAAAGGCACTTGAAACGACACATACAGACTTCACCAGCTACTTATTACCTAAGCTACCTATACGGCGTTGTTTGTCTGTGTTTGCGCATACCAGACCAACACTTTATTGACAGCTTCTTCAGCGGTTAATTCAGATGTATCCAGGATGATCGCGTCTGGCGCGGGCTTGAGCGGCGCTGTGCTGCGGGCACTATCTCTCGCATCACGTTCCATCAAATCTTTTACCAAGTTTTCCATATTAGCAGAAATTCCCTTTTCAATCAATTGCTTATATCGACGGCTTGCGCGCGCCTCGGCACTTGCTGTTAAGAAAACTTTCAAGCTGGCATCAGGGAAGATGACTGTTCCCATATCGCGCCCGTCAGCCACCAGGCCCGGCGTATAGCGAAAAGCCACCTGCAAATCAACCAGCGCCTGACGCACTGCTGGCAAAACGGCAATGCGCGAGGCAGCCACGCCGACTTCTTCTGCCCGCACGGCGTCAGTGACATCGGCATCTTCCAGAAAAACATGGCCGTGAACAAAACGGCAAGGCAGGGTTCTTGCCATGCTGGCAATGGCAGTTTCATCTTCAAACGCGATGCCATGGCGGGTAGCCATCAAGGCAGTCAGGCGGTACAGGGCACCAGAATCGAGGTAATGAAAACCCAGATGCTTGGCTACCCTGTGTGCCACCGTGCCCTTACCGGATGCGGTAGGGCCGTCTATCGTGATAACAGGACTTGGTACAGTCATAGATAACTATAAAAACCTTTAAAACAAATCTTGGTGATTAATCTTGGCAAAGACTTCAAAATAATCAGGGAAAGTCTTGGCGACGCATTTTGGATCATTGATGCGCATAGTAGCACCTCTGCGGGCCCGGCCATCGAGGCTGGCCAACGAGAAGCACATGGCCATGCGGTGATCATCATAGGTATCGATCGTGGCTGGCAGGATATGTTCGGGTGGTGTCACCGTCATATAGTCTGCGCCCTCTTCTACTATTGCACCGAGTTTACGCAATTCTGTTGCCATGGCAGACAGGCGATCAGTTTCTTTCACGCGCCAGCTGGCAATATTGCGCAGGGTCGTGGTGCCATTGGCATACAGTGCAGCTACCGCAATTGTCATGGCAGCATCGGGGATATGGTTAAAGTCCATATCTATGGCTTGCAATACGCCATTAGAGCTGACTTCTATCCAGTTGTCGCCACGAGTAATCGTCGCGCCCATCTTTTCCAGCGCCTCGGCAAAGCGTACATCTCCCTGTATGCTGGACTTGCCTACGCCTTCTACGCGAATGGGTCCGCCAGCAATGGCACCTGCTGCCAGGAAATAGGATGCAGAAGAAGCATCACCTTCGACGTGGATGACGCCAGGTGACACATAGTGCTGACCCGTTTTTACTGTAAAGGCCTGCCAGCCATCACGCTCTACCGTCACGCCAAACTTTTGCATGAGATTCAGGGTGATTTCTATGTAAGGTTTGGAAATCAGCTCGCCTACCACTTCTATTGTTACATCATGCTCGCGCGCCATCAAAGGTGCGGCCATCAGCAAGGCAGTCAGAAACTGGCTGGAAACATTACCTTTGACTTGCAAACGCTGGGCATGGATATGGCCACGGCGTATATGTAAAGGCGGGTAACCTGGGTTGCCGGTATATTCTATCTGCGCACCAGCTTCATTCAATGCATCGACCAGGTCACCAATCGGGCGTTCATGCATACGGTGCACGCCGTGGATGGTATAGTCGCCCCCTAATACAGCCAATGCACCAACCAGCGGGCGTATCGCCGTACCGGCATTACCCATGAACAGGTCTGCCTGGTGTTTGGGGAAATGGCCTTTGACGCCCTCTACAGTGTAATTCTGGCTATCGCCATCCTGTTCCCAGTGCACGCCCAGTTGAGTCAGCGCGTTCAGCATGACCAGAGTGTCATCGGATGCCAGCAAATCCATGATCTGGGTCTTGCCCTCTGCCAGCGCTGCCAACAACAAGGTGCGGTTGGAAATACTTTTGGAGCCCGGCAATTTGACTGTGCCCTGCACCTGCATCACAGGTTGCAGATCAAGGTAATGCGGATAATGTTTGCTTGCTTGTGTCATGGTTTTATTCAATTCTGATCTGAGTTTGAAAGCGAGGGGGAGCGCATTGGCGTTATCAATCCCCACCTTCACGCTGCTGTTTCTCGGCTGCCTCAATGGCGCTGATCCAGTTATGGCGCGCGCGCTGGGCATTGGCGTAAATACCTTCTATACCATCACTGTCTGCATCCACCAGATGCTGGCGCAAAATGGACAGGCGGGCAGTGTAAGAATCCAGTTCCTGCAACATCGCAGCCCGATTCGCCAGGCTGATATCGCGCCACATTTCCGGTGATGAACCGGCAATGCGGGTAAAGTCGCGGAAGCCGCTGGCAGCATACTGGAACAAGGTATCTGCATGCGGCTTGCGGGCGATATCATCGACCAGGGCATAAGCCAGCAAATGCGGCAAATGGCTGACTGCAGCAAATACGGCATCATGGGCAGCAGGCCCCAGATGATGGATGATGGCACCGCATTGCTGCCAGGCCCAGGCCACCCTCGCCACATCAGCATCGGTATTTTCTGGCAGGCGGGTGATGACGGCTTTTTTGCCAATATACAAATCCACCAGTGCTGCCTCAGGCCCATTCAGTTCACGTCCAGCAATCGGATGCGCAGGTACAAATTGCGCAATCTTTTCACCCAGGCTGGCGCGTGCGGCGGCAACCACATCGGCCTTGGTACTGCCAGCATCCGTGACTATCGTACCCGGCTGCAAGTGAGGATAAATTGCCTTCAATATTGCGCCAGTCTGTGCGACTGGCGCGGCTATCAGCACCAGATCACAGTTGCACAATGGCTGTTCGGCATTAAAGGCTATTTCATCGATGATACCCAGTTGCTGCGCTTTTTCCAGCGAAGCCTGGCTGCGCCCTAAGCCGACTATCTGCTCAACTGCCCCTGCTTTTTTTAAAGCCAGGGCAAATGAACCACCAATCAAACCTACACCAAAAATCGCTATCCGTTGAAAAGCTTTTTGCATCAGGCACTCACACTGTACAAGGGTAAGAACCCAGCACCTTGAAGAAGGCAGCCTTGTCATTCAATTCGGCCATAGCAGCCTCTACCCTGGCGTCCATGACATGGCCTTCTACATCGACATAGAAATAATATTCCCAATTGCCGGTACGTGCAGGACGTGACTCAAAACGTGTCATCGAGACGCCATGTTTTTCCAGTGGTGCCAGCAGGTTATACACAGCACCCGCCTTGTTAGGGGTCGCCAGCACGATGGAAGTCTGATCCTTGCCGCTAGGTGTAGTACGCAAACGGCCAATGACGGCAAAACGGGTGCGGTTATGCGGATCATCCTGGATATGTGCGGAGACTATGCCCAGGTTGTACTGGTGACCGGCAATTTCACTGGCAATCGCTGCCACGGTGTAATCACCGCTGGCCATACGCGCCGCCTCGGCATTCGATGCCACAGCATGTCTTTCCACATGCGGGAAATGCTGGTTCAGCCAGGCCTGGCATTGCGCCAAAGCTTGCGAATGAGCGCAGATGCGGCTGACGCCTTCCATATTGCCGGACTTGCTCATCAGGCTATGCTGCACAGGGATTGCCAGCTCGCCACTGATGGCCAGGCTGGTTTGCAAAAGCAAATCGAGAGTACGGTTGATCGCACCTTCAGATGAATTCTCGATAGGCACGACACCAAAGTCTGCCGTACCTGCTTCAGTCGCACGGAAAACTTCATCGATAGACACGCAAGGCAAAGGCTGGATGGCATGACCAAACTGTTTATACACAGCCTGTTCGCTGAAGGTGCCGACAGGGCCAAGGAAAGCCACGACCACGCGGCGCTCCAGCGCACGGCAGGCAGACATGATTTCGCGGAAGATCAGTTGTATGTCGTCGCTCAGCAAAGGACCAGGATTGCGCTCAGCCACGCCGCGCAATACTTGCGCTTCACGCTCAGGGCGAAACACTGGCGCATTGGTTTCTGCCTTGACATGGCCAACTTCTTCGGCCACGCGGGCGCGCTGGTTCAGCAAATCCAGGATTTGTGCATCGATAGCATCAATCTTGATGCGCAGGGGGAGTAATTTATTGTCGCTCATAATGACCTAAAAACCGTGTTTGATAGGGTGTGGGCAGGCAGTAATACTGTAGCGCATGACTGCCATGCCGGATATGCTTTTTCGCCGGGCTTTTGACCCGGTTCATCAGCGCCACGGTTTCCAGGTGATGGTGAGTACCATGCTCAGAAAGGGCTGACGATGAAAATAATTTGCGGCGTCTGTTTATAGAGTAAACAAAACAGACGCCAATGTCTTAAGTGCTGTTTTAAGCCCAGGGCTTATGAATTTCTTTTGGCGAAATCCTGCATAAAACTGACCAGAGCCTGCACGCCTTCTATAGGCATGGCGTTATAAATCGAGGCACGCATGCCGCCTACTGATTTATGGCCTTTCAATTGCAACAGGCCATTCGCCTTGGCTTCTGCCAAAAATGCCGTATTCAGGTTTTCATCTTTCAGGTAAAAAGGTACATTCATACGTGAACGGCTGCCTTTTTCTACCCTGTTTTCATAAAAATCCGTGGAATCCAGGTACTCATACAACAGGCTGGACTTGGCAATATTCTTTTGCTCCATCGCTGCCACACCACCCTGCTGCTTGAGCCACTGAAACACCAGGCCCGCGATATAAATCGCATAGGTTGGCGGGGTGTTGTACATGGAATCATTGTCGGCGACGATTTTCCAGTCAAAGGCAGAGGGGCAGATGGGCAAGGCATGGCCTAGCAAATCTTCACGCACGATGACGATGGTCAAGCCCGCTGGGCCGATATTTTTTTGCGCGCCACCAAAGATGACGCCATATTTGGACACGTCTATCACGCGTGACAATATGTGCGAAGACATATCGGCAACAATCGGCGCATCGCCAGTTTCAGCGGCGATATCCGGAGCAAAATTGTATTCGATACCATCGATGGTTTCATTGGTACACAGATGCACATAAGCAGCACCTGGCGTCAATTTCCAGCTATCGCGTGGCGGCACAGTGGTGTAGCCGCCGGCTTCACCAGACGCTGCGATATTGACGTTACCGTATTTTTTTGCTTCCTTGATGGACTTGCCAGTCCAGGAACCAGTGTGCACAAAATCTGCCGTTGCGGGCTGTGGCTTGCGCCCCATGAGGTTCATGGGGACGATGGCGTTTTCGCCCAGGCCACCGCCTTGCAGGAACAGGATCTTATAATTGTCCGGCACCGCCAACAGCTCGCGCAAATCACTTTGCGCAGCAGCGAGGATGGACATGAATTCTGGCCCGCGGTGGCTCATTTCCATGACGGACATGCCACTGCCATGCCAGTCCAGCATTTCGGCAGCGGCTTGCTGCAATACCTCTTTCGGCAATACTGCCGGGCCTGCAGAGAAATTGTAGATCGTCGTCATGATGGCTTACTCCGTTGCGTCGGCTTCTGGTGCGCTGCCTTCTGCTTCACCAGCACCGTTATCGCCTGTATCTACATCGGCATCTGTTTCCACAATGCGTTGCAAGCCAGACAGTTTGGTGCCATCTTCAACCGCAATCAGGGTCACACCCTGAGTTGCGCGACCCATTTCACGGATTTCTGAAACACGGGTACGTATCAGGATGCCACCGGTAGTGATCAACATAATTTCATCCGTTGTCTCAACCAATGTAGCTGCAACAACCTTGCCGTTACGCTCGGAAGTCTGAATCGCGATCATGCCCTTGGTGCCACGGCCATGACGGGTGTACTCAGTGATAGGTGTACGTTTGCCGTAGCCGTTTTCAGTCGCAGTCAGAACAGATTGCTGTTCGTTTTCAGCCACCAGCAATGCAATAACCTGCTGACCTTCATCCAGATTCATACCACGTACACCACGGGCTGTACGGCCCATAGGACGTACATCGTTTTCATCAAAGCGCACGGCCTTGCCGGAATCAGAGAACAGCATGACATCATGCTTGCCGTCGGTCAGTGCTGCACCGATGAGGAAATCACCTTCATCCAGATCGACCGCGATAATGCCGGCTTTACGTGGATTACTGAAGTCAGTCAAAGGTGTTTTCTTGACCGTGCCCAGGCTGGTGGACATGAAAACATAGTGGTCTTCAGGGAAAGTACGGTTATCTCCAGACAAAGGCAGGATGACAGTGATTTTTTCACCGTCCTGCAATGGGAACATGTTCACGATAGGCTTACCGCGTGAAGTACGCGAGCCTTGTGGCACTTCCCATACCTTCAACCAGTACATGCGGCCACGGTTACTGAAGCACAGGATGTAATCATGGGTATTGGCCACGAACAGTTGCTCGATCCAGTCATCATCTTTTGTTGCTGTTGCCTGCTTGCCACGGCCACCGCGTTTTTGCGCGCGGTATTCAGACAAGGGTTGCGACTTCATATAGCCAGTGTGCGACAGGGTCACGACCATGTCTTGCGGCGTGATCAAGTCTTCTGTACCCAGGTCTGTGGCGTTATGGGTGATTTCTGAACGACGTACGTCTTTATTGCCTTCGCCGTATTCATTGCGGGCCAGGGTCAGTTCATCAGTGATGATGACGGTGACGCGTTCTGGCTTGGACAAGATGTCCAGCAAATCGGCGATTTCGGCCATGACGTCTTTGTATTCATTGACGATCTTGTCTTGTTCCAAACCAGTCAAGCGTTGCAAACGCATTTGCAGGATTTCTTGCGCCTGGTCATCGGACAATTTATACAGGCCATCTGGCTGTATGCCGTAATGCTTGGGCAAATTCTCAGGGCGGAAAGCATCGATGCCAGCTAAATTGTCAGCCGCAGTACGCGTCAGCATCTCACGCACCATCGAGCTATCCCAGGCACGGGTCATCAATTCCTGTTTCGCGATCGGTGGTGTAGGTGCGGCGCGGATGATGGCGATAAAGTCATCGATATTTGCTAGTGCAACCGCCAGACCTTCCAGCACATGACCACGTTCACGCGCCTTGCGCAGTTCAAACAGGGTGCGGCGTGTTACCACTTCACGGCGGTGCGACAAGAAGCAGGACAGCATTTCCTTCAGGTTCAGCAATTTGGGCTGACCATTGACCAGTGCCACCATGTTCATGCCGAAGGTGTCTTGCAACTGCGTTTGCTTGTACAGATTATTCAGTACTACGTCAGGTACTTCGCCACGCTTGAGTTCGATCACCACGCGCATACCCGATTTATCGGATTCATCGCGGATGTCAGAAATACCATCGAGCTTTTTGTCACGTACCAGTTCAGCGATACGTTCCAGCAGGGATTTTTTATTGACCTGGTAAGGCAGCTCATCAACGATCAGTGCCGTGCGGTTTTCTTTGCCAAACTCTTCAAAGTGTGTCTTGGCGCGCATGACCACGCGGCCACGACCAGTACGGTAACCATCGCGCACACCAGACACGCCATAGATAATGCCGCCGGTAGGAAAGTCAGGCGCAGGGATGATCTCAATCAGTTCATCAATCGTGCAATCACTATTACGCAAGACATGCAGGGCACCGTTGATGATCTCGGTAATATTATGAGGCGGGATATTCGTCGCCATACCCACCGCAATACCGGATGCGCCATTGATCAGCAGATTCGGGATGCGGGTAGGCAGAACCGAAGGTTCTCTTTCCTTGCCGTCATAGTTGGGGACGAAATCGACAGTTTCTTTTTCGATATCGGCCAAAATTTCATTGGCGATCTTGTCCAGGCGGCACTCGGTGTAACGCATCGCCGCAGCGTTGTCGCCGTCGATGGAGCCGAAGTTACCCTGGCCATCGACCAGGGTATAACGAAGGGAGAAGTCTTGCGCCATACGCACCAGCGTGTCGTAAATGGAGGCATCGCCATGGGGATGGTACTTACCCATGACTTCACCCACCACACGCGCACATTTGACGAAGGGGCGGTTATAGACATTGTTCATTTCGTGCATCGCGAACAATACGCGACGATGCACAGGCTTTAAGCCATCACGCACATCCGGCAAAGCGCGACCTACGATAACGCTCATCGCGTAATCGAGATAGCTTTTGCGCATTTCTTCTTCAAGGGAAATCGGGAGTGTTTCTTTTGCGAATTGATCCATTGGCGGCCGGCGAATTAGAGCTTGGTTAATTAATAACGTCTTTAATAACGTCCTTAATTGAAATCCAATAAGTGAAATCCAATAAGATTTTATTAAGACTGTTAACGACTGACGTTTAACTCTTGATTCTAACATGCCTCCTAAGCTGAATTCCATTTATAGCAATTAAGTCAGGCAAACACTGGCAATAGCCAGCCAAAAAGCCAACTGACGGCATGCAACACTGTCATTCAAATGACAGCCGGGGTGCAAATTTATATGATTTAATCAAAAGCATAATAAAAACACCTGACAAATAATCCCCCACGGAGACAACCATGTTAAAAAATTTGACAGCACTTTGTGTGCTCGCAGCATTCGCCCTGCCCGTCTCAACAGCACTGGCCCAAAGCGCTGCTGCACCAGCATCTGCGGCACAAACTGGTGAAGCCCCGGCATCTGCCGCAGTTACCACTCCGGCTGCAACCCCAGTAGTTACTCCACCCGCCCCAGCCCCGGCTGCTGCACCCAAACGCTGCGACTTTTTCCTCACCCTGCAAAGCGATGAAATTTTTGAACACAAAAAATCCACACAATTATCTGTACTCAATGACAAGGGTAAAGAGCGTATAGACAATGAAGTCGCGGCCAAGCTGGCCAGCTGCGCCAAAGTTGATCTCATCGTCGTCAGTGGTCACACCGACCTGTCAGGCAGCCATGCACAAGCCCAGAAATTATCTGAAAAGAATGCTGATGCCGTAGTCGCCTACTTGGGCAGCAAGGGTATTAATGCCCCTATGGACACCATGGGCATGGGTAAAACCCAACAAATCAAAGCTTGCGATGACAAGTTACCCAAGGTAAAACTGGCAGAATGCCTTGCACCAAACAGGCGCATCGTCGTCGAAGGACGCGGTCTCGCAAAATAATTTCGGTGCAAAAATCCTTCGCTTTTCTGGTCAAAAACAAAACATTTCTGCTCCGGAACTGGTATTAGCTTGCCAAAGCATACATTTTGTTGTCAAAATACGACATATTTAACTAACTGTAACTTTGTCGATTTAACAATTTTCGTCTTTATATTGATGATTATGGCAAAATAGACCGAATGCTTATTTATGGCTGACATGATGTTTGACGAAATAGTAATGTCATCATCGCCGTGGTACTATCTGGTTTTATGCAGTAATTTGCGCAGTTCATCTGCGGTAATAATCTCACCCGAGAGGAGAAATATGAAAAATTTAGTCAAGCTCGTTATCGCAGCGTCCGCAGTAGCATCCTTTTCTGCTTCCGCACAGCAAGACATTATGGCTAACAAGCCACACAGCGCCTATGTACAAGATGGTCGCGGTGTAATTGCACGTGACCCATTTGGTCTGTGCTGGCGTACTGGCTACTGGACTCCTGCTGACGCAGTTCCAGGTTGCGATGCACCTTTGGTACAACCAGCTCCACCAGCACCACCAGTAGCTCCAGCAGTTGTTGCTCCTGCTGAACCAGTAAAACCGCCAGTTCCACCTGCACCTACTTCTGAAAAAGTAACGTTTGCAGCTGACGCATTCTTTGACTTTGACAAAGCAGTTCTGAAACCAGAAGCTAAAGTCAAACTCGACGACATGGCATCCAAACTGAAAGCAATCAACCTGGAAGTCGTTATCGCTGTTGGTCACACTGACTCTGTAGGCTCTGACGAATACAATCAAAAATTGTCTATCCGTCGCGCTGAAGCTGTCAAAGCTTACCTGGTAAGCAAAGGCATCGAAGCCAACCGTGTTTACACTGAAGGCAAAGGCAAAAAACAACCAGTAGCTGACAACAAAACAGCTGATGGTCGCGCCAAAAACCGTCGCGTTGAAATCGAAGTTGTTGGTACACGCAACGTTAAGTAATTCAGTACTTGAAGCCTGGCTTCTGAAAAACCCGCTTCGGCGGGTTTTTTTATTTGTGGCTTACGCTATTCATTCTTGCTTAAGGCCGGAACCGCTCCCAGAGTATTTCCATACTATGTTTATTTTCCGTCAATGCGGTACAGCCCTGAATCGCCTACAATAGCGGTTTCGCAGCTCATGCCCCGACCCGGCACTTCAAACCACATCATGTCCACCTTGAACGCTGATCCCGCAGAAATCCAGAAATTTAGTGAACTTGCCCATCGCTGGTGGGACCCCAGCTCAGAATTCAAACCACTGCATGAAATTAATCCCCTGCGCCTGGAATGGATCAACCAGCGCGTACCGCTGGCAGGCAAACAAGTCATTGACGTAGGTTGTGGTGGCGGCATACTGGCCGAATCCATGGCAAAAAAAGGCGCGACCGTCACCGGCATAGACCTGTCTGACAAGGCTCTCAAAGTCGCCGACCTGCATGGCCTCGAATCTGGCGTCAATGTGCGCTATAAAAAAATCGCCGCCGAAGACATGTCAGAAGCAGAGGCTGGCCAGTTTGATGTCGTCACTTGCATGGAAATGCTGGAACACGTACCCGACCCCGCATCCATCATCAAGGCCTGCGCAAAAATGGTCAAACCAGGTGGACATATTTTCTTCTCCACCCTGAACCGCAATGCCAAGGCCTATCTGTTTGCCGTCATCGGTGCAGAATACCTGCTGCAAATGCTGCCCAAGGGCACGCATGATTACGCCAAGTTCATCACTCCGGCAGAATTGTCGCAAGACATACGCAATGCAGGCCTGGAATTACATGCGATGAAGGGCTTGAGTTATAACCCCCTGACCCAAATCTACTCGCTGAATAGTGATACCAGTGTCAACTACATGGTTGCCTGTACACGTCCGCTGTGAAGCCAACAAAACGCCCTCATCCATCATGAAGGCGTGTTCTTGATTTTTTATTATGCAAACTCCACAAGCAATCCTGTTTGACCTCGACGGCACCCTCGCAGACACCGCCCCCGACCTCGCAGCCGCCGTCAATGTCATGCGAGAAAACCGGCAACTGGCACCTGTTCATTATCAAAGCTTGCGCCCCCATGCATCCGCCGGTGCCCGCGGCTTACTGGGCGCTGGTTTTGGCATCAAGCCAGAACACCCGGACTACGAAGCCATGCGCGTAGAATTTTTGAACCAGTATGAATCCGCCATTGCTGTGCACAGCAAACTGTTCAAGCAAGTGCCAGACCTCTTGCGCGGTCTCGATGTCATGGGCGTATCCTGGGGCATAGTCACCAACAAGGCCATGCGCTTTACCCGCCCGCTGATACCCTTGCTCGATTTGCAGGAAGCACGTTGCGTGATATCCGGCGACACCACCCCGCATTCCAAGCCCCACCCTGCCCCCCTGCTGGAAGCAGCAAGGCAACTGGGCATACGCTCAGAAAACTGCTGGTACGTAGGCGACGACTTGCGCGACATACAGGCAGCTGAAGCTGCAGGCATGACCAGCATCGCCGCCGCCTGGGGCTATTGCGGCGCGACCGAGCCCAAGCACTGGAAAGCCGACGCCATCATCGACAGCCCGCTGGAACTGCTGGAACTGGTACGCGCCAAACATTTACAGGCCATGGCCTCTTGAATACTGCAGGACTACCCCTAAATGGGGTATACTGATAAAGCTTTGGGGACGACCAGGTTTCGACGGGGGTTGCAAAGCAGCGCAGGGCATACCGAGGCCAGACTACCTCGTAAATACAATCTGAACTATATAACTGCAAACGATAACTCGTACGCATTAGCCGCTTAATACCGGCTAACCTTACACCACTTCGTCCATAGGGTGGGCTGGCAACAGCAGTAAGGACATTCATATGGAATCGTCTTGAGCCGGGTTACTTGACTCTCGATTAAATAATAGGTAACTCGTCCTGCCGCAGCGTGTGCGTCCGCGTCGTCAGGATTAAATCAAATGGCAGCACTAAGTATGTAGAACTGTCTGTAGAGTGCTTTCGGACGCGGGTTCGATTCCCGCCGTCTCCACCAAAATACAAAAGTCACCCAATTTATTGGGTGGCTTTTTTCTTTTGACGATCTGCGTGAATTGAATCTGCGGGACGCGGGGATGAGTGCGGACAGGTGAAAGCACCTGCGTGCTTTCACCTGCCTCATGAATCTGAGCAGCTTGCAAGCTGCGAAGTGGAGAACAGGGGTTTCGAGCCGCATGCGGCGAGCCTACGAGTAACATATCGCTTGCAAGCGATATGGCTGGCCAGGATGGCCGATTCCCGCCGTCTTCACCAAAAATGTAAGCCACCCAGCTTCATCGGGTGGTTTTTTATTTTGACGGTCTGCGGAATTGAACCTTCGAGACGCTGGGCGAGTGGGGAATCCTAGCTGCATGCAGCGAGCCCACGAGCGACATGGCGCATGCAAGCGCCATGGCTGGCCAGGATGGCCGATTCCCGCTTATTTCACCAAAAATGCAAACCACCCAGCCTAATTGCTTGTTTTTTTGTTAATTTTATGGAGGCAGATTTCAACTTAAGGGTACTGCTGACGCGAGTGAAGCACGTTTAGAATTTCTACAGCGGAAACTGTGACTCGAAACACCAGAATGTAATTGGGATGTACAACGACTTCGCGAGTGCCCGCGATCCGTCCCGGACGAAAAAGTAAAGGATGCTCTCCCAGCATGTCTACACACTGAAAAATATTGTCATTGATATTGTTGGCTGCTTTAGGAGAGCGCTGGGCAATGTAAGTGGTAATTACAGCCAGATCTTCCAGAGCTTCATCAAGCCAGATTACCGGAAGCACTGTCTTCAGCCGCTTTTATGATTTTTTGCATACGCTGCCTTACTTCGTCAGTACTGTAGCGCTTTGGGTTGGTGCTATCCAGCGATGCTTGTACCTTCGCACGAAACCACACGTCATAAGACGCAGCTTCTTCAGAAGTAGCGAATTCAGATTCTATGGGCGAAAGTATCGATGTCATAAGACAAGATTAGCACAATTTTCGTTATGTGTCATCGCAATGAGTTAACAAATTATTATGTTAATTGCACTATGTCTTACCCTTGATGCACTCTTCAGATGTCATCAGACTGAAGAACTCGCCAGGTAGTTTTTTTGAAAAATGAATATAAGTAGGGTCTGGTCGCTCCAAATCAGGTAGGCGATATAAGTTATCCTTGGTGGTCTCAGTTCATACATGTCAAAGCTTGACGCCGCGACTATAATATTGACAACATCCATGAGAATTCAATGTAATATTTTTCTTAAACTAGCACCCGAAATCGCGCGAATGTAAAAATGAAAAAAATTATCTTTTTGACACTCCTCAGTTGCAAGATTGCGATTGCACAGAATTTCTCAGTATCCGTCGCCGCGCATTCCGATTTTCAAATAACACGAGATGAAGGCGGGCAAAAATCGTGCGGAGCACGATCCATGATCGTCTACAAGGATCCACTGCAGAAAACTAGCGATAGAGCAATTGATTTCTCTTTGGTAATTTACTCTACCTTTATAACGGCAATCAAATTTGGCGTTTTGGATGTAAATATTATCAATGGACAAGTAACTCCAATAAAAAGACAAGAAAAGGTGTACCTCGCACTTCCAGTGCAAAATATAAATCTCATGTCGGAATATCCTATCGATTCAGAGAGCGAAAATTACACACTTGCAACATTCAAAGATACAGTATCTGCAATAAGAGTTTTGGATGCTATTTCGATGGGGTAAACCATACAAATACAAATCCCCAGAAAAACCGATTCAATATCTACTACAGTTCAATTTACCGCACCGTTTTCCATGGCTGAACAGCAAGCTTTAAAAGAGTGTTTAGATAATTTAATAGAAAGAATCAAAAAAGAAAATAGTATTAAATGAGAAAGGCTAAATGAAAATCGAACAAACATGTGAGTCTCTGACAAAAATACTCCTAAAAATAGGAAATGACGTATTAAATAAAAGATTGATCATCAAGTAGAGTGTTCGTCGCCCCCTCTGCTTCTGGCCATGAAAGAAATGCTGCACAACCATGGCAGTACCCTTTTCTTGTGTATCTGAAATCTCATGCAAATGAGTGATCAAGACAATGTCTGCCCAGAATGCAGCGACAGCCTTAGCTGGTTTGAGCAAGGCTTGGCCGCAGGTTGGCGATGTCATAAAAGTGCGTGCACTTCGTAATACGCTGGAATCAAAAGGTATTTCACTTCGAACAGAACCAGTATTTCCCTGGTGATTCAAACACGTTCACAAAGTCATAGCGAATGAATCCCGAATACAATTATCTATGACCCCAGAACTCAAATTTTATCTCGCAGCCTGGATCAGCTACTGCATCCTGTGCATCTGGCTATACCTGACTGACCGCGCTTCCTTTCCCCTGCAAGCGTACAGAGCATTTCTCTACGTGCCCTGGAAGCTGATTACTTTCAGCATTGCTGCAATTGGGATTACTGTCGTCGCACCTTACACAGCTGACCCGACCTGGGATTATTTTGATGCGGCCATGATGTCGGCACTCACATTCTTGACTGCACCTTGGGCGACGGGAATGCTCTACCTGGGAATAAGAGGCAAAGCCAGGCTCAGGCATGTGCTGGTCGCAATTGGGGTTTGGATGTTCTCGGCAAGCTGGTGTTATGACTTGTATCTGTTGATCAGGGATGGCCATTACCCGATTACCTGGGAGGCAAATATCTATGCATCCTCGGTGCTTTATTTTAGCGCGGGCTTGCTGTGGAATCTGGAATATAGGGCTGGTCGGGGCGTGACATTTTCTTTTCTTGAACCGGGATTTCCAGCCCGCCCACAGCAAACAAGTTTTGCCAGGATCGCCTTGTTTGGCCTGCCTTTTATGATATTGGCTATCTGTTGCATAGGATATTTTCTTATCTAAAGACAAGAAAATCACACGCAAAAAATTCACAACTCTATCCAGCTTGCAGGTCTTCAAGCGTTCAGGAAAATCAATCCCTCCTTCATCCCACCTCAATCCCTGTCCGGCGCCCCAAGCGGAAATAGCTGACGATAAGGCCGCGCCTCTTCCACTGCCCTTGCAAACGATGGGCGGGCCAACAAACGGCTGCGGTAGGCGCGTAGTCTTGGATATTTTTCTGCGATCTGCTGGGTCCAGTCTGCATAGAACAGTGAAGGTGCTGCGGCGCAGTCTGCCAGCGTGAAATTTTCGCCGCTGGCCCATGCATCACCTTCGAGGTGATTTTCCAGCCATGCATAGGCGAGGTCGAGTTTGCTGGCGGCGTGGGCCAGCCCCTCCTGTCTTTTTACAGTATCGCCTGTCAGTGCTGCGCCAACCGCGTGCTGGACCGGGGTCATGACGTGCAGGTCGAAGTAGCGGTCAAGAAAGCGCACGTCCAGCGCCTGCATGGGATCTGTGGGTAGAAGGCGCACTGGCCCAGGATGGGTTAGTTGCAAATACTCGATGATGATACTGGTCTCGACGACATTGCGCTCATCATCAACCAGCAAGGGGAATTTGCCCAGCGGCCAGCGTTGCAGCCACTCTGCTGTGTAGGCCGGCGTATCTGGCCCTATGCAGCGAAATTCAAAAGGCGTGTCGTTCTCGTACAGCGCGATAAGCACTTTCTGCGTGTAAGACGAGAATGGGTGACCGTATAGTGTGAGTGACATGAGCTATGCCTTGAAAAAGGTGTTCTTTGATGATGTTCGCGTTGTCCAGGATTTTATCTCGCATGGTAGTCTGCGTATGACCAAGACAAAGGCCATGACTACACCGGCCATGCGCCGCAAATACGTGCCTGGCCCAATTCTGCGCGCCCACAGGTATTCAATCAAATACTTCCATCCAGCGACAAGGCTCATTATTTGCCGACTATATTAAAAATGCAATCACTTGCAGAGTTGAAATGATCAGAAACCGGCTCGCTAAATAAGGTCGTGGGTGACAAATGAAATCAGGACGACCATCTCTTGTTCGCAGGGGCAATTCAATCTCAACAATAGGCCGTCCGTTTAAATTTCGGACACAAAAAACAATAAGCCACCTCGCGGTGGCTCATTGTCTTCAATGCCGGACTTCGCTTCTATTGAGCTTAGCCACGCACATAGCGGCTATCAACTGCAAAGGCAGTCGTTGAGCTGCCAATCGCCTGTACAAAAAACAGTTCGCCATTACGCAACATGAAACCGCCCTGAGCGCTGCCAGATGAGATTTCTATCGTCTGGGTAATTGTCGTGTCCTTGAAAACAAATTTCCAGGTGGTCTTGCCATTGACCACGGAAGATGACGCGGCACTGCCAACGAAGTTGATCACTGCACCGTTCGCAGTCGCATTGACAAGATCGACCGAAGAGGCGACGGTTTCACCAGTCAACATTTTGACGGTGGCGTTGGCTTCTGTCCTGATATGTTGTGCCACCACAACCGGCGAGGTGTAGGTGCCAGTTGCGACGATAGCCCCTGTACAGTTGGCGTTTTCGTAGTATTCAATTTTTTGTGACATCGACAGCGCGGAACCAGCGCTGGTCGCCGTGATCGTGGTCGTGTCAATTTCATGGTTCTGACAACCCTGGTTCCAGACGCCCGCATATTTGCTCAAAGGGCCGGTGCTGGTATCAACAGGTGTCACCGTAGCAGGCGTACTGCCACCTGATCCGCCGCCACCGCAGGCTGCCAGCAGCATTGCCGTTATTACGCTCAAACCAGCTGATTTAATTTGTTTCATTTTGCATCACTCATTAGTATAAAAATAGATCGTTCGCATTATGACAACTTTCATTGCAAATTCGGAAAATAATTGGCCTTTTATTTAAGCTAATCAATAAACCTTTCTTAAAAGCACTGTATCTCGCTACGACAACCAGATGCATCAAGTGCGCACACCCTTGCCACTCTTAATGGCGTTGTTAAAAATACACAACCATTTCGACTTGTGCAGCAAGCCTGTAAAAAAGACTTAAAATATGGACATGCAAAAAAAACAATTTTGAATATAAAAAAACTCAAGCACAGCCATAAGACCCCCGCCTTTATTCAGCCAGGAAAAATCATGAAACTTCCGAAAATAAAATTCAAAATATGGCATGGCATCTTGCTGCTGATTTTGCTGTTCATCATCCCGCCCCTGATCATCACCTTGTCGCAGAGATGGGAAGTGTCTGACAGTGATCCTGATCGTGGTGCGATGACGGTCAAGCAGGATGTGTTTGGAGACAGTGCAAGCAAGATTGTGTATCTGGAGCAGAACTGGAAGCCTGAGCAGAGCCTGTGGTTTTATACAACGACGCAGGGGTCGAATTTGCTGCCTTATGATTTTTTCCTGGTACTGGAACAGGCGGACAAGCCAGAATTGTTCCGCAGTGACGAGAACATTAATCGCTACCGTTATCTGCCACAGAAAAAAACCTCCAGCAACCCTGATGCCTTGCCCGTGGGCTTTGTCAAAGACAATTACCTGAGCAAGAATTACATGGGCTTTACCTGTGCGGCTTGCCATACCGGGCAAATCAATTACAAGGGTACAGGCATGCGCATTGACGGCGGGCCAGCCAGCGCTGACATGGCAGGCTTTTTGAAAGGCCTGACTGAGGCGATGATTGCCGTCAGAGACAAACCGGATGTACAAAAACGTTTTGTAAAGGCGGTCATGGCCCTCGGTGCGTACGACAGTGAAGCAGATGTGATTGCTGACATCAAGACGTATACCCTGCGCCTGACCAGCTATAACATCATCAACCATAGTCCTGTCGATTATGGCTATGCGCGACTGGATGCCTTTGGCCGCATCTATAACCGCACGCTCGAGCATTTGCTGAACCGCCAGCAGATAGAAGAAGTGCTGGGCAAGGTCTTGACTGAAGATGAAGTGCGTACGGCGATGGCAGGCATAGGGCCGGACATCAGCTCTGCCGACCGCGACAAGATCGTGGAAAGAGTAGCGACCTCGGCCAAGAATATCGTCAAGCTCAGGCAAGAATTATTCATCAAGGCAGATGCACCTGTCAGTTACCCTTTCTTGTGGGACATCGCCCAGCATGACTATGTGCAGTGGAATGGCCTGGGTGGCAATGGTGGCCTGGGCCCACTGGGGCGCAATACAGGTGAAGTGATAGGTGTATTTGGTTCACTGGACTGGCATGAGGGCAAACGCTTCTCCATCACTTCATTGCTGACTGGTCAGGGCTGGACCAAAAAAGTGGTTGAGTATGACAGCTCCATCAATACCCAGAACCTGCGCCGAATAGAAAACCAGCTGACTGAATTGCAGTCACCCAAATGGCCGCAAGACATTCTGGGCAAGCTGGACCAGACCCGCATCAAGCGCGGTGAAAAGCTGTTTGCCAATTATTGTGTCAGTTGCCATGCAGAGATAGACCGCAGCTCACCACAACGCCGCGTGGTGGCGCATATGTCCAAGCTGGAAGAAGTGGGTACCGACCCGACCATGGCCGACAACAGCATCAAATATGAGGGTTATTCAGGCATCTTGCGCAATCAATATGTGGGTGCGGGTGTGGGTGATGTCTTGCTGGATAAAAAAGCCCCTATCGCTGCTCTGCTGACCAAGGCAACCCTGGGCGTGGTAACGACACCAGATGCGGACAAGGGCTTCATACGCCGCTGGTCTGAGTGGCTGCACAATATTTTCCAGGCTTTGTTCAGCAATGAAATCAAGGACTCAAACAAGCACGGCAATTACAATCCTGATACCACGATGACGCCCTATTCTTCCCTGCAGGCGTACAAGGGACGCTCACTGAATGGCATCTGGGCGACCGGGCCTTATCTGCATAATGGTTCAGTGCCTACCCTGTATGATTTGCTGTTACCTGCCTGTCAGGCCGAGCAAAAGGATGCAGAATGCAGACCTGAGAAGTTCATGGTGGGCTCACGCGAATTTGATGCAGAAAAAGTCGGCATGAAGAGCACAGCCTATGAAGGTTTTGTCTTTGACACCCGGCTCAATGGCAACCGCAATACAGGCCATGACTATGGAACCAAACCAGCCAAAGGGGCAGGCGACTTGCCTATGCTGACGAAAGAACAAAGACTGGATTTGCTGGAGTATTTGAAGAATCAGTGATGGTCTTCACTGCATTTAAAGTGGGCCGGTGGTTGATCCCGCGATCAGCACCGGTTGCCACAATACCTGCAAGTCTGCTGCGGGGGTGCCATTCATCAGAGCCAGCAGCATTTCACTCATCTTGACGCCTGCGGCGCGGGGATCAGGCTGGTCTATGGTGGTGACCTGGTCGCCGACCAGGGTGTCTTCCATATTGCCCCAGACGATGACGGAGATATCACGGCCTATGGCAATGCCTGCGTCCATCAGGGCACGCATGGCACCGACGCCGGACAGATGGTTATCGACGATGATGGCGCTGGGTCTTGGTGTGCAACACAACAAAGTCTGCACGGCCAGATAACCGCTGCGTCTGTCGAGCGCATCCTGTATTAAATAACGGGTATCAATATCGAGGCCAGCACTGCTCATGGCTTCGACAAAGCTGGTGCGTCGCTGGCGCGCAAAGTTCAATTCCAGCGGCGCGCTGATGAGGCTGATGCGCTGGTGGCCAAGCTCCAGCAAATGCTGCACAGCCAGCCGTATGCCGTTTGCATTGTCATAGTCAAACCAGGCATAGGGTTTGTCAGTCTGGGTACGGCCATGGGCAATGAAAGGAAAGCCCTGCCGGGACAAATAAGCGATGCGCGGGTCTTGCACCATGGTGCGGCTGACGATGAGACCATCGACACGGCGACCTTTCACCATTTGCTCATACGAGGGTAATTCGTTGCCGGGCGAAACAGGCGCAATCATCAGGTTCATCTTGCGCGCTTCCAGCGCCTCTGCCATGCCACCGACGACGCCCAGGAACATGGGGTCGCCCAAGTCAGAGGGCAGCAAAGGATAGATCAAGCCAAACACATTGGTGCGGCCGACGGCCAGGCTGCGCGCCATGGGGTTGGCTTCATAGCCATGCTGCTCTGCTGCTGCCAATACTTTTTTGCGCGTCTGCTCACCGACTTCAGGGTAGCCGTTCAAGGCACGGCTGACCGTGGTCTTGGACATACCCAGGCTGGCGGCAAGCTCCTTTAAAGTAATCGACATAGGGCAAATGGTAAAGATGGATTAAGTTGGAAATAAGCTGGGATTATATACTTGTGCAGCGTGGCTAAGTTCATCCATGGTCATATCAATCCAGTCGCTCAATCGCTCGCTTGAAGAAAAACAGGGTCAGCAAGATGACGCTCAAGGGCAGCAAGGATAAGTAAAACGCCGTTTGCCCATTCATCGCACCAAACACATAACCAGTGATCATCGAACCACTGGTACCACCCAAAGCAGAAAACAAGACCAGCAAACCCGTCATGGCGGCATGCTGGTTGGTCGGCAGAGAGCTCAGCATGACAGAATTAATGCCAGGATAAATCGGTGCCATGAACAAGCCTATCAATGGGAAGATGAAGGCCGCCAGCGGAGCATTGCTCCAGCGCAGATCAGGGTTGGCGACGATATTATGCGTCAATGGCAAGGTCAGCAAGACCAGCGCTGCCATGCTGATCAGGCAGATGTTCAACACCAGATACCAGTTCAGCTTGCGCATGACAGCACCCGCCCCCAGCCTGCCTATCGCCAGGCAGGCCGCAAAAATGCTGGTAGCTTGCACGCTCATATCCACTGGCATCTTGAGGATTTCATTGTTGAAGGTCGGCAGCCAGGTGCCTATGCCCTGCTCCAGTAACACGTATAAAAAAGCCGAGATTATATAAACACAGACGAGGGGACGCGCCATCAGTTTAAGCATATCGGCAAAATCGGTAAGCAGGCTGCTGTCGCTGACTGTCAGCTTTGCTTCAAATTCTGTGAAACTGGTTGTGGCAACCAGCAAGAAGGTCAAGGCACACAAGGCTGCCAGCAGCCAATACACATGCAGCCAGACTGGAGAGGCAGGATCGTTGGCATCGATGAAATAACCAAATATCCAGTAACCACTGAGCACGCCAACCATGAAGAAGCCTTCCAGCGTATTCATGAGGCTCGCATGTTGTTTGCGGTCTGCACTGATCAGGCCTATGCTTGCATAGACGGATACCTTGATAAGCGCAAAGGCCACACCCACACTGAGGAACAGGAGCTTGGTCATCAAAAAGCCGGGCAGCAAGGGCATGGCTGCTGTACTGATAGTGACTATCGCCATGCCAGTCAGCATTGCATATTTATAGCCTAGACGTGGCAGAAAAGACGCCACGCAGAAAGAGACTATGCTGATGGGAATATCCTTGAAAGCCTCCAGCACACTGGCAGCAGATTTGCTGACGCCATAAGTTTTGATGACTTGTAGTATCACCGTGCCCACGCTATTGAGCAGGATGGCGAATACAAAATACAGCAGGAATAGCGCAAGAATAATGCGCCGCCTGCTGGCTGGCTGTTGAGCCTGATTGGTCATGTTGTCTCCTGCCTTTTTTATTTTTCGGGACTTACGCAAAACCGCCCTAGCTGCGTTGCAGCTCCCGGTTTAAATCAAGACCTTGTACTAAAGTACTATCTTCGTCGCTGACGCCTTGCTGGAACGATTTTGCGTAAGTCCTGTTTTTGCATTACATTTTTTATTTACTGCTTATTTTTTTGTTTTTACTGCTTTTACTGCTCTTACTTCAGATAATCCTGCAAACTGAATTGATGCAAGCCTGCGATGACGACGTCGGCTTTCGTCAATACTGCCGGGCTGCCTATGCCTAGCGCAAACATGCTCGCAGATTTGATGGCGCGTATGCCTGCGATGGAATCTTCGATTCCAAAACACTCGTCAGAAGTCAAACCCAGCCCTGCTGCCGCGGTCAGGAAAATTTCAGGGTCAGGCTTGCTGTACTTTATTTTTGCGGCATCGACGACGACATCAAACTGATCTGCAATGCCCAGTCGCTCAATGACTGCATGGGCATTTTTACTGACCGATGCCAACGCTGTTTTTAAACCTGCTGCACGTATCTGTTGCAAGGACTCAGCCGCGCCAGGCAATAAATCAGCGGGGCTCAACTGCGCAATCAGGCTTTGATAATGCAGGTTTTTTTGATCTGCCAGTGCCAGTTTATCTGCATCGCTGAAATTCTTGCCAGATGTCGCCAGGATCAGGTTCAGCGAACCCATTCTATCGACACCTTTTAATTGCTCATTGAAGGCTTCATCAAAACTCGCACCTACACTTTCAGCCAGTTTTTTCCAGGCCAGATAGTGATAATGTGCAGTATCCGTAAGAACGCCATCCAGATCAAAAATCACACCACGGTAATCGTATTTACGCATGGCTCAGCTCCTGTGTCTGCAAAGCGACTTTGCATGTCGTTTGTTGCTCTGTGACTTGCAGGCTTTGTCTCTTGTGCTGGAATTGCAATGCCGTGCCGCGCAAAAGGCGGTATTCGACATGGGTTTGGCTCACGGTGATTTCCAGCAATTGCCCGTGGAAATGCACGCGGAACTGGTAGTCTTGCCATTGCCTGGGCAAGACCGGAGCAAAACTCAGTTGCCCCTGGCTGACGCGCATGCCTGCAAAGCCATAGGCAATGCCAAGCCAGGTGCCGCCCATGGCTGCCGTGTGCACGCCGTAATGGGTATTGCCATGGGTATTGTCCAGATCAAGCCTGGCAGTTTGCATGAAGTAGTCGTAAGCCTTGTCCTGATAACCGACTTCTGCGGCTATGATGCTGAAGATACAGGTAGACAGGGATGAATCATGGGTCGTGACTTTTTCATAAAAATCAAAGTCACGGCGCTTGTCATCAAGGCTGAACTGGTCACTGAGCAAGAGCAAGGCCAGCACCACATCTGCCTGTTTGCAAACCTGATGGCGATAGATGACAAGCGGATGGTAATTCAACAGCAGGGGATAATTTTCTTTGGGTGTATTGGCAAAGTCCCAGACCTTTTTGTTGAGGAAGCTGTCATCCTGCTCATGAATGCCCCGCTCTTTGTTATAGGGCAAAGCCATGTGATCAGCAGCATGTTGCCATGTGTCTGCCTCATCCGCGTGCAGATGAATTTTTGCTGCAAGTCCAGCAAATTTTTCTATGTGTTCAAGTTGTAATTGCTTGACGATATCAGCAGCAAAATGCAAATGCATTTGCGCCATCGCATTGGTGTAATAGTTGTTGTTGACTTGCGCCGTGTATTCATCTGGGCCGGTCACTTCATTGATGCAAAACGAATCCTCGTTGTGACCTGGCAAGCGGGTGTAATGGCCCAGGCCCATCCACAGGCGGGCGGTTTCAAGTACGATTTCTGCCCCTTGCGTCAGCAAGAAATCCATGTCTGCCGTTGCTTCCATATACAGCTTGATGGAATAGGCAATGTCAGCATTGATATGGTATTGCGCTGTACCTGCGGGGAAGTAGGCTGAGCATTCTTCACCATCGATAGTGCGCCATGGGTAAAGTGCGCCGCTGGCATGCGACATCTGACGCGCACGCTCTCTCGCTTGTGGCAGGTATTGATAGCGGTATTCGAGCAGCTTTCTGGCAATCTCTGGTTTGTTGTAGAGGAAGAAGGGGAAGATATAAATTTCTGTATCCCAGAAATAATGCCCTTCATAGCCTTCGCCTGTCAGGCCCTTGGCAGCAATATTGGTCTTGCCGTCACGCCCTACTGATTGCAACAGGTGGAACATATTGAAGCGTATGCCCTGCTGTAAGGCAGCGTCGCCGCTGATGTGCACATCGGCTTGCGCCCAGAAATCAGCCAGATATACTTGCTGGCTGGCGGCCAGTTGTGCAAAACCTTGTTCACACACCTTGCCCAATGTTTGTTGACTGAGCGAGAGCAAAGACGCTGCCGGATAATCGCGGGATGAAAAATAGCTGCAAAATTTATCCAGCTTTATTGCCTGTCCTTGTACTGCCTGGATGGTGAATTGCTGTTCCAGTTTGTCATCAAACTGCTGCAAGCTGCTGGTGTAGGCACTCTCTGCTTGCAAATGATTTTGCATGGCAGTTGCCAGGCTCAGACCGCTATTGTGGGTGCGGTGCAGGAAAGCAGAGAAATCATCCTCCTGCACCACCTCCAGTTTGTGCAGCACCGGGCCGCTGATGGCAGAGCCTACACGCGGGTCATCACCAGCAGCAATATTTTTTACTGCGGCATCAATGGCAGAAACCAGTTTGATCTCGCCAGAAAAATTCAGGGGCGTGACTTCATACGACATCGCATACACATGCTTGTTGTCAAAACTGACCAGTCGCTGGCTATGCAGGCGTATGCTGCGTCCCCGTGCAGATGTCCATTGCAAGGTGCGGGTCAGCAAACCGGTGCGAAAATCCAGTTGACGCTGGTAGCTATCTACCCTGCCCTGCTGCAGATCGAAAGTCTCATCTTCCAGCATCAAGGTCAGGCATTTGGCGTTGGGCACATTCAGCATGAATTGATTGGTGCGCGCCAGGCCATAAGCGTTTTCTGGATACTGTATGGCTTCGGATTCATAAAAACCATTGAGGTAACTGCCGTTCAGTGAGTCTGCTGCTGTTCTTTGATTGCCTTCTTCTGCCGTGCCGCGCAAACCTATGTAGCCATTTCCCAGGGCGAACAGGGTTTCGCTGAGCAGGTGATGCCCGTCATCGAGCTGATTTTCAGTAATCCCCCAGCCTTCCAGCGGAAATTGATGTTGCAAGGCATCACTTGTGTGCACGGTGTCGTCCTTCATTTTTGTTCTTGATTTTGAATATTGCGATTCATTTTGGTGGATTTGATATTAATAAATTTATTCAAACCGGTTTGAAACCTAAATTAATTCTATTTAAACCGGTTTTAAAAGTCAACAAACTAAATTTATATTTTTCGAACCAAGGTCAGCCAGCGTTTAAGCATTGTTTAAGAACGGCCCTGAAAATAGCTAGTTGGAGACCTGGGCGGCATGGAGCCAGGTTTATCCAGTGATCAGTTTATCGACGCAAAATAGGGGCATTTAAAGCAAGCTGCCCTCTCTTACGGCGGGCAAAACCGGGTCAGCTCTCAGCAAATTGCCCCTAAGCTTTCCAGGTTATTTATTAAATAATCCACAAATGATAACGATTCTCATTTATAATGATTTCACTTTAGCAATTTCACACCCTCTGAAGCGCCAGCCCCCAGCTACACACGTACGCCAGCATCCCTACGTGGGCAAGTGAAAAAACCATGCGTTATATTCGCGGGGAAATCATGTCCATCCTTATTTCACATTCGTCTCCATCTTCATATTCGTCTCCATCGTCGTATCCATTGCCGCACTCGTCCGTCATCGCTTCTGTCCAGAAAAATACTCTCATGACGCAGCACTACGACAGCCCCGGCTAACCGTCAGCCCATAAGCGCTTTTCATTTCACATCGTGCAGCAAACTGTGATTGCCCCGGCAATCGCAAGGGATTTGCTCACCCTCATTTTTTGGAAAAACTATATGGACAGCAGTAATCAAATTCCGGCGACTGGCAATAAGTCATTTTATACAGCAGCGGCCGAACGCACGCTACGCCAGTTCATCGATGCATTCTGGTTTGAGGGAGCCCTGGATGGGCATCTGGAACGACAGGCTGATGGCAAGGCTGATTTGTATTTACGGGGTATCAATGAGCAGGGCCAACCGATTGAATACCGGATAGCTGCACATCCGGCAAATAGCTTTGGGCGCAGCCGTTTGCACGGCCCGGTATGCGAAGTCAGCAGTGGGACGACCACTACTGATATTGCCATCGTTGCAGGCAATTTGCTGAGGTCACACGCGGCGCAGAATGGCCCACGCTTCATTAATGAATTAATTCATACCGCCGCCAAACAGGCCTGCTCATTGCAAGCCAGGGCACTGGCAGCAAAGGGCCGTACTGCACTTGACTTGCCGTATGCCTGGCAAGAAGCACAATTGGGTGACGGCCATCTGTACCATCCTTGCTATCGTTCTCGCATAGGTTTTAACCTGGCCGACCATCAGCGTTATGGGCCAGAATTTGCGCAGGCCTTTGGCCTGGTCTGGCTGGCGCTGGACAAGCAACTGGCTGATATCCATAGCTTGCCCGGTGTTGACTACACACAGTTTTTGCAAACGGAAATTGGTGCAGCAGAAGTGCTGCGTTTGCAGCAAGCCATCAGGCTCTCAGGCAGGGATGCAGACAATTATTATCTGCTGCCCGCCCATCCCTGGCACTGGTATCAGAGCCTGCAAATCCAGTACGCTGACTGGCTGGCAGATGGCCGCCTGCTCTATCTTGGTACGGGTGAAACGGTCTGGCTGGCACAGCAATCAATACGTTCACTGACATCTCTTGTCAGCCATAACAATCACAACCTCAAGCTGCCGCTCGCCATCGCCAACAGTTCAGCAGACCGCATCCTGTCTGACCATCATGTACATAATGCGCCGGTGATATCGCAGTGGCTGGAGAGTGTGTGTAGCGAAGATTTTTTTTTACAACAGCACTGCAGGCTGGCAGTTCTGGCAGAACCCATGGGCATCACCCTGGCACCTGCGGCGTCACGCCAGGACAGATATGGCTTGCTGGGCGCGATCTGGCGGCAGTCGCCCACATCCATACTCAGGCAAGGCGAGCAGGTATTCCCCTGCACGGCCTTGACTACGCTCGATGATCAGCAGCAACTGAATCAGCTGCAACTAAGTATCTCCCCCTGGTTGCAACAGCATGGTACTGAAGCCTGGGTCAGTGCTTTATTGCAAGCCATGCTGCCGCCGTTTATTCATCTGATGTTGGCGCATGGTGTCTTGCTGGAAGCGCACGCACAAAATACCCTGCTCATCGTCAGGGATGGCTTGCCTGTCGGTGTTGCCATCCGTGACTTGCCCGGTGGCCTGCACTATATCGCCGGGCAAACCACCAACGAAGCGCAATTACAGCATTTGCGCCAGGCGCCGACACACCGCAATGTGGCCAATGCCAGCAACGGTTTTGCCATGGACACGACAGACGAAGCCAGGGATTATCTGCTTGAAGTGCTCTTGTTTATCCATCTGTCTGAACTGGCACACAGATTGGATAAGCATCACGGCTTTGAGGAAAGCCGCTTCTGGCAACTGGCTGCGCAAACCGTGCTTGATTATCAGGCGCAAGTGCCGCAATTGTCTGCACGTTTCCAGCAATTCAATTTGTTTGCACCAGAACTGCAAATGGAAAAACTGGCGAGCAGGCGTCTTTCTGCCGCCAGTGCGCAAGCTTTTCATACTGTCCCTAACCCCCTGCATCAATTCATGCAGTCGCAGGGCGCGTGATGCGGCAAACCATTTTCATCACGGTACTGGGGCATTTTGGTGCGGCCTTTGCTGCGCTGTGCATGCCACCATTTTATGCGCATATACTGCAGCAGAACTTTTCGAGTCAGGCCCTGGTCATGGCTGGCTGGTACTTTACCCTGCCAACCCTGGCGGCGGCGATCTCCAATCCCTTATGGGGCAAGCTGGCTGACCGTATAGGCATACGTGCTTCGCTGATACGTGCACACTGGGGCCTGTGCCTGAGCTTCATCATCACAGGCATGGCGCGCACCCCCTGGGAATTTGCCTTTGGCCTGACTTTGCAAGGTTTGCTGGGTGGCACCTTTGCGGCATCAAATGCGTTTCTGGCTTCTTTCCTGCCAGGCAAGCGCCTCGCTACATTGCTGAGTGTCATGCAAGGCTCGGCCCGCACCGCGCTGTTCGCAGGGCCTGCCATCATAGGCCTGTTCAGCGACGGCCAAAATCTGCTGCACATCTTTTTTTACCTGGCGATATTCCCTGGTCTGGCGGGGTTGATACTCTATCTGTTGCCAGCAAAAACCAGTTTCCCTGCCGCGCATACAGTAGCAGACAACACTGGCACAGCACCTGCCGAGGCTGGCACACTCAGTGCCAGCAGTCTGTACCGCTACCAGGCGCTATTCACCATAGGTACGGTACTGACCTATCCGTATTTTGTCATTGACCTGGCGCAACGCCTGAATATGTCTGCGGCCTGGGCCGGTGCCCTGTTTGGCTTGCCGCATGCACTGTTTCTGGTGCTGGCCTGGCCTATCGGCCGCCATGTCAATTTTTCTAATGCGCAGACTGCACTGGCGCGTTTCTCCGCGCTGACCTGCGCTGGATTGTTATTGCAGGTGCTGGCCAATAATCTGCCCCAACTGGCCACGGGCCGGATACTCATGGGCGTGGGGATGACCGGCGCTTATCTGGCCATCAATGCCCTGGCAGCATCCACCACCAGAAAAGCCAGCGCTGGCCAGCACTTTGGCAAACTGGAAGGCGCCAATAAATGGGGCGCTGTCATGGCAGGAATTCTCGCAAGCGGTCTGGCTACTTCAATGAGTTATACCGCTCCCATCTGGTTGGCATGTGCGCTGTTGGCCGGCCTCTCCATTTTTATAGAAAGTAAACGCTGATGAACGCTAGCTTACCGCGGTTCGCATGGAACCATGCGCCTGAAACTCTGCCCTTACTCCATCTGCCGTCTTTGCCGCGTGCTTTGCCACATGCGAGGCAGGCAGCTAACAATGCTGTCCCTGTCGAAGCCAGCGAATACGCCCAGTTGCAACATGCCCGCGTGCTGCTGAATTGTTATGCGCGTGAGGTCGCCATGCAGGAACATAAACTGGCCGTCCGTTCCATCTCCCACACCAGGCTGGCACCTGCAGCACTGCGCCAGTATCAGGGCCAGGTGCTGGACATACAGTTACCGCGCATGCAAAGCCGTTTTTGCGTGGGCGTACAACATGTCTCAGTCACCGGTAATTATGATTACATCACCGACATCTATCTGCAAGACCATCAGCAGACCTGGTCAGTAGCCAGTTGGCGCGAGATTGCCCAGATCATCGTAGCTGACCTGTCGCTGCGCGAAGGCACTGCGTTTAATACCGACCTGCTACAACAAATCGAGGAAAGCATCGCTACCATGCAGCATTTGCTGGAGGCACAACAGGGCAAATTACGTTCTCTCCACACAGATTCAGCTTTACAGCAATACATACGCAGTGAACAGCATTTGCTGACGGGCCACCCTTTTCACCCTACACCCAAGAGCCGTTCAGGCTGGACAAGAACAGAAGAAAAAAACTATTCGCCAGAACATGGCGCAAGGCTGCAATTACGCTATTTCCAGATCCCGCGCAGCTGGATCATCAGCGACAGCCTGGATGAGCAAGATTTGTCCACGCGTCTTCAACAACTGACTGAGCATGGTCTGCAAGCCGATAGCGAACACATCATCGTCCCCCTGCACCCCTGGCAATCTGACTGGCTCATGCAGCAGCCCCGCATTCAAGCTGCCATGGCCGCCGGCGATTTACGCGACCTGGGTTGTAGTGGCAAGCAGTTTTATCCCACGGCATCCATCCGTACCATGCTGGCCGAAGATGGCAGTGCTTTCTTGAAGCTGTCGCTGAACCTGCGCATCACCAATTGCATACGCAATAATGCCCGGCACGAGCTGGCTGCAGCATTGACCGCCAGCCGTCTGTACCGTCCCATGAAAGCAGACATGCTGGCGCTGTTCCCGCATTTTCATGCACTGGAAGAACAGGCTTACCTGAGTGTAGCCTTCCCGGAAGACCAGCAACAGAGTGACCGGCAACATAAGGAAATCGAAGACGGCTTTGGACTGGTCTTGCGTGAAGGTCTGGCAAGCCATCTGGCGCAAGGCATCACACCCATGATATGCGCAGCCTTGTTTGGCAACGGCCAGGCGGGTCGTCTGCAGGTCGCTGCATTGATAGAACGGTTTTCTCACAGACATAGTCTGTCCCTGCGCCAGGGCATGCGACTGTGGTTCAGCCGTTATGCCGAGCTGGCAATTTATCCTGTGTTTTACCTGCTGTTTGAAAAAGGCATCGCCTTTGAGCCACACATGCAAAACAGCATCGTCGGGCTTGCAGAAGATGGCACTCCAGTGCGTTTTATCGTCCGTGATCTGGAGCTGACCAGGCTGACGCCCAGAGCCCACGAACTGATCAAGGCCATGCAACTCGATGAACATACCCGCAAAGAAATCTGTTGCAGCGACGAAGCTGGCTGGACACGCATAGGCTATTGCCTGCTGGTGAATAATATCTGTGAAGTCATCGCCACGCTGGCGAATGGCAATCATGAACTTTACCTCGAATTGTGGGCTTGTCTGCGCAATATACTGCAAAGTTATCTCGCCAATTTCCCCAACCCGGAAGCAGCACGCCGCATACAGGGCTTGCTGTCCGGCGAGCCCTTGCCAGTCAAGGGTAATTTGCTGATCCGTTTTTTAAAGCAGGCTGACCGCAAGGCAGCCTATCTGCCGCTATATCACCCACTGGGCGTAGTCAATGAAGCTTAGCGATTCGTGGCGTGGTCACAGCTCTGTATCCGTTTTTTTTCAACTCCAAATGATGTATTAATTATGCACGTAAAACCTTTTTCACTGATACTCCCGGCCTTGCTAGGTCAGGCTTATAGCCATGCAGTGATGGCGCAAAGCACGACACAAAATGACTTGCCTTTAATTGAAGTCAAGGCTCAGTCCAGGCCAGCAGCTACCCGGGTAAGCGGTGCCAGCAAAACCAATGGCATTTTGCTGGAAACCCCACAGTCGATATCTGTCGTCAATAATGAAGACTTGCGCGACCGTGCAGCCAACAGCAGCAAGGACGCACTGGCCTATACGCCCGGCATTATCGCCGGGCAAGGCGAAGGCCGCCGCGATGAATTTTATATACGTGGCTTTTACTCCCCACGTGAAACCCTGCTCGATGGCATGCGTGACGACAGCCTGTATTTCCGCGATCTTGCCACCACCGACAAAATCGAAGTCATCAAGGGTGCGACAGCCGCCTTGTATGGCCGTGGCGCAGCCGGGGGCCTGATCAACCGCATTACCAAAAAGCCTCAGGCCAAACAAGACAATGAAATTTCACTGGCCCTGGGTTCGAACAGCCAGCGCAGGCTCAGTGTCGATGCAGGTGGTGCCCTGAGTAATGAGCTCAATGCCCGCCTGATTGCAGCCTATGATGCGGGTGACAGTTACCGCAATATTGTTGATCATAAGCGCACGCTGCTGGCACCATCGCTGTCATGGAATATCAGCCCTCAAACCAGCTTGCTGCTGCAGACTGAAATACAGCGCGAAGACCACACGCCTGATCGTGGCATACCATCGGTGAATGGACGTGCCGTGGCGGTTGATGCCAGCACATTTTATGGTGAAAAATTTGACTTCACCAAAACCAATAGTGATCTGTTTAAAGCAAGGTTGGAACACAAGTTCAATCAGCAACTTAGTCTGGTCAACAACCTGCAATACAGCCAGACTGATCTTGATGGCGTGAACGCCCGCAACCGGCGCGTGAATGCAGACAACACCGTATCGCGCCAGATTACCTATTTCCCCATACAGCAAAAAAATCTGGTCAACCAGACTGAACTGACTTACGCGATCGGCAACCATCTGTTGCTGGCTGGCCTGGAATTATCCCAGCAAAAGCGCGATTCCCTGGTCAGGCAAACCGGCACGGCTTACCCTGTGGATTTATACCGCCCCCAGCAATTGCTGGCCGCTCCTGACTTCAGGGCTTTGCCTGTGGCCATAGACAGCCGCTTCAATGCCGACACCACTGCCCTGTACCTGCAGGATCAGATTGCCTTGACGAATGAATGGGACATACTGCTCGGTGGCCGCTTTGACCAGTTCAAGCAAAAGCAAACCAACAGGCTGCTCAACAATGCCGTCAGTGAACGTACCGATAATCTGTTCTCACCACGTATGGGGCTGGTGTATAAAATCACGCCGCAACAGTCTGCCTATGCCACGATCAGTCGCTCACATCAGCCTGCCGGTGGTGATTTACTGTACACCGGTAGCAATCCGCTGAGCCAGGTCAAGCCCCTGAAGACTGACCTGCAGGAAATCGGCTTGAAGCAAGAGTGGCTGGATAAACGCCTGTACACCAGCATCGCCTTGTTCAGGGTGGAGCAAAGCAATCAATTGACTGCTGATCCAACTGACCTGACAGGTTTGCGTCAGTTGCAAATTGGCCGTCAGCGCAACCAGGGGCTGGAGCTTGAACTGCAGGGACAACTGTTCAGCGCTACCCAGGTCAATGCGAGCTATACCTATAACGATGCAAAAATCGTCGCATCGAATGATATACGCATAGGCAATCGCGCAGAAATGACACCGACGCACAATGCCAGTCTGTGGTTAAAGCAAAGTTTCAGCAAGAACTGGAGTGCCGGTGCAGGCATCATTGCCCATAGCGAGCAGTATGCCCTGACTGACAATACGGTACGTCTGCCGGGTTACGCCCGGGTCGATCTGGCACTGACTTATATGCAAGCCCGTTATGACATTACCCTGAAACTCAATAACCTCGGCAATACCCGCTATATGGAGTCAGCCAACAATAATGTGCAGATACAGCCTGGCGCACCGTTCAATGCCTATCTGGTGTTGAATACACGCTTCTAGTGGACTGTAACAGTGAAATCGAGAGTGAAGGACATGTGCCCGGCGCATCAGGGCAAGACGCAAAACACAGCGATAGCGGGGCTATCGCGAGTATTTGCAACGCAGCCATGATCGTCGCGCACATGACAGGCACTCCGATTTCCACTGTGACAGTCCACTAGACACAGGGTCTTGAATGCCCCTCCCTGGCAAGGCGAGCCGGGTGCATCGCGCATCCGGTTTTTTTTATTTGTTCTTGCGCTTGCGCCACATGCGCCAGCCTGTCAGCATCAAAACCAGTGGAACCAGACCAAAGCATGAAATGAATATCCGGCCTGGCATGCCAAAGGCGATGCCGCTATGCAGGGGAAACAACCAGGCCAGGAAACGGTCGCCAGCCTGTCCCTGTAGCGGGTCGGCAACCCGGATGATACGTCCAGTGCCGGCATCTACACTGACCCTGCTGGCGCCATCGCCGCTATGCATTTCCTGGGGCTGGCGCAGACGGATTTCATACACGGCAGCAGAAGCCGATGGCAAACCCAGGCGCGAAATTCTGGCATGCGGGAATACGCCTTGTGCTATCAGCATGGCTTGTACAGCAGTGATGTGCTGACCGGGAAGCACATGTGCATCTCCCGGCTTGCGTGCCTGTGTCACCGGCATTACTTTGCCTATGACGGGCAATATCCATTGTGGCTGATTGAAATAGGCACCAGAAAATCCCAGCAGCAGGAGCACAGGCAAGGCAAAAAATCCCAGCACGCGGTGCAGGCGAAAATTGATGGCCGCCGGGGTTGCCGCCAGATTGATTGTCAGAGTCTGTCGCAAGGTTTTCCAGTTGGGCCTGGGCAGCCATAAAAACAGGCCAATGAGCGACATCAGCACGAGCATGATGCCGCTGACTGCGATCACGGTCTTACCGGTATCACCCAGTAAAACATAACGGTGCAAGTGATACAGGCTTGGTATCAGCAAGCTTACTGAGATGCCGTATTGCCCCCAGTTGCGTTCACCTTTCACTTCCAGCGTGAGCGGATCAAGCATGACCTGGCGTGACCAGTCCTGGCTAAACGCAGACTTGCCGGTAGCTGCTCTGGCAGGATACCAGGCAGTAATGACATCTGCCGTAGTGGCAGGCAGCATCAATTGCCTGGGCTTGCCATAAGCGGGATTGGCTGTCAGTATATCCAGCGCAGCCTGTACCATTTCTGGCTCGATGGGTTCAGCAGTGTAAGTTTGCCGTCCAGTGCTGAACAGGGCTGGATTGAGTGCGTGATCAAGCTCATGCATCCAGCAGATGATGCTGCCCGTGAGCCCCAATAGCACGAATACACTGCCAAACGTGAGCGCCAGCCACAAATGCAAACGCCGCAATACCGTGCGTGCCGACTTAGGCAACATAAACAGTCCCGAAATAGCGACTATTTGAGATCATGTGAAACTGGGATTTGCAGGTAAACATCGTGAATATCCAGACTGAGAAAAAATGGCTGGCTATTCTTGGGGAAACAGGAAAATGCTGGCTGTAATGGAGGCTGCTTATTGAATGGCACCAGATAGCAGCGCTGCCACTATCTTATCTAAAACAGCCAGGCAGATCAATGATAGTTAAGGGCTAACAGCCGCGATGCGGCTAAACGCCATCACATTCAAGTCTGCCTGACCACCAGCATGGTCTGCAAGACCTCGGACTCGACCGGCTCTTCGTTGATGAGACCAAGGATTTTCTTGGCGAGCAGAATGCCACCGTCGCGCAGGTATTGGTGTACGCTGGTCAGTGCCGGGATGAAGCTGGCAGCACCTGGGGTATCGTCATAGCCGATGATAGATACCTGGCCGGGCACGCTCATATCTGCTTCGGTAATTGCACGTATCGCGCCCATGGCTAGCAAGTCGCTGGCGGCGAAGACGGCATCGAAGGTTTTGTCCTTTTTATCCAGGTAGGCAGACATGCAGTCAAACCCGGCTTCAAAGGTAAACGCCTTGGGGCGCAGAATGGTGACGGCATGCTGCTGTTCACCCAGGGCTTCCATAAAACCAGCGCAACGTTCCTGCACTTCGGCGTGGTCAATATCACCGATGAACAAGAGTTTGCGCCGCCCTTGCTGGATAAAACGCTCAGCCACGCTGGCACCGCCCTTGCGGTTATCACTACCAACGACGATGCCAGGTTGGTTTGCATCCGGTGCGCCCCAGATGACCAGCGGCAGGCCGGAACGTTGCAAGCGATGCACAGCCTCCCCATGGGAGCCCTGGCCCAACAAGATCATGCCATCAGCGCCTTGTACAGGTGGCGTGTCGATGAGTTGCATGGAAGTCAGCACCACGCTATACCCTGCCGTGGTCAACTCCTGCGTGATGCCGCCCAATAATTCCAGCGGATAAGGGTCAGACATGGGCCTGTCATTGGCAGGCGTCATCTCCACCACCACGGCCACAGAATGGCTGCGGCCCAGGCGCAAATTGCGGGCACTGACGTTGAAGCGGTAGCCCTGCTCTTCTGCAATCTTGCGGATTTTTTCACGCGTCTCTACCGTCACCAGCGGGCTGTTACGCAAGGCACGCGACACCGTAATGGTCGAAACCCCGGCAATGGCTGCCAGGTGTTCCATCGTTACCCCGGATTCGGGATGAGGTGTGCTGCGTTTTTTTGCCGACATGCAAAGACCTTATGAACAATTGCCAGATGTAGAAATTTCGGGTGCAGTGATTTCAGCTTCGGGCAAGCTCAGCACTATGTCTGACTTTGCCCCTCTGAAACTGATTATTTCCCGCGCATTATGACAGAGCTTGTTTGGCTGCGATATATCCCCCTATATCCCCCTTCGACGCTGCGCAAAGTGAACACCCCCTTCTCCTCTATCGCTGCCGCACAACACAGGGGCAAATCAGGTAAAAACACGTCAGAAATTTTGCGGTGCTCATGCCAGCATCTGTACTGGCAAGTTAGTCAGCGTTTCATTTCCCATTGGAAATTTTTGTATTTTTAACCAATAAATTTATCTGTGTCGAATAAATGACATCGATAACATTTCAATTGACATCGATAACATTTATTGTTTCAATGAGCTTGTTTTTACATCTCGTCACTTGAGTACCAGGGAAACAGGCCGCATAAAAAACCAGGCCAGGCTCATTTAGGAAGTGGCAAGAGGCAACAATGCGTATCATGGAAAATGAACGTATTGCCCTTGAACGGATGTTAGGGACGACAAACTTTAATAATATTCAGGAGCACAACATGAACTGCAACAAGCCCTTCCGCTTGTCGGCGATTACTATCGCCATGATGACATTATTGAGCCAGGCCCAAGCCCAGGTCGCCAGCAATCCAGATACCAACACCACTGCCGCTGCTGCCAATACTGCAGCGCCAGCCAAGGCAGATGAAGTCCAGCAAATCGTCGTGACAGGTAATGCCCGCAACGGTGGCCAGCGCAAGATCGATGCGTCTTATTCCATCACGACTGCGAATGAAGAACAACTGAAACAGGCAGCTCCCAGCAGCACTGCTGATCTGCTGAAAATCGTACCCGGCATTTATGCCGAATCCAGCGGCGGTAATGCCGGTGCCAATATAGGCGTACGTGGTTTCCCTATCGACGGTGATGCGCCGTTTGTGACCATACAAATGAATGGCTCGCCTTTGTTCCCGCCGCCTACCCTGTCTTTCCTGGAAGGTTCATCCTTGTTCCGTATTGATGACACGGTTGAGCGGGTAGAAGTCTTGCGCGGTGGCCCCAGCCCTATCTTCTCGAATGGCCAGCCTGGCGCGACGATGAACTTCCTGCTCAAGAAAGGCCGCGATGTGGCAGAAGGCAGTTTGCGTGCGACTGTGGGCACGGGCAATCTGCGCCGCATCGACGGCTATTATGGCGGCAAGATTGCTGATGGCTGGTATGGCACCATAGGCGGATTTTACCGCGTAGCACAAGGCGTGCGTGACGGGCAATACCCGGCAGACGATGGCGGGCAAATCACTGCCAGCGTCACCAGAAAGCTGGACCAGGGCGAGCTGACTTTTTATGCGCGTACCGTCAATGACAAAAATACTTTCTATACTGGGGTGCCGCTGATCTCTGCCAGCTCTGCGGGTGGCAAGCCAACGGCTTTCCCTGGCTTTGATCCTTTGACAGGCTCCCTGTACAGCAATGAATTGCGCAATGTCGCGCTGGAAGTCGGCTCTGGCCAGGTCATCAATAAAGACCTGGCAAATGGCCGCGGCCTGCAGGCCAATCTGTTTGGCGTGGATTTTTCGCAAACCATCAATGGCTGGAATATCAGCAACAAGCTCAATCATTTTTCTGGTGACGCACCTACCCTGGCAATCTTCACCGGCAACAGCCCGGTGAGCATGTCCAGCTATATCAATAGCGCTATCCAGTCTGCCAATGGCCAGGCCAACGTAGTAGCTGCAGCAGGTGGCAAGCAGGCTGTGTCGGGTACGGCAAATTATCTGAATGGCGGTGCAGCAGTGGCGGGTGACCAGCAAGTAATGTCTGCCGGTATCTGGTCAGTAGAAAAGAAACTGAGTTCTTTTACGGATGAACTGCGCATCAGCAAAGAGATCGTCAAAGACCATACATTTACCGCCGGTCTGTACTACGCTGACTATTCATCCAAGGACATGTGGTATCTGGGTAATAGCGTGCTGATGACAGCAACACCAAATGCCCGCCCTATCAATGTACAGTTGAATAATGGCGTGATAGTCAGCGGCAATGGACATGATGGCGCATCTTTCTACACCTTGAATGAAAATTTCTCGGCACAGAACACGGCGTTTTACCTGGCAGATGAATGGAAGATCAATGACCGCATCCGCGTTGATGCTGGTGTACGTACCGAGAACCGCCGTTTGAATGGTGTTATCTCGAATCCAAAATCAGTGGATCTGGATAATAACCCGCTGACCCTGTATAACAACAGCGCATCAGTGCTGAGCGGCAGCAATACTCCGGTCGATCGTTCTGACAATGAAGTGTCTTATACACTCGGTGGCAATTACAAGGTGTCAGAAAATTTCAGTGTATTTGCACGCCTGAATTCTGGCTTTGCCCTGCCACAGTTCGACACCATACGCGACAATGGCGTGAATGCACCTGTGACCAAGGTAAAGCAATATGAGATAGGCTTGAAGAGCGTGTCGGAATATTTCAGCGCCTACCTGACCTTCTTCCACAATACCTTCACTGGCCTGCCCTTCCAGCAATTCTTGGCAGATGGCCGCAATGTGAATGCGATAGGTGGCTCCAGCGGCTCAGGCCTGGAATTTGAAGTGGCTGCACGCCCGATCAAGAATTTCCAGATTTCCCTGAGCGGTGCCTATCAGAAATCGAAGTATGAAAACTATGGCGCCAATACTGGCAATGAAGTGAAGCGTCAGCCTAAGTTGCAATTCCGCCTGTCACCAAGCTACCGTATCCCGCTCGACAATGGTGATATCAAACTGTATGGCACCTATACCCATGTCGATGCACGCTTTGCCGATGCAGAAAACCAGCAATCCCTGCCCAAGTATTACACGCTGGATGCAGGCATCCTGGTGGGTCTGGGTGACAACCTGGAATTCCGTCTGGCTGGCACCAACCTGAGCAATCAGCTCGGTCTGACGGAAGGTAATTCCCGCGTCATAGGCAGTGGCAGCAGCGTGGTCTTTGCCCGCCCTATCTTTGGTCGTGCGATTGAGGCGTCTGTGCTGTATCGCTTCTAAAACCGGTCTAAAACTGGTTTGTATCGATAATCAAGCGTGGTCCTGCCAGGGCCACGCTTTTTTCATTCAGGCGATCAGGCTTTGCACTTTTTTGACTTCATCAAACAGGAAGAAATGTCCGCCTGCAAAGCTATGTACTTCAGGCGTATTCACAAAACATTCCGCCCAGGCCAGACCATCGGCCAGCGCTATTCGGTCATCTTGCCCCAGCAGCACTCGCACAGGTACATCATGCTGTCGCTGGCTGCCATCAACATAGGCCTCTGCTGCGCCTATGTCTGCGCGCAGGATAGGCTCAAATAATTCCATCAATTGCGGCTCTGACAGCACTTCTGCCGAGATGCCGCCCATGTTTGCCACCCATTCCAAAAATTCCTTGTGCGGCAGTTCTGCATGATGTTCTGAAGCGCGGCAATGTGGTGCGGCGACGCCTGACAACACCAGTCTTTGTGGCAGGCGGGCACCCAGTTCCACCAGCCTGTCCAGCATGGCCAGCGCGATATAGGCCCCCATACTGTGTCCAAACAGAACATAAGGTTTGCCAGCGCTTGCACGCAAAGTAGGTTCGAGCAGGGCCGCTACCATCTCGGGTATGCTGTGCATCAATGGCTGGCGCATATTACTGCCATGTCCCGGTGGGTCAAGCACCAGCCACTCATGTGCATGTTCACGCGACAGTTTTGCATAGCTATAGCTGCTGCCACCGGCGAATGGGTAGGCGATGATTTTCAATATACTATTCCTTTATCGGCGTTCTGAATATAATGCGGCACCAGTGAATATAACCTGTCCATGACTACCCACACAAAGAATATGTACCCAAATCCGGCAGCAGAAATATGGATAGCCAGACTCGATCACCTGCGCATCTACAGAGCCTGCTTGCAAACCCTGCTAACGAGCGCAGAACAAATACGTGCCCAACGCTATCTGCAACAGGATGACAGGGACAGGTACCTGGGTGGCCGTGCACTGGTGAAACTGGCAGCAGGAAAAATGACTGGCGTCCTGCCTGAAGAGATATCAATTATCACTGCTGCTACGGGCAAACCATCCGTCAGCTTCGTCAATGACAATATTGTGGTTCCTGCCATCAGCATTTCTCACGCTGGTCAACTGGTCGTGGTGGCCTTGCAATATGGCGCAGAGTTGGGCGTGGATGTCGAATTATTTAACCATGATGTCAATCTGGATGATTTGATGGGTGTGGTTTGCAGCAAGGAAGAAATTGCGGAAATCAACCTGGCCGACGACAAAACCAGGAGACAGAAGTTTTATGAATTCTGGGTGTTAAAAGAAGCTTATCTGAAAGCCACTGGTGAAGGCTTGTCGGCAGATGCGCGCAAACTGGTGTTCAGTGTGGATGCGGTATCGAAGGTCAGCTTATTACAAGCGCCTGATAACAGCAGTGTCAGGCAGTGGGAGTTTTTACTCAGGCAATATGATGAAAAACATTTGATCGCGCTGGCAAACCAGAAGCCAACATCCCTAAAACCCTCTGAAAAAAACACTGAAAAACAAGTTCAGACACTACAAGATAATGCGTCATTCAAGGACGCATTATCTTTGTTCACTGAGTATTGCGAAAACCGCAAACAATAATCGGCCAGTGCATCAATTCATCAGCGCATCAATACATCAAAATTTTTGCCAGCGTCAACTCCAGCTCAAATCCGTATGCGTCAACGGCAACTGCCTGACCCGCTTGCCCGTCGCTGCAAAAATCGCATTACACACCGCCGGTGCCAGCGGCGGGAAGGCTGGCTCACCCAGACCCGTCACAGGAAAATCCGTCTTCAGGAAATGCGCCTCAATCTTGGTATAACTATCCTTGATGCGCAGCAGCGGGTATTCATTGAAATTACCCTGCACGACACGGCCGCGCTGAATATCGAGTTCAGGATACATCAGGGTACTGATACCATCCAGCACTGAGCCATATACCTGATGCTCGGCACCGCTGAGATTGACTATCTGCGAACCTATATCGGTCACCACCACCACCCTGTCAACCTTGAGCTCACCCTGTTTGCTGACGGTCACCTCGGCCACCTCGGCAATATAACCACGGTGGCTGAAATGGAAGGCAATGCCCTGACCCTGGCCGCGCGGGAATTTCTTTTTACCCCAGTCTGCCCTGGTTGCCACTTCTTGCAAGACACGCTTCATGCGGCCCACATGGTAGGGCTGGCCTCGCTCGCCTGTACCTGGCACGATTTCTTTATCACCGAGGATGTCGAGGCGGAACTGCACGGGGTCACGCCCTGCTGCATGCGCCAGCTCATCAATAAAACTATGAAAGACCCAGGCAAACACATTGCTGCCCGGTGCCCGCCATGGGCCCATGGGGATATTGCATTCCATCAGCGTCTGTTCAAGCAGGCAATTGTCGAGCCAGCGGCCAGGAAATTCATCTCCTGACAAACCGGCACCGCTGCCCGCCTGAAATTGCGGCTTGCCGTCCCGCATGACCTTGTTGCCAAAACTCACAAAGTGGTTATGCCAGGCAGTGAGCTTGCCCTTGTCATCCACTGCACCACGCAAGAAGTGAAAACCACCTGCACGGAAATGATCATGCCGCATATCGTCTTCGCGTGACCAGGTCAGTTTGACGGGTGCATTGACGCGTTTGGCAATCGCTGCAGCTTCGACGATAAAATCAGAACTCAGGCGGCGGCCAAAGCCACCACCGCTGCGGGTAATGTGCAGCTTGATTTTTTCCTTGGGCATGGTCAGAACTTCAGCCACCAGATTCTGGCCAGACTCAGGCAACTGGGTTGGCGCCCATATCTCAAGACTGCTGTCTTTTGCGTTATACGCAGCCGTGCAATTTTGTGGCTCCATGCTCGCATGCGAGATAAAGGCGTAGGAATAGGCAGCTTCCACCGTCTTGGTGGCTTTACCCATGGCGGCAGTAACATCACCATCCTTGCGCAAAGTGACAGTGCCCGGCTGGCCAGAGAGTTTTTTGGCTTGCTCGGCAAAGCCAGCCCAGCTCTCAGCCGCGCCCTTGCCTTCATCCCATTTCACTTCCAGCAGCTTGCGGGCGCTGAAGGCTGCCCAGGTGGTTTCGGCAATTATCGCCACGCCGGGCATGAGACCACGCAGATTGTCCGTACCCTCAATGACAAAGGCATCCTTGATGCCAGGCTGCTTCTTGATGTGGTCGAGATTGGCGCTGACGACCTTGCCACCAAATACCGGACATTTTTCATAGACTGCATATAGCATGCCGGGCAATTTCACATCAATGCCAAACAGCGGTTTGCCGGTGACGATGGCCGCATTATCAACCCCGCCTATGCGCGTGCCCAGTAGCTTGAATTGCGCCGGGTCCTTGAGTTTGACATCCTTGGCATCTGGCACAGGCAATGTAGCAGCTTTAGCGGCCAATGCCGCATACGTCAGTTTGCGATTGCTGGCCGCATGGTACACGGCACTGTCAGCCGCATGACATTCAGACGCTGGCACATTCCAGGTCTGTGCAGCAGCACTGACCAGCATGGTGCGTGCCGTAGCACCCAACCTGTGGAATTCATTGTAATTGGTTGGTGTGGAAGTTGAACCACCGGCACCCTGGCTACCGTAAGCAGGATTAAGATCACCCTGGATGATGCGCACATCCTTCCAGTTCACTTCCAGCTCTTCGGCTATCACCATAGGCAGCGAAGTCTTGATGCCCTGGCCTATCTCTGGCTGTTTGGATACCAGGGTCACGGTGCCGTCACTGCCTATGCGTATCAGGGCATGCGGCACAAAGTCAGTTGATGACGGCAATGCAGCAGGCTTGCTGATCTGCGCCAGTGCACTATCGCCAGCACCAAGGTAGGCCAGTACCAGGCCACCGCCTGTGAATGCTGACATGCGTAAAAAGTCACGGCGTGCCGTAGAGCTGACTTTTGGCTCAACAGAAATATTTGCAGGTTTATTCATTTCGCCACCTTCTTCTTGCCAATATTGCCACTCTTGCCGCTATTGCCATCAGCGAGCTCAGCCGCTCTATGTATGCCTGCCCGTATGCGTATATAGGTCGCACAGCGACACAGGTTGCCGCCCATGGCAGCATCGATATCAGCATCAGTAGGATGGGGCTTGTCTTTGAGCAAGGCGGCAGCCGACATGATCTGGCCAGCCTGGCAATAGCCGCATTGCGGCACGTCCAGCTCTTGCCAGGCGGCTTGCAGCGGGTGCGTGGCCTTGGCGTCCAGGCCTTCTATGGTGGTGATTTTTTGTTTACCTAGCGAAGATACCGGCACCATGCAGGATCGAGTGGGTGAGCCATTGATATGCACGGTACAGGCGCCGCACTGCCCCACACCGCATCCATATTTGGTGCCAACCAGGTTCAGGCTGTCGCGCAGCGCCCATAATAAGGGGGTATCGGGGGCGACATCTACGGCCTGCAACTGGCCATTAATATTCAGGGTATGTTTGCTCATGCTGAGTCCGCTAAAGTTGAACAAGTCCAATCAGGCATGCAAGATTGTATGCTTTTTAGGCAAATCAGGTGAGGCAGTTTCAAATCAATACACGATGAGCGATTGTCATGTACAAAGGGATACCGAGCAAGATATTGAATGGGAAGGTCATACCCAGTGACATGCCCAAATACAGTGCTGGTGAAGCTTCAGGAATAGCAAAGCGCAAAACCGCCGGTACTGCAATATAGGAGGCACTGGCAGCAAGGACCATCAACAGCGCGGCGTCCCCGGCAGGCAAGCTGAACAAGGCAGCCAGAACCAATGCAATTCCAGCGTGGACCAGCGGCGCCAGCAAGGAATAGGCAATCAGCAAGGGAGACTTTCCACGCAATTGTCCCAGGTTGCGTGCAGCCTTTAAACCCATATCAAGCAGAAAAAACGCCAGCATCCCTTTGAACAAGTCGCCAGAAAATGGCTGCATCGATGCCTTGCCCGCTTCACCGGAAAGTATGCCCACCAGCATGGCCCCCAACAACAGCAACTGCGCACCGTCCGTCAAAGACTCGTGCAGTATCTTGCCCAGTGTAGGCACACCACCGGGCTCACCAGCATTCGCATGGCGCTTGCGCACTGTATTTGCCACGATCACGGCGAACAGTATCGCTGGCGACTCCATCAGTGCCATCGCAGCCGCCATGTGGCCACCATAATGCAAACCATGGGTATCCATGTACTGCACCGCCGTAATAAACGTGACCGCGCTGACTGAACCGTAAGTCGCCGCCACAGCAACGGCATCAAGGGCTGGCAAAATTCGCTTCAAGGCCAGATAAGACAATGCGGGAACAATTAGCGCCAATGCAACCGCGCAGCCCAGGCTGGTTACCAGTTGCAAGTTGAGGCCAGAATGCGCCAGCGCAAAACCGCCCTTCAACCCCAGGGCCATGAGTAAATACAAAGACAGAAATTTAGCAATCTGCGAGGGTATCTCCAGATTTGATTTCATCAAACCAGCCAGGATGCCAAAGATAAAAAAGAGGATGGCGGGGTCAAGTAAGCTCTGCATATCTGCCTTAAGAATATCGTTGGCAGGCATGGTAAGCGCAGGCCATCATAAGGTAAAATCAATTTTATAAACTTCAATCATAGATAAAAACCTATGAACATCACCTTTAGACAATTGCAGATATTCATACGCCTGGCAGAGCTGCGCAGCATTAGTGCTGTTGCACGCGTCTGTCACGTGACACAACCCACGGTGTCCATGCAACTGAAAGAAATGACTGACACCATAGGCATGCCCCTGTATGAAGTGATAGGCAAAAAACTCTACCTGACCAAGGCAGGCGAAGAATTGGCGAGTACCGCCCGCAGCCTGGCGCATGAATGGGGCAGCTTTGAACAGCAAATCGCAGCCATGAAAGGTTTGACCGAGGGCAGCCTGCGCGTGGCCGTGGTCAGCACCGCGAAATACTTTATCCCGCGCATGCTGGGCGATTTTTGCAGGGAATATCCAGAAATTGATATCGCACTTGAAGTGCAAAACCGTGACGGCGTCGTTGAGCGCCTGAGAAACAATTTGGACGATATCTACATCATGTCCACACCCCCTAAGGACATCGACGTCGTCAAACAAGTATTCTTGCCAAATCCACTGGTCGTGGTTGCACCCTTGCAGCATCCTCTGGCGGGAAAAAAACGGCTGCAATTTGCCCAGTTATTAAATGAACGCTTTATCCTGCGTGAGCGGGGCTCTGGCACCAGGCTGGCGTGTGAACACTACTTTAGTGAGAATAAGGTCGCACCCGTGGTCAGACTGGAACTCGGCAGCAACGAGGCGATCAAACAAGCAGTTGCTGCCGATATGGGGCTGACCATTCTGTCACGCCATGCGCTGGGCGATCATTTGACTGATCAAAACCTGAGCGTTCTGGACGTCAAGGATTTTCCCATCATGTCGAACTGGTATATCGTTCACCTGCAAGGCAAACGCCTGTCCCCCATTGCCAGCAATTTTCTTGGCTACCTGAGCCAGCACGCACAAGACAAGGTTTAGAAATCATATCAAGGCAAAATCACCAGCCCTGAATGTTGAAAAGAATTACGGTCACCACGGCGATAACTGCGATAAACATACTTGCCTTCTGCTGTCCTGCTGCACATGGTGCAAGGCACGTCATGGTCTATCTCGCTGATACCGATTTGCTGCAAGGCACGCCTGGCAAGTACATTCAAATCTACATGACGGTAACGCGGGTTGATGGCTGTGGCATCCAGGTCAGGGAATTGCCGTACAAAATCCGCCGCCAGTTCTTCGCTGACTTCAAAACAGCATGGGCCTATATGCGCACCGATGGCAGCCACCCAGTCTTGCGGCTGCTCGCCCTGTGCGGCCAGCTCCTGCCACAAGGTTTGAACCACACCACCGACGATGCCACGCCAGCCTGCATGTGCGACTGCTATCATCTTGCCGTCACGCCTGGCCATTAACACCGGCACGCAATCCGCAGTAATCACAGTGACTGGTATGCCCGGCAGGCGCGTGAAAAAAGCATCTGCATCGCCACATTGCTGGGATTGTTCTGTCACCTCCACCACGCGTATGCCATGTACCTGCAGCTTGTTGGGCACAGTATCCCAATACCCGCTGAGACTGGCGGGGACAAAGTCACGGGCATTGCCAAAGCCATAGCGTATGCCGGGAATACTGGAAAGAACGCTGCTGTCGTGTTGACTATGGTGGCTGTGGTGGCTATGTTGGCTGCGATGGCGGTGATGCAGGGACAAGGCTGGCTCCGGTAAATTTGTTCAGAGCAAGATTTTAGCGACTTTCTTGTCCGGTATGTACAACAGGTTTCACTTTTAAATACCCGCACCTGTATCTATGCAGGAACTTAGTGGTAAAGCATCAGTCTGAATCCAGAATTCAGCACTGCAAATTTCAAATCTTATCTATCCTCATACCGCGAGACAATAATGCGTTCAATAGTATTCCCTGCCCTGGTCCTGCTATTTGCCAGCTTCAACCATGCACAGGCTACCACTGAGACCCTGTCCCCCGGCAAAACCCTGTCACGCATCGCCCTGTTAAAGGAAGGCACACATCACTACCTGCGCTATTTCAAGAGTGGCGACAGCAATGTCCCTCTTGATATCTGGTCGCGCGAAGTACAAATCACAGAGCAAAATAGCGAAAAGCGCATACGCATACGCCAGCGCTGGGATGGCGCAGCCATACCGCCCAGCGCAGCTGCGGCCACACAGGCCACCCAAGCCAACAGCACAGCGACTACCAAGCTCCTCGATTCATGGGCACAGTTCCCCAGCTTTACCCCTATCAGCCATGAACGCATCACCGACAAGGACGGCAAACACCTGGTAGAAGGCTTCACCTTCAGCGCCGACGAGATCACGGGCATGAAAGATCTCGCCAACAATAGCCAAAAAGATTTTGTCATGCCATCTGCCGTAGCCACCTACAATTTTGAAACCGACATCGAATTCCTGCAGACCCTGCCGCTGGCAGCAGGCTATGAAGCCAGGGTCAACTTCTACCACCCTGGCAGCCCTACTGCCCCAGCCTACTACAGCTTCAAGGTAGCAGGTGAAGAAAGCATCCCCGGGCCAGCTGGCAATGTCGATTGCTGGCTGGTGACCACCGATTACAACAGGCCAGGTACAGTCACCAAATTCTGGTTTGCCAAGCAAAGCCAGATCATGTTGCGACAAGAAGCCAAAATGCCCGATGGCCGCACTTTGGTAAAGACACTGATAGATTAATCGCTGTATAAGCGGTGAAATGTTGGACCTGCGACTGCTACTGCCGTGCATGCAGTTCAGCCAATTCCTTGAAGCGTGCTATGACATGCTGCGCCACCGGTGAATGACTGCGGCCCCGCAGTGAAACTATGCCTACCTCGGAATGCATATTCGGGATGCCCGTTATCACCAGCGGCAACATCAAGCCACGCTGTATTTCATCTGCCACCGCAGCATTGATGGCCGCCAGTATGGTGTCAGACTCCAGGGCCGCGCGCTTCAGCGTCAGTACATCATCACACTCAAGCGCAATTGGCAAAGCGGCACCCGCTGGCAAACCCAGCAATTGCGCCAGCGCCTTGCGTATCGCTTGCGGCAAACGCACTGATGCCAGACCATAATCGAGAATATCCGCAGGCAGCCTCCCTGCCTTGTTCAATAACGGATGCCCGGCACGCACAAAAAAACCACCACTCTGGCGCGCCAGCAAATCAATATCCAAATCCTGGTCCGGCGGCAGGTCACGCGTGTCTGCCACAAAAAAATCAAGCTCTTCAGCCCGCAGATGCTGGGCCAGGTATTCCCAGTTATTGACTTCTACCCGCAAGCTCACACCTGCAAAATTCTGCCGCAATTCTGGCATCAGCATGGGCAACAAGGTCGCCGCCGGAAATGGCCCCACGCCTATCGCCAGCTCACCTATCTGCTTGTTGCGGTATAGCTCTATATCCCTTTGCAGGCAATTGCTGTCAAACAGCAGCTTGCGCGCCCTGTCTATAAAAAAGCTGCCAGCAGGAGTAGGCAGCACCTCGGTCGTGCCACGGTCAAACAATTGCACCTGCAACTCAGCCTCTGCCGCCTGTATGCTACGACTAAGGGCAGACTGCGACAGATGCACACGCTCTGCAGCGCGGGCAAAATTCTTTTCATCTGCCAGGGCAACTACATGTTTGAGTCGCTTAAGTTCCATCATGTCCCATAGCCCTTACCTGAAGAAAACAGCATAAAAAGTCGGCAATGTGCGCAGTTCTTGAGTATTATCATTTCAATACGCTCATGCATGCAGCGCATTGATTTTAGCTTAAGAATGCATTGGACAACTACAATTCGCTGCCCTACGCTCTTCCATAAAATAAATAATGGAGACTGTCATGCATCATTTGAAGTTAAATCCTCTCGCCGCCCTGCTCTTTGTCAGCGTCACGAGCAGCCTCGCTCTCAGTGCTTGCGGACAAAAGGCCAGCAATGCCCCCATGGGCGACGCCACGGCCACCACCGTCAAAGCCAATGCCGACATGGCACAAAGCCTGGCGCTGGATGATCAGCAAGACTTTGAAGATGCCAAGCGCGGCCTGATCGCCAAACCAGAAGGTAAAATCCTCGGCCCCGCAGGTGAAGTGCTCATCGATTTCGATGCCTGGAAATTCATCGACGGCGCAGCCCCTGCCACTGTCAATCCCAGTCTGTGGCGGCATGCCAAACTCAATGCCCAAATCGGTCTGTTCAAAGTCACTGATGGCATTTACCAGTTGCGCAGTTTTGATATCGCCAATATGAGCATCATAGAAGGCAAGACAGGTTGGATCATTGTCGATCCACTCACATCAAAAGAAAGCGCCAGAGCCGCCCTTGCCTTTGCCCGCAAACACCTGGGCGACAAATCCGTGACTGCCATCATCTTCACCCACAGCCATGCCGACCATTTTGGTGGTGCACTCGGCGTCATCACGCCAGAAGAAGTCAAAAGCAAAAACATCCCGGTCATCGCGCCTGATGGCTTCATGGAAGAAGCAACCAGCGAAAACATCCTCGTCGGCACCGCCATGGCCAGGCGCTCTGGCTACCAGTTTGGCAAAGACCTGGAGCGCTCACCCAAGGGCCTGGTCGATACCGGCCTGGGCAAAGGCGTCGCCTATGGCAGCATAGGCGTGCTGGCACCTAACCAGTTCATCACCAAAGAAACGCAGGAACTGACACTGGACGGTGTGAACTTTGTCTTCCATAACGTGCCAGGTGCAGAAGCACCATCAGAACTGACCTTCAGCATCCCCGATAAAAAAGCCTATGCCGGTGCCGAGATACTCGCCCAAACCATGCACAATCTCTTGCCCGTGCGCGGTGCCAAGGCACGCGACGCCCAGCGCTGGAGTACCTATCTTGAACAGGCCCTCGCACAAAGTGCCGATGCCGATGTTTATTTTGGCCAGCACAACTGGCCCATCTGGGGCAAGCCACGTATTGCAGAATTCATCACCAAACAGCGCGATGTCTATAAATACACCCATGATCAGACCGTGCGCCTCATCAATGCCGGTTACACGCCTTACGAAATCGCCGACAAAATCAAGCTGCCCAAATCACTGGAAAACTATTTCGGCGCACGCGGCTACTACGGCGATCTGCGCCACAATGTCAAAGCCGTCTATCAGTTCTACATAGGCGCGTATGATGGCAACCCCGCCAACCTGAACCGCCTGCCACCGCAGGAATCTGCCAAACACTATGTAGAGTTGCTGGGCGGCGCAGATAAAGCCGTCGCCGCTGCGCGAGCATCTTTTGACAAGGGAGAATACCGCTGGACAGCCGAGCTGCTAAACCACGTCGTCTTTGCCGACAGCAACAACAAAAACGCCAAAGAATTACTGGCACGCACCTACGAGCAAATGGGCTATGCGGCAGAAGCATCCACCTGGCGCAACAGCTACCTCACCGCCGCCAATGAACTACGCAACGGCCCACCCGCCAAAGGCGTGAACCGCGCGGCCATGATAGACATGCTCAGCCAAACCCCGATAGAACGCTTCCTCGAAGCCATGGCCGCCGGCCTGAATGGCCCAGACGCTGAAGGCAAAGACTACAAGCTCAACCTGGTGCTGACCGACACCAAGGAGTCTTACGTACTATGGATAGAAAACGCGGTACTGCATCACAAGAAAGCCGAACCAGTCAAAGATGCGAATGCCACGCTGACGCTGACGAAGCCCATCTTCATCAAGATGATGGCCGGGACGGCGGGCATCAAAGATACCTTGTTCAGTGACGACTTGAAGGTGGATGGGAGCAAGATAGATCTGGTGCGCTTCTTTGGTCTCATCGACAAGGCGGCTGGAACGTTTGGGATCGTGACGAAGTAAACTCGACGCGTACCCAGCTTAAAAGCGCCTATCAAGGATACGGACTCGATGATCGTAAAAACCACGCACTGCGTAAGGGCACAGGGATTTACGACGCAATTGGAAATAGAGACGCGGGCGGGGAAATCGCCAAACCAGAATAGAGAAACGCTTCAGCGCTGCACCGTACTTGTGGCCTGCATATTTTTAACATTCTTAAATATGCATCCATACTTAAAACAAATGTCAAATTACCGATAATATCCATTGCTGCAAACCAATTCGGTTTTATAATCGGGTTCGTGAAGAGCGCATTTATCCGGTTGTCTCTCAATTGCAAGCGCTTCCAAACAAATCGCAGCCTTGCAATTTAAATCTTATACCGCCAATTCTCGCGGTAATGCTGTTGCACATTGGCCCAGGTCCTGCCAAAGCTTCTCAAATTTTAGTTAACTATTTTTTTGCCTCGTCTTCGATTGCATCATGGCTTGGCACATAGCGACGAATTTGCAATCCAATCTCCGGCAAATCGAATCTGAGTTGGCAGGCTCCGCAATTTTAGGAAATGACCAAGCCAACTACAGTAACGACACCGAGGGGGATGATGTGATAGTGCCAATCAAAAAAGTCAATTCTTTTGAAGTTGTGCACATTGTCGGCTAGCAATTTATTAAATCGTTGCTTTCTTGTGCAATATCAATATGCCGTAAAGAATCATTAAATGCAGGAAAAATAGGCGTATAAGTAAGAGGCAAGTTTCGTAGAGACCGCACCTTCAGAATAAACGCCTCAACAATAATTTGCGATTATAAAGACAGGGACAAAATGAAATTTCAATTTCGCAGTATGCAAAGCTGGAGTGTTGGAGCAAAGCTGACCCTGGCCATCTTTTTTCTTGTGTCTTTGATGTTTATCACTTTCATCACGCTCATCGACGTCAACCTTTCAAAGCAAGTGGAACAGCAGGTATCCGCTGATTTAATAGCGCGGACTAATCTCATTGCAGAAATGATAGACAGCTTTGACCGCGACCAAAGAGCGCAGATTAACGTTTTCTCCAAAGTCTTTAAGAGTAATTTCACAGGCGATTTTGCTGTGAATGAAGCTGTTACTGTTGATGTCAAAGGCACTGCTACAGCGTCCCTCACAAGCAACGGTTCTGTTTTAAATATGGAATTCAAAACTCCTGATCAATTCACAGCACAGACTGGTGGAGTTGCTACTATCTTTGTCAGGCAGAAAGATGACTTTGTTCGCATTTCCACCTCTCTCAAAAAAGAAAATGGTGAGCCTGCCATCGGTACTAGCCTGGACAAAAATGGGGCCGCATATAAAAGCATCATGGAAGGTAAGAGTTACGTCGGCAATGCCGTGCTCTTTGGTCGTCAATATGTGACGCAGTATGACCCCATCAAGTCCGCTGACGGCAATGTGATCGGCATCTTGTTTGTTGGCTCCGATTTTACAGAAGCCGCCAAGCGCATCAAGGATCAGATACGCCCCTTGAAAATCGGGGATACTGGCTATTACTATGCTATCAATGCCAAAGAGGGCAGCGACTATGGCTTGCTGATGCTACATCCAAGTAAAGAAGGACAAAACGTACTGGCATCAAAAGATGCAGACGGACACGAATTCATCAAGGAAATGCTGGAGAAAAAGGAAGGCATCATTCACTATCCCTGGATCAACAAGGAACTGGGTGAGACTGAAATCCGTGAAAAAGTGGTGGCCTACAAAACCAATAAGAACTGGAACTGGCTGATTGCTGGTGGCGTCTATACGGACGAATTTACGCGTGAATCAAAAGGCTTTATGCGTATGATTGGCGCACTCGCCATTGCAGTTCTGCTGGCAATGGGCGCTGTCATGTATTACACCATGCGCCGTAGATTAAGCTATCCGCTGCAAGAGGTGAATGCCGCTGCTATGCGTTTGGCCAGTGGTGATTTGACTGTCTCGCTGAACGTGACACGCGTTGATGAGATAGGTCAATTGATGCAATCCATTAATGAGATAGGCCGCGGATTGACTAACGTAGTCCATCAAGTTCGAAGCAATACCGCTTCAATAGCGCAATCGTCCAAAGAAATTGCCAACGGCAATGCCGACTTGTCTGCCCGGACAGAGTCGCAAGCCAGTTCACTGGAGGAAACTGCGGCATCAATGCATGAACTGACAGGAACCGTACAGAAAAACTCAGAAAGCGCCGAAAACGCCAATAACCTGGTTGTGGCTACCTCAGAAGTAGCCGCCAAGGGTGGCGCGGTGGTGACCCAGGTGATCGACACCATGGACTCAATACAAACCAGTTCACGTAAGATTGTCGATATCATTTCAGTGATTGACGGTATCGCTTTTCAGACCAATATCCTGGCGTTAAATGCCGCCGTTGAGGCAGCTCGTGCTGGCGAACAGGGGCGTGGCTTTGCTGTTGTTGCTACTGAGGTGCGTAATCTGGCACAACGTTCGGCAAGCGCCGCCAAGGAAATCAAAATCTTGATTGATGATTCGGTTGAAAAAGTGGATGCAGGTCATCGCCTGGTGATTGAAACTGGCAGGACAATGACTGAAGTCGTTGATGCGGTTGACCGGGTAGCCACCATCATTGCAGAAATCAGTGATAGCAGCCGTGAACAAAGCTCGGGAATAGCACAAATCAATCAGGCAGTTGCACAAATGGATGAGATGACTCAACAGAATGCTGCCTTGGTTGAACAGGCTGCGGCCGGTGCAAAAGATATGGAAGAACAAGCACAAGCGCTAGTGCATGCAGTACGTGTATTTAAAGTCATGCCGGCTTTAAAATAGCTGTCGCCCAGGTAGGGCAATTAGCAATCACCTGATTGCCCGCAAGCTTGACAATGTTGGAAAGTTAAACCTGACCCCGCACCCGCTGCAACCCCGATAGAGAGCTTCCTAGAAGCCATTGCCGCCGGCCTGAATGGCCCCGATGCCGAAGGCAAGGATTTCAAATTCAATCTTGTACTGACCGACACCAAAGAGTCTTACGTACTATGGATAGAAAACGCGGTACTGCATCACAAGAAAGCAGAACCGGTAACTTTACATAATCGCACGCACGATATATATCAAAATACAACAGTCACTTCAAAGACTTCCATCCCATACTTCCTGCCGTCATCAACCTCATATCACCAACGGCACGACACATATCTTCAATCGCTAAGTAGCAACTAATATATATGCGATTGCGCATAGCTATAAATTTGTACGAAGCAACTAATATTTCCCCGCAAAATCATTCCCTCCAGCAACAGCCTTGCATACAAGCCTGACTACGTTTATATTGCCGGGTTGCCCGCCCCCTATATTGCGCTTTTACAGTGCATAAAAACAATTCAAACCATGTCCGCAGAACCCCAGATCAAGATTTACCAAGACGATATCACGCCATTTTTGCAGCGCCTGCCTGCTTTTTTGCTGTTTCCTTTCAAGCCTGCGCCGCTGATCATGATTGCGGGCCTGTCAGCCCTGAGTGTCGTGACGGTGTTTGCCTTTGGCATGTTTCGCGGCTTGCTGATGCTGTTCTTTTTGCGTTATGCGTATGCGGTCATGGAAATGGCATCGATGGGGCAACTGAACCCAAAATGGGATGACATTACTGTCTGGGGTAATAAAGATAAACGCCCCTATAAGCAGAACCTGGTGTTCCTGCTGTATTTTCTCTTGATGGTCGTGGTTGGCACATATGCCATGAAGCCGGATGCGAATGCGCCTGCGATCTCATCCAAATCCCAAACCAGTGCCACAAGTGTGCAAATGCCTGCGGCGGCATCGCTGGCGGCAATAGCGGGCAATGAGGCCTCCCCTGCCCGCAGGCCTGTGCCAACAGATGAGGATGACGACAGCGCCGACCCGGATGAACCGAAAGCCCTCAGTCAGTATGATATGGCTGCGCCCAAGGCTAGCAGCGATGGCAGTGATGAAGCAGCCCGGCGCATTGCCATGCGTGAGGCGGAGCTGACCAATGGTACGCAAAACGGCGCGCAAGACAATAGTGTAGAAGAAAGCAGCAACCAGCCGCGTAGCAGGATGGATAAATTCATGGCGCCGGATGTGCATTTCGCCAAATGGTTCTATGTGCTTGCCATTCTTTTTGCCCTGCCCATACCCGCTGCAGTGATGGTGCTGGCGATTGAAGACAATGCCTGGCGTGCACTCAACCCTGCAACGGCGCTGTTCTTCATACGTGGCATGGGTGCATCCTATTTCGTGGTGTGGGCAATCTTTGGTGCAGTTTTGTTGAGCATAGAGGGCTTGCGTCATCTGATACCGGCAACCTGGTCACCCTTCGTGAGCGTGCCGCTGATGACATTTTTGAATTTTTACCTGATCCTGGCAACCTATTCGATGATGGGCTATGTGCTGTATCAATACCATCAGCAACTCGGTTTGCCGGTGGCAGTGGATTTTGATACGCACAGGGAGCAGTCCAAGGCGAAGGACAATCCGGCACCTGCATCTTCTGATCCGTTCATCCAGCGTATCGACGCACTCCTGATGCGGGGTGAACTCGATGCTGCCTTGCGCATACTGGAAGATGAAATGCGCTATGAGCGCGGCAACCTGACCCTGAATGAAAAGCTGTATCAGCTGCTATTGCGCAAAGGCGATGAAAAACGCATCTGCGAACAGGCACGGCGCTATATGCTGGCGCTGGGTAAAGCTGGCTATCATGAAAAAGCCATGCATATGCTAGGTGAACTCAAAAACCGCGACCCGGCTTTTGAAGTGCAGCCGGACGATATCCTGCAAGTTGCCAGCAGTGCTTTTGCGACCAATGATTTCAAGGGCGCGATGAATCTGATACAGGGTTTTGACAAAAAGAACCCCAAGCATGATGACATCCCTGCCATATACATGCTGGCTGCCCGCCTGTCTGGCGACCATTTCCGCAAATATGCGCAGGCAATTTCCATCGTGAAGGTGATCTTGCAACGCTACCCGGATGCAGACGTGGCAGCAGAAGCCAGTGCCTATCTGGAAAAAATGCAAAAGCTCATGGCAGCATTACCACCTGCTGCACCAGTGGCATCAAGCTGACAATCGGCTCTTGCAAGTCAAAGAATAGAGCTCACCTCACCACCGCTGGCTCAGTGGATGGTGACTTAAAAAATATTTAAAAGGATATAGTAATCATGTCACTCGCTGGAAGAATTCGTCTTTTGGGTTTCTGTTTTTCTGCACTGGGCTTATATGAGGGAGTTGGAGGTTATCTCGAAAATCGCGACTTCGAACTCCTCGGAAGAAATGCTCAGGTTGAACCACTGGAGAAAATTTCTGGGCCAGCCAGCAATCAAAACAACGTCCGCCTGACACTCATCACAGAACGAGGCGAAAAGTATACTGTGACGAAAAGCATTGATCAGGCTACCTCGCAAACCCTGCATGGTGGACGAAGTATGAGGATCATTTATTTAGCGAATGACTATACAAAGAACAGATGGCCATGGGAAAAAAGAGACGTGAAAATGGGGCTCGTCATGACGATTTTTGGTTTTCTTATTTTGGCATTCTCTTATACGTACCGGCCATCAAAGTGAAACATCGCGTGATGTGACAGATTTGGCCAGGTCCCCCAAGGGCAACTCCGTGCTGGTTTTGACACTTTGAATAGGGAGTAAGTGATTTGAGAAAATCATTGCAATGATTAGCTCATTGTAGGTACGATTAGTGAAACGTAATCGTACGCATGCAAAACGTTGAAACAACTATAGGTCTCTCAAACATTATGCGTGAGTCAACATGCTTACGATTACGCGATGCTAATCGTACCTACGCAGGGTAAGACTGCTTTAATTGAATTCCAGGACATGCAATCCAGATTTTTCTGCCAGACGTAGAACTGGCTCAGCCCTCAGGCGGTCGTTAAAATAGAGCTCATGGGTGTCGTCCCACGATGCTACGTAGAGACTATCAAACTCAGGCAAGATGAGAAACTGGAATGGCGTGCTGAGCATTTTCTGCTTGCATTGCGTCAGATATCCAGTCTTGTCGGTATATTGCCTGATGACCAGTTTCTCTTTTTGCGGCCATTGACCACGGTAACGAACCGTGAACACCTCGGTAGCATCAAATATGGCAGCCCAGTGCGACAGAAATTTCTTATTCCGGTTTTCTTGTTCAGCGGCGTCTATGTTATCCAATAAAGGATACTCTCTCTCGCAAGTGATCCAGTGGTCAAACACAGAGGTGGCAACGCGCCCCATATTGCCGTGATCAATGTTTTCTTTTATGTTCTGCAAAAATGGGAATTGCAGCTTGATGCTGTTTTCTTTGTCGGTGCTGACTTTGGATAATATTTTTGTTTTGCACATGTTGTTCAATGATCGGGGTTGCATAAGTGTGTGCGATTACGTCGTCAATTTCTATCAAATGCAGGTCGTGTAGGTCCGATTAGTGAAACGTAATCGTACGCATGTAAACCGCTGAAACAGTCATAACGCTCTCAAGCTTGATGCCCGCGTAACTTGTACTGTGCGTCCAACCAGGAGTCTTGAGTGAGTAAATATGCTTACCATTACGCAAAGCTAATCGTATCTACAGGACTGATCTGACAATCGCAGTCTTAAAGTCGGAAAATGATCAGATCATGTCATGGCTATTGCATGCAAATTATCAAAACTTGAGCAACGCTCTCAAAGCCAGCACGGAATTTGCATTGTGATTATTCATCTATTTTCTGACCCTGCCTCCTCCAGCGCTTGGCAGTGGCACTATTCGCAGTTACACCATAAGTTCCTTTTTCGTATATATTTGCAAGGCGAAATGCCGCTGATGAAATTCCTATGTTTGCGGCTGCAGTCAACCAGTTTACATATTCTGCAGGATGGTCAACAAAAAAGCTTTTTTGATCTTCGAGGAATAATTTCAGCAACTGCTCTGCTTTTCTTGGATTACTAGGTACGCCATCACCGATTTGGTACATTTTAATGACAGACCACCGTGGCTTATAAGCTCCCCGTTTTCCTGCTCGCTCGTACCATACTATGGTCTCCCGGGGATTCTCTGTAGTACCGATTCCGTGGTAATGCATATACCCTATGCGGATAGCAAGATCGCAATAGCTCTGGTCGTCAAAATTTCTTTGCGCCATGAGCCTGATTATTGTCTGCAAATAGAATTGTTTATTGGCTCTATCATTGGGATCCTCATTGTTGACGTTGAGCCAGCCATGACTGGTTAACATCTCAAGCGCGTCACGATTACCAGTCATCACCGATTTCTCGATCCAAGGCAGCCATATTTCTGGAGATGCGTTTTCTTCCTTAAGCACTCGCCCCAGTTTCACCTGAGCTATTGCATCACCTGCTTGAGCAGCTAATGTGTAGTAAGAAATGGCTCTTTGTAGATCTGATCTTGAAGACCTGCGATTTAAAAATATATCCCCTAACGCGGTCAATTGTTGCGTATCAGTTGCCAGAACCGTCGCTGCACATTCATCTAAAGCTTCAACCCCCATTCGTGGAGAATATGTCATTACGCATCCGCCGGACTGAGCCTGAGCAGTAGCAAATACCGTCATTAGTAAAACAGGGCTCAAAAGCCTCACCACCTTATTCCTATTCATCTTGATTTCTTTCTGTAGCATGCCAACGCGCCCCATATTGCCGTGATCAATATTTTCTTTAATGTTCTGCAAAAATGGGAATTGCAGCTTGATGCTGTTTTCTTTGTCGGTGCTGACTTTGGATAATATTTTTGTTTTGCGCATGTTGTTCAATGATCGATGTTGCATAGATGTGTACGATTACGTCGTCAATTTTTATCAAATGCAGAGCTATGCAAAATTCGGTTTCTGAAGTGATACCAGCACTACCTGTCCATCATTCGCGGAATAAGAGATATGTATTTGATTCGCAGCTACGTTGTCCCAACGATCTGCTGCAACAGAGCCATCGTTTCTCATTCTTTGCCATGTCGGAACTCCCATAAGGGACACCAACTCTTCATGTTTATCGGTGAAACTTATTCCAAATGGAATAACTCCTCGAAACTGCGAGTAATTATCTTTACCTTCAGCATAAAGAAATATTCCAGAGAAATACAAGGGGCCAGATCCCAACACTTGTTTGTCCTTACCTAAGAACATGGCTTCGTCTGTAAAAACAAAACATATACCGTCATCAGGCTGCTCAACATAGCAATCAAATTCATCCATTGGAAGATTTAAATCGTTTGATAAATCAACACTTATGCCCGCAAACAAAGTTATCACCGATGGCGTCAAAACGCTCATACCTAATTGAGAAATAAATAAATTTATATCCATTTTTCTGGTTTCATGTATGTGCGCATGTTGTTCAATGTCAAGGATTGCTTAGCAAGAGTAGATACTGTTATTCATGCCACAAGCTCACGAATTCACTGAACCTATGGGCTACGAAAAATGATTGTCCCGAAGCTGGATCGAATACCTCAACCGTAGGCGAGCTTTTATTAAAGTTCAAACAAATCAAATAATCTCCGGCATCTCTCGCTATGGGAATAAATCTTTCCGGTAGATTGAAAACTCCGTGGGGTCGTGCATACCATGAAATAGTAAACTGCCTGACTTCATCAGTGAACTCAAAAAATTCACTAATGCATGTCTCTTCTTTCTGGTATTCAAATGTAGAAATCTCCGGACACGCACTGTCAGAATGCATCACTAAATCTACATACGAGTCAGGGAAAATAACATTTAGTTTTTTCTGTACTGCAGACACAATCCGTGAATCGACAGATGATTTCTTCTCTATTCCAAATGATTCCCAGTCAATCGTCATTCAATGACTCCAGCCAACGATGGGCTCTAAATAATCGCAAATACGCTTAAGAACGCGTGAACATTGCTTGTTACCCTGGTTTTCTCAAATCGCTTTTTCACAGTAAAACCCAAGCTACCCAATTCACTCAAGCCAGCAAAGCCGAAATAAAATCCTTCTTGTCACTCTTCGCCACTTCCTTGAATTGCAGTGCTGATTCAACGTGGTGCAAGTGATGGGCCATCAGTTCTACGGCTTTTTCTACATCCCCGGCTTTTGCGGCCTTGATGAATTCTACGTGTTCATCTGATGAGCAACTGGCGTCGCGGCTGGACTGGTAGAGCATGGTGATGAGGGAGCTGCGGCCAGCGAGTTTCATGAGGATGTCGGTCAGTACCAGGTTGCCTGCGGTTTTGGCGAGCAGGATGTGAAAGTCGCTGAGCAGGGTTGAGCGTTCCTGTACGTTGTTGTCGCTGATGGCCTGGCGTTCCTGGAGCAGGTGTTGTTCTATGCGGGCGTAATCTTCTGCGGTGGCCTTGGCGATGAATTCGCGTACCAGCGCAGCTTCGAGTATGCGGCGGACAGCAAATATCTCGTGCGCTTCCTGCTCACTGGGCTTGCTGACGAAGGCGCCTTTTTCTGGCACGAGGTCGATGAGCTTGTCCTTGGCCAGCATGACGAGGGCAGCGCGGATTTTGGTGCGGCTGACGGAATACATGCGCGCCAGTGCCTCTTCCCTGAGCTTGGTGCCGGGCGGCAGCCTTTGCTCGGCGATGGCCGTGGTGATGTCTAGGGCGATGGCTTCTGAGCTGTCTGCCTGGTCTGCCTGGGCTGGATTGGTGGTGGCGGTCATATTCTTATTTACCTATAGAGCTAGCGTGCTGCATGATGAGCTAAGGCGAAATTGTAACCTGATAAACTTAACGCCCAAAGATTTTGGCCTTTGGGCGTTATTTTTATTCCACTACCCTTGACCTGGCGCAGTCAGCGTATAAAAAACCAGCGTCATCCCGCCACCAGCTCTGCCTTGCTATTCGCCAGATCATAACTGGCAATCGCAGCAGTATCGCCATTCAGCACAGCATGGGCACGGCTTCTGTCTATGTCTTTTTCCCATGCGGCGACAACCACGGTAGCAACGCAGTTACCGATCAGGTTACCCAGGGCACGGGCGATGCCGATGAACCAATCGACTGACAGCACCAGTACCAGGCCCACTACCGGTATCGCCGGTATGGCAGACAGGGTGGCGGCCAGGATGACGATGGCCGAGCCGGGTACGCCATGTGCGCCTTTGGAAGTGACCAGGGCAATCGCCAGTATCGCCAGCAAATCTGAGAACGCCAGCGGGGTATTGGTGGCCTGGGCGATGAATACGGCGGCCAGTGTCAGGTAGATGGAAAACGCGTCGAGGTTGAAGGAATAGCCGGTGGGTATCACCAGGCCGACCGTGGTGTCCTTGATGCCCATGTATTCCAGCTTTTTCATCACCTGTGGCAAGACAGAGTCTGACGATGCTGTCGCCAGCACTACCAGCAATTCTTCACGCAGGTATTTGATGAATTTGAAGATATTGAAGCCAGCGACTTTCAATATCCCGCCCAGGATGACAAATACAAAAATGATGACGGCAGCGTAAAACAAGATCACCAGCAAACCCAGTTGTTTCAACGAGCCCACCCCATATTTGCCCACGGTGAAGGCAATTGCACCAAACACGCCCAAGGGGGCGAGCTTGATGATGAAGGACATGCACTTGAAAAATACTTCAGACAGGCTGCTGATTGCGTCGGCAATGGGGCGGGCTTTTTCACCGACCAGTGACAGGGCGCAGCCAAATATCAGGGAAAACAGCAAGACCTGCAACACGTCACCCGAGGTAAAGGCGCTGACGACTGTGGTCGGGATGATCTTCATGACAAATTCGGCAAAGCCTGCGCTTTTGACCTTGTTGGCATTATCGACATAAGTGCCCAGGGTGCTCGCATCAAGCGAAGCGGGAACGATGTTCATGCCCTCACCCGGGTGGAACAAGAAAGCCAGTGCCAGGCCCAATACCAGTGCAATCGTGGTCACCACTTCAAAGTAAATCAGCGCCTTGAGGCCGACGCGCCCTACTTTCTTGAGCTCGCCCGCACCATAAATGCCATGGACGACGACGCAAAAAACGATCATGGGGATGATCATCTTGATCAGTTTGATAAAACCATCGCCTATGGGTTTGAGGCTGACGCCAAAGCTGGGGTACAAGACCCCTATCAGTATCCCGGCTGCCAGGGCGATAAGCACCTGGCCAAAAAGTGATTTATAGATGCGCTGCACGATTACCTCCTGATTGACTGGTTATTATTACTTACTGAAATTCAACTCCAACTCATTGATATATAGACGAAAATTTTTGCAGACCTCACCATCAAGCCAGCTTTTCAGGAAGCGATCTGAAATCAAATATACTGCATCCAATTTTTGTATGCAATAAATGAATTCAATAGTAGAATCCAAAAAAACAGGTAAAGCGGCAGCTCTCACGACCAGGTAAATGCGGCATACATAACAAGACAAGCCGGGACAGCCACAGCTCACAATGAAGCCTGTACAAGATACCTAACAAAGGAGGAGACCAGCATGTCGAGCAAGATGCATTCCTACGCGAGTTGTGGCTCGCAAATCATGAACAGGGCTGACGTATTGGCGCAACATACCGAAGCACCGGGCATGTTGACGCGCACTTACCTGACCCCTGAGCACCACAACGCCGCAGCCCAAGTGGCTGAATGGATGTGCGCTGCCGGCATGAATGTACGGCGCGATATGGCAGGCAATGTCATAGGTCGCTATGAAGGCCTGGAACCCAACGCCCCCGCCCTGCTGACCGGCTCGCATTTTGATACGGTGCGCAATGCGGGCAAATATGACGGCAACCTCGGCATCTTGCTGCCACTGGCCTGTGTAGAGCAATGGCATGCGGCGGGCAAGCGTTTCCCTTTCGCGATAGAGATCATCGGTTTTGCTGAAGAAGAAGGCGTGCGCTTCAAGGCCACCCTGCTGGGCAGCCGTGCCGCCGCAGGCACGTTCGACATGGCTGTGCTGGATAATCTGGATGACAGTGGCCAGAGCATGCGCGAAGTGATGACGGCTTCAGGCTTTCACCCAGCCGGGCTGGCCAAGGCCGCGTATGACCCGGCCAGCGTATTGGGTTTTGTCGAAGTACATATAGAACAGGGGCCGGTCTTGCTCAATGAAGGTCTGGCGCTGGGCGTGGTCACGGCAATCTCCGGCGCGACCCGCTTTATGGTCGAGGTGGAAGGTTTGGCAGGACACGCAGGTACTGCACCCATGGGCATGCGCCGTGATGCCGCCATGGCCGCAGCAGAAACCGGCCTGTATATAGAACAGCGCTGTCAGGGCATACCCGGCCTGGTTGGCACGGTGGGGCAATTCAATGTACCAAATGGTGCTGCCAATGTCGTGCCTGGCAAGGCGGTATTTTCGATAGACATACGTGCTGAGCGGGATGCCGTGCGCGAGCAGGCCGTGGTCGATGTGCTGGCGCAAATCGAGCGCATCGCAGCACGCCGCAAGGTGCAATTCAATTTGCGAAAAACCCATGAAGCTGCCAGCGTGCCTTGCGCGCCTTGGCTACAACAGCAACTGGCAGATTCCATTACCGACTGCGATGCAGCCTTACGCCACCTGCCCTCTGGTGCCGGACATGATGCGATGGCAATGGCCGCCATCTGCGATGTGGCCATGCTGTTTGTACGTTGCGGCAATGGCGGTATCAGCCACCACCCGGATGAAATCATGACGGCAGAAGATGCCGCACTCGCCACACAAGCCTTTGCCCATTTTGTTGAACACTTTCAATCGAGGCGTCAAGCATAAGACGCCAAATCACACTCAATACTCACAATGAAAGCTCTCCACCATGAATAACTACGAACAACTTGATGCCTGGATAGACAACCACTTTGACGAGCAAGTCAAATTCCTGCAAGAACTGGTACGCGTGCCTACCGACACACCACCCGGCAATAACACTCCGCATGCAGAACGCACCGCCGATCTGCTGCAAGACATGGGTATCAGCGCAGAAAAACATGCAGTACCTGATAGCGAAGTCAAAGACGCAGGCCTGCAAAGCATCACCAACCTGCTGGTGCGTCGCCAGTATGGCCCAGGCAAGACTGTGCTGCTGAACGCCCATGGCGATGTAGTGCCACCGGGCGAAGGCTGGACCAAGAACCCTTATGGTGGTGAAATAGAAAACGGCAATATCTATGGCCGTGCCACAGCTGTCAGCAAATGCGATTTTTCGACTTACACCTTTGCCTTGCGCGCCCTCGAAGCGGTTGCCAAACCAAAGGCGGGTACGCTGGAATTGCTATTCACTTACGATGAAGAATTTGGTGGCGAAGTAGGCCCCGGCTGGATGCTCAAGCATAATCTCATCAAGCCTGACCTGATGATAGCCGCTGGTTTCTCTTACCAGGTCATCACAGCGCATAACGGCTGTTTGCAGATGGAAGTGACGGTGCATGGCAAGATGGCCCACGCAGCAATCCCTGATTCGGGTGTCGATGCCTTGCAGGCTGCTGTCAAGATTTTGAATGCCCTGTATGCGCAAAATACCTTGTACAAACAGGTCACATCGAAAGTCGAAGGCATTACCCACCCTTATTTGAATGTGGGGACCATAGAAGGTGGCACCAATACCAATGTCATCCCTGGCCGCGTGACGTTCAAACTCGACCGTCGCATGATACCGGAAGAAAATCCGGCAGAAGTCGAAGCAACTTTGCGCAAAGTCATCAGCGATACGGCAGCAGATTTGCCCGGCATCAGCATTGATATCAAACGCATCTTGCTGGCAAATTCCATGCGGCCCTTGCCGGGTAATACGCCGCTGGTAGAGGCGATACAAAAGCATGGCGGGACGGTGTTTGGTGAAGCGATTCCTGCGCTGGGTACGCCGCTCTATACTGACGTGCGTCTGTTCTCGGAAGTGGGCATACCGGGGGTTATCTATGGCGCAGGGCCGCGTACTGTGCTGGAGTCACATGCGAAACGGGCAGATGAGCGTTTGAATCTGGAAGATTTACGCAAGGCTACCAAGGTCATTGCGCGTAGTCTGGCGGATTTATTGGTGTGATGCCGGGTTGCACTTGCCAAGCCAAATCAAACTCAACAGGCATGCGATCACACTGTATGTGTATCGCATGCATGCTGGCCGGGTACATGTGTGCGACTCAGGCTAACTGATTTTTTCTGTCCGCCGCTATTGCCTGATTGCGGGCGATTTCGAGTTCCATGGCTTTCATCTTTTCCTGATGTTCCATGCTGCGTTGTTGCAGCTCAGTTTCATGCTGACTGGTCTTGATCCAGGCATGGCAAACCGAGTAAGCGATGGCAACAGCAAATGCACCGAGGGGAACGATTTGGGAGTAAGACAGTATATCGGACATGATGTTTTTCCTTGCTTGGTTGATGGAGACGTTAGTATATGGAAGCAAAGTCAGGTACATAAGTAGCGGCTGTAAGCAGTATTGCATGACATTTGTCATGCCCCCACCCTGCTCTGGTGAACAGCAAGGCTGGTAAGCAGAGTACTGGCAAAAACTGTCGCTGCAACAAAGTAATACAGGTGTTACAGAGTTTTCTTGCTAAGCTACGCGCCCTGATCAAAGAATCAATAAGGCGCGAATAGCGCCACCTGCTGCCATGAAATATCTGCTCCCCCTGTTTTTCCTGTTACCTGCGCTCGCTTTTGGCCAGGGCAAGGACAGCAAAACCACCTGCACTGATGAACGCCTGCTACAGGCAGAGACATTGAAAAAATCCGGCATAAGTCTGTCGGTGTTCAAGCACTACTGCTATAGCGACCAGTCTGGCAACTACGTGCTTTATCTGACTGAAAAGCAGGATGTGAAGCAAGGTGAAGACAAACTTTCCAGCGCTGTAGAAGCGCACCTGCTGAAGATAGAAACTGATAAATCCCTGAGCAGCATTGCCAGCATACGCGACAAGGCCAATGCCGATGAAGCGGGCATGGAATTTTGGAGCAAGCTGACAGAAATCGGCGACATAGACAAGGATGGCAACATCGAAGCCATCATCGTCTATCGCTTCTATAACAAGAAAGAGGACAGACCCGCAGAGCAGGATGCTTTTTCAGGCCGCATCAAGATAGTGATGTTCTACAAGGGTAGCAAGGTCGTCATACGTGCCATTACGGGCACTCTCGATGGTGAGCGCGAAACCACGGCGACAGATAATTTCTTTGCCTTGCCTGCCTCAGTGCAAAAGAACCTGGTGAAGAAGATGGCGAACATGTACAAAGATAATTTGTATGGCTTTGATAATAGCTATCAATTCAAACCCGTCAAAGCACGAACCAAATAACAGCCTTTTATATTGCATCATGAAACCAAGTTTATTTCTGCTCTTGCTGGCATGTGCCAGCCCTTTCGCCTGGGCACAGAACAAAGGTGTCAATACCATCTGCAAGAACGACGCCATGCTCATGCATGCGGCAACCCTCAAGAAACTGAACATACAATTGCCAGTGAGCCAGCACTATTGCTACAGCGACCAAAGCGGCAATTATGTGCTGTACCTGGCGGAAGAACAGGATGTCGAATACCCAAGTGAAAACCTGTCAAACAGCATAGCCGCATATCAATTCAAGATAGAAGATGACCAGTCTCTTACCAACCCTATCATCATCCGCGACAAGGCAGCCAGGAATGATGCCGGGGTCGCATTCAGGCAAAAACTGATCGAGTTTGTTGACATAGATGGCGATGGCCGCATAGAGCCCATCCTGGTTTATCGCTTCTATCTTGATGACGATGCCAGGATAAATTACGACCCTTACTTTGGCCGTCTCAAGATAGTCATGTTGTACAAGGGAGAAAAAGTCGTGATAAGGGCAAGCACCGGGCCATATCATGGTGATGCATTCACGACTGCAAGTGAGAATTTCTTTTCCTTGCCAAAGTCCGTACAGGAATATCTGGCAAGGAAAATGAAGAAAATGTCAGAAGACAAGTTTTTCGCCTTTGAGCACAACCACAACTATATGCCACTCAAAAAGCGCGAGCCTTACAAGGAATTCTGAGGGCAGCTTCTGGCGAATTCGCTACCCTCTATTCTTTTGGGCTTAGGCAGGCTTGAATTCCATGCGTTTGATATCACCGACAATAAACACATAGCAAAAAATAGCGATGGCGGCATTGGCAGCTACAAAAACCAGGGCACCGGCAAATGAACCCGTCGCTTGCAGGATATAACCGATGACGATCGGTGTAGTAATACCGGCGACGTTGCCAAAAGTATTGAACAGCGCACCACTGAGGCCACCCGCTTCTTTTGGCGCTGTGTCAGATACCACAGCCCAACCGAGAGCGCCTATGCCTTTGCCAAAGAATGCCAGTGACATGGTCGCAATGACGATTGCATCTGTCGTGATGTAATTGCAGAAGATCATGCTCATCGCCATCAACAGGCCGATGACGATGGGTGTTTTTCTGGCCTTGGACAAAGATACACCGGCCTTGATCATGCGGTCAGAAATGATACCGCCAAGTACCCCACCGATAAAGCCTGCGATGGCGGGAATGGCCGCGACGAAACCCGCTTTGAGGATAGTCATGTGCCGCTCTGTCACCAGATACACAGGGAACCAGGTCAGGAAAAAATACGTCAGCGTATTGATGCAATACTGGCCAATATATACCCCCAGCAGCATGCGGTTGGACAGCAATTGCCTGATGATGGAAGCAGTATCAAGCTGCTCTGTTTTTGTAGTCTGGTGCGCAGTCTCAAGATCAATCAAGGCCCCGCCGTCTTTTAAATACTGCAGTTCAGCAGCATTAATGCGCGGGTGCGTTTGCGGGTCGTGCAGTTTGAACTTCCAGACCACAGACATCATGATGCCCAAAGAACCCATGACATAAAACACACTGGGCCATCCCCATTGATGGACGATCCAGCCCATGAAGGGTGCAAAAATCACGGTCGCAAAATATTGCGCAGAATTAAATATCGCTGCCGCCAGCCCGCGCTCACTGACAGGGAACCAGGCAGATGCAATACGGCTGTTACCAGGAAAGGATGGCGCCTCTGCCGCACCAACCAGCAGGCGCAGCGCAAACAGCACGGCAATCGCCATCGCCCCCGACAAAAACCCCACGAGGCCCATGAGCATCGTAAAAAATGACCACAGGAAGATACTGAAGAAATACGTCCCCTTGGAACCATATCTGTCCAATAGCCATCCACCGGGGATTTGCGCCAGCACATAAGACCAGGCAAACGCTGAAAAGATAAAGCCCATCTGCACAGATGACAGGCCCAGGCTCTTGCTTAACTCCGGCCCGGCGATGGAGATGGATGCACGATCAGCATAGTTGATGGTCGTTACGATAAATAAAATCAGCAATATACCCCAGCGGGTTCCTGTGCGTGTCTGGCTGTTCTGCCTGCCTGCTGCTAATGCTTGCGCGTCCATCCTGTCCCCATTTGTATAGTTTTTCGATATCGCTTGCAGCCATAGAAATGGAGCAATGCCAATGCCGGATTAAATATATCTAAAACTATACATTGTTATAGGACGTCCTACAACCAAGGATTATAACGAAGGCCATTTTGGGAAAACTTAAACACTTGTGGATGACATTTCCTTTCGGATTCATAGATAACAATTGCTACTGATTGTTATCAGGGATTATTGCTTGCTTTATTTGCCAAAATCCATGTTGTACGACAACATATGATAAACTCATGATTTCAAGAGTATCAAGTTTTGATTGGCTGTCGAAACAGTATGTGGTTTCGTGCGATGCCGGTCATTCTGCTTTCGGATCTATCAATTTACATCCAGCAAGCCATCACCCCACTCTGTCGCCGGGTCCCGTGAAAAGTCGCCAGTCATGACAGCATTCACTTACATTGAATACTAAACTGATTTTTTTTATTGATTTGATAGTTGCATTTACTAACCCTTTGCTTGAGATCAACCCGCTCAACATGTCCATCGACGTATTTGCAAAGCACCGTAACAGAGCGCTTTTGATCATAGACAGACTCCAATAGCCAATAACCTGAACGTTTGCCGCTCTCTTCTGGCACCAGACTGGCAAGCTCTTCTGGTGTACCGTCGAAGACTGTAACCGATAGAGGAAAAGCAGCGTCGCGGCGTGGGCAAATCTCTGCAGAAAATGCTGGCTGGAGCAGGCTGAATGTCACACATGCGCAAAGTAATTTTTTCAACTTGAATTTGATATGCACAGTATCTCCTTCTTAAGTGACAAAAAAGCGGCAAAAAAGTGACGACAAAAGATGACGTCAGAAAGCTGGTTCCAGATTATCACATTGATACAATAAGTCATTCATCAGAATTTTCACAGACGCTGACCCACGATACAAGAAAGGCCCAAAAAGCATTTCTACTTTTTGAGCCTGCAATTTCCATCCACTAAACCATCATACCGTCTGCGGTCTGTTCTTATGAAAGGTCACGGTACTGTATTGCACTGATGAAGGTGGTGGCGCCTGCAAAATGTGTTTTTTCATTGCACCAATGATGTGCATCTCACATGGCTTGCAGTCGAATTTCAGCGTGTATTTTTCTTCACCGGTGACCAGCGTCATGGGTTCCGCCTTGACCTGGCCTTGTACACCTTGCACGCCCTTGGCTTGTTTTGGGCAAAGGTTGAAGGAGAAGCGCAGGCAGTGCTTGGTGATCATCAGCGATACTTCGCCCGGTTCTTCATGTGACTCGTAGGCGGCGGCGATCAGTTGTACGGCGTGTTTTTCATAGAAGCTGCGGGCCTTGTGGTTGTACACGTTGGCGAGGTAGCTAAGCGTGGTTTCTGGATAAGCTACTGGCGGCTCAACTGCTGGTGTACGCTCAGGGCGCTGCCATGCTGCCAGGCGCGCGACTTCATGCGCGGCTACGGCATCTCGGCGTAAGGAGTTGATGACGGATGATGGTACAAACCAGGGCTGCTGCAAATCCAGATTGACTTGCGCAGCTTCAAACATGGTGTTGCCGAGCTTGGCGAGGTTGTCGCGCAAACCAGCCTCTGCCTTGTCGCGGTTTTGTGCCGGTTCCAGTGCGAGTTGCGTGCTGACTTCAGAAGTCACGCCATCTTCATCGGTAATCTTCAGCAGCAATCCATCAGCCTGTTCTGTCAAAGTCATATAGACAGGAATGCGGCGCTCAGCAGATTTTTTGGTCAACGCATGTTCCCAGCGATGATCGCGGTTGCGATTGATCAGGGTGCCGACTTTGAGGCTGACCAGCTCGGCCATTTTCTCATTCGGGAATACGCGCCAGATTTCACCGTTTTCTGATGTGCCTACGCGTTCTACCGTGTTGGCCTGTATGCCCGCGACTTCGCGTTTGACCATGTAGTTGAGGCCATCGCCATTCGACATGGGTTCATTGGCTTCGATCTCAAAGAAATTGGCAGCCAGGCGGGTGACATAACCGAGGTGCAAGCCTACATATTTGGGTGAGTCGAATGCGCCTATGTCATCGAGGCGGCCATTGGCAAAATAATCGGTATGGCCGCGGTGGAAGTTTTTATCAACGTTAGGTGTGAAGGCAACCTGGCTATGGCCGCTGGAAGCACGTGTGAATTCTGGCCTGCGCTCTAAAATTTCATCCAGCAGCAAGCGGTAGTGGGCTGTGATGTTCTTGACATAGCCCATGTCCTTGTAGCGGCCTTCTATCTTCAATGACTGCACGCCTGCATCGAGCAAGGCTTCGAGATTGCGGCTCTGGTCATTGTCTTTCATCGACAACAAATGTTTTTCATAGGCGACTACCCTGCCCTCGCCATCGCTGAGGGTATAAGGCAGGCGGCAGGCTTGCGAGCAATCGCCACGGTTGGCGCTACGGCCATTGTCGGCATGCGAGATATAGCATTGGCCAGAGAAGGCAACACACAATGCACCGTGGACAAAATATTCCAGCGGCGTGGCAACCTGCGCCTTGATGGCCTGTATCTGTTTGATCGTCAGTTCACGCGCCAGCACCAATTGCGAGAAACCGACATCGCCAAGGAACTTGGCTTTTTCCACGCCACGGATATCGCACTGTGTGCTGGCATGTAGCTGTATAGGTGGTATATCGAGTTCGAGTATGCCCATGTCTTGCACGATGAGGGCGTCGACACCTGCATCGTACAGTTGGCGTATTTGCTTGCGTGCAGGTTCCAGTTCTGAATCATGCAGGATGGTGTTCATAGTCACGAAGATGCGCGCATGATAGCGATGGGCAAATTCGACCAGGCTGGCGATCTCGCTGATCTCATTACTGGCATTGTGACGCGCACCAAACGAAGGGCCACCAATGTACACAGCATCAGCACCATGCAAGATCGCTTCGCGGCCTATCTCTACAGTTTTGGCGGGCGATAACAGTTCGGTCTGGTTGACAAGCAAGCTCATGGTGGTGGCCGGTGACAGGGAAAGGGCGAAATTATAAAGGAAATCAAGGGCTTATGTCATATTTGCTGCTATAACCCAGTATTAATTGAATGTTGATTAAGCAATATTTGCGTTAGCAAAGCTGCTTTCTTGGGTTTCCATCAATATTGAAGCCTGATTTTTATCTTTTGCAGTGTAGATCAAGACGGGCAAATAACCAGAAGATATGTGGCGCAGACAAAATTTCATTGCACAAAAAGAACGCTTTCCTGTTTCCCTTTCTTGCCTGCTCTACAATATGGCTTCATGTCACCATTACCGTATCTATGCGCTTAGCTCCTGCCTGCCTCTTATCCGTTTTACCCTTGCTACCTGCTTTTGCTTTCGCACAGGCCAGTTTGCCGACTACTGTTGAAGCAGCATTCAACAGGACCGCTGTGCCGGTCCAGGCATTCAGCGCAATCGTCATGCCTGCCAGTGGCGGCCAGCCAGTCTTGCTACAATCCGCAGACCGGCCCATGAACCCGGCATCGGCGATGAAGCTGGTGACAACTATCGTGGCACTCGAAGAACTGGGGCCGACCTTTCGCTGGAAAACGCAGATACTGGCCGACAAGAGCAACAAAAAAGACATCTACACTGGCAACCTCTACCTGCGTGGTGGTGGCGAACCCAACCTGACGATAGAAAAACTGGGCAGCATGTTACGTAGCCTGCGCAACCAGGGCTTGCGCCGCCTGCGTGGAGATATCATTCTTGACCGCAGTTATTTCCAGCCTGAGCGGCCAGATATAGGCGCAGCGCAATTCGATGAGTTCCCCGATGCTTATTACAACGTCATACCTGATGCACTGCTGGTCAACAGCAACCTCAGCAGCATCTCCCTGGAATCAACGACGGACAAGATAGAGGCACGCCTGAACACGCCGCTGGACAAGGTCAAGATCGTTAATCACCTGCACTTTAATGAGCTGCCCTGCTCTGCCTGGGAGACTGAATGGCAGCCGCCTGTAATTGAAACTGTCAACAACGTGGCGGATGATCCCGAGACAGAGAATCCAAACGCGCCAGCCAGTAAAAAACCACTGCGTCAGACCACCAAAGCTGGCCTGGAGATCACGCTCAACGGCGGCTTCCCCAAGCGTTGCAAGATCACGAACAATATCAACATCCTTGACCGCAACCAGTATCTTGCGCACCTGATACGTGCGCTGTGGCAAGAGATGGGCGGTACCTGGCAGGGCGAAGTGCGCGATGGCAAGACACCCGCCTCGGCCACGGTACTGGCTGAGCGCCAGTCCGAGCCACTGGCCGATATCCTGCGCATCATCAACAAGCAGTCCGACAATGTCATGGCGCGCATGCTCTACCTGACTCTGGGCGCAGAATCCGCCAACAAGCAGGGCATGACTAACCTGCAAGCAGCGGACGCACGTATCAGGCAATGGTTGTTCAGGCAGGGTATCAACGATGCCGGGCTGGTGCTGGAAAATGGTTCCGGCCTTTCACGAATTGAACGTATCAGCCCACAACAAATGGCGGGTTTATTGCAGGCGGCCGCCCGCAGTAACTGGTATGCAGAATTTGCCAGCAGCCTGCCGGTGGCCTCCATGGATGGCACCATGCGCCGTCGCCTCAAAGGTGGGCCGGCAGAATTGCGCGCCCGCATCAAGACCGGTACCTTGAAAGATGTGGTGGCGATTGCTGGCTATGTACGGGATATCAATGACCAGCAATGGATAGTGGCGGCGATGATCAATCATGATGAAGCCGTCAAGGCGAAAGCCGCTTTGGACGAATTGATTACGTGGGTGGCGGCAGGTCGCCCTTAAATTTCACTACGATCCACTGCGCCTATTTGGCCTTGACCGGCTTGTCATTTGCCACGACATACTTCTGCGTATCAGCATCAAACACCAGCTTCTTCTTGCCCTTTTGCGCAGTGATGACAAAGTCATAGGTGTTGGTGCGTTCACCTGCACTGTCGGTCATGCGGCTGACCTGGCGGTAACCGTAAGTTTTACCTGCAAATTGGACAATGAGCGGGCCGGGTGCGGCAATGCCGGGGGCGAGTTCCCACTTCGCCAGGTAGTCATAGCAATGCGGCGGGTCCCGTTCGTTTTCATGCAGGTGCAGGCGCGGATGCTTGCCCTTGCCGGGGCGCATCATGCTTTCACATTCAGTGCCACTCTCTACATGCTTGACCAGATCAACATCCTTGTCTTTGTCAAACAATGGGGTGATCTTGTCTGCTTCTATGCGCAACAGGCGCAGCCAGACATGGACTTCGTTTTTCTCCACATGGCTATGTTCAATTGCCATGGCAAAGTCACCTGGGAATAATTCCACCATGCTGGTCTTGCTGATGCGACCGTTGGCAGCCAGCCATTCAACCACATCCTGACGGTTGGTCAGCGACCAGGCCTCACCCCGCCGCTTGAACCAATAAGCAGCAATCAAATTGGGCAAACCCGATGCCAGGGGCTCGCCCTTGACCAGCAGGACTGCCGTGTCTGCATCGAGTTTTTGCACGTGCAGGGCATGCATGCGCAATGCCAGTTGAGTCGTCGTAGGAATAGATGCCGGCAATTCGGCCTTTAACTGCGGTGTCCTGATGATGTCCTTGTCGTCATTGATGTCCCAGCCCTTGAACACCAGGCGCATGAGATCACGCTGCTCCAGCGTTTGCACTGACTCATTGCGGGCGCAGGCTCCCAGCATGCACAGGGATAGCATGAGTACTGCGTAAGCAGGGGAGAAAATGAAGCGCCAGGTTAATTGCACAAGGGAAATTCTTCTCGATGAGGCAGTCTGGATTTTAACTGATAGGCAGTGATTGAAGGTTGTTTGATGGACTAAGTATGGTTTTAGCCCACTCACCCAGGCCAGAAGAACACAAAGCCCTTACTCTCCATTCTTGAACCGCCTCACAGCCTCATCCCGCCTGGCGATGAGCTTGTCCCCCTTGGCCTGCATGCCCAGCGCAAAGTATGACTGCGCCAGGGCTTCGAGAGTGTAGATATCCCATTCATTGCCATTTGCCATGCTCTTTTCCAACAGGGCGATGGCTTGTTTGTGGCTGTTCTTTTTGGCGTACAGCAGGGCCAGTTCATTGACCAGTAACTGATATGGCTGGCTGTTGAGGCCGCGCTCAAACCAGGTGCGGGCACCTTCATGGTCTTCGCGATAAATGGCGATGCCGCGGTAATAACAAAGACGTGATTTCAAATCATCGACCAGTATTTCATCGCCGGTGGTTTTTCTGATGTTGCCGATGAAGGTCTCCATCTCAGAAAAAGAACCTCCCCACTGCGGCAACAATTTGCTCAAGTAGGCATATACCGGTGAATACAGGGTGGGGTCATTTTGCAGGACGATTTTCAGCAATGCATCATCACCGTCTTTGATACTGAGTGCCCTGTTACTGGTGATCAACTCACCTGCACAGATACTGCATGATTTTATTTTTTCATTTGCTTTCGTCAGATCGACTCTTGCCAGGCTGGATAATTGATGAAACTCAGCAAACTGTTTTTTGCTGGTCTCAGCAGCCAGTTTATCACCGCGTGCATCCCATGCCTGCTGTTGCAAGAACATGCCACGTGCGAGAGAAGCATAGCCATAGGTGCTGGATTTTAGCCAGGTATCAAACTGCTTTTGAAAGTCTTTGTCCAGGCGCGACAAAGTAGCAAAGCGTTTATACAGGGTATTTGATTTAAGCCTGCCAGCCTTGTTTTGTGCAAAAGCACTATCGAGTGCAATGTCCAGCTTTTTGAATTCGCCTCGCCATAACATGCCCACCAGGATGTTTTGTTCATGTTCTTCATCGGCATAATTGCTACCCAGTTTTTGCAGTTCAGGATTTTCTGTTGAGCTTTTTAACCATACTGCCTGATGTAATTCAGTATTAGCGGCATCGAGGAAAGACTGGTGCCAGATTTCTTGAAAGCCCTCTTGCGCCATACTGTTTTTACGCGCGACATACCATACTGTGGTCATGCCCCAGTATGAATAGAATCTCTCCATATCCCTAGGAAAAGGATGGAAGTAGGCTTTATAGCTGAGCAAGTCCTTGTCATTTTTTTGCCCGACGACCTTATAGGGCATGAAACGGCTTTCCACCATTTTTTGCAGCAGTTGCGTCAGCGCAGAATCAGACAGCCATGCGCTCTCCTTTACTTTTTCATTCGCCGCAATTGGCGTCGCCGGTTTGGTTTGTGCCTGAACCTGCGTAGCAGCAAAACTCAATACCATGGCGCAGGCCAGGCCAAGTTTGCTCAAGGATGAAACTTCTTTTAGACGGAACTTGCTGGATAAATGATCAGGCATGGATGATAACTCAGATTTTTGTAAGCCAATCATAGCCCGACAGACTGGCAAACGCCAAGCATGCTTGCGCATGTGGGATACAAATCACAGACTCAATCAAAACAAAAAAATAATCCTATTGACATCAAAAATGATTTGCAAATGGATAATGTGTGCACTATGCTCATTTCTACAACTTGCACAACAGGTTGAGCACAGCACACCAAACAATATCGGGAGAGACTGCCAAATAAAGATTGTGGCAGCGCCGAAGGAGCAACCGCCCCGGAAACTCTCAGGCAAAAGGACCGTTATTGTTTTCAAACTCTGAAGAGCGGCTGGATTGCGTCACCCAGCACACCGAAGGAGCAAGCATTGCCGCCTTACCCATGGCAGCAGGCGAAATCTCTCAGGTCCAGGACAGAGGGGGTATCCGTTGCGTAACTGCGCACGGACATCCCTTTGACGTCTGGAGTCTGCTTACCATGAAATTCATCCATTTGAACGGTGACACTGTCACCGCGATGGCGGCCGCCTGCGCGCTGTCCATCTATAAAACCGGGTTCTACACTGACTGCAAAACCGAGTTCAAAAACATGAACGACGCTCAACAAACAGCCAGCCTTGATGGCCCTTGCTACAAAGATGATCTCAGTATCACCACAATAACCTCAATCACCTCAATCCGCACAGGCCTTTTGCACTCTCACGATATACGACCGCAGTGTAGTCATATTCATTGTTGACGCTGACCAGCGCAATTTCTTTTTCATAAAAATTCTGATTATAGAGTTCTGAACCGCTCTATAAGAGGATCCCCTATTCCCGTCTGCGCGGGAATGTTGTCCGGCATGTCAGCCATGCCATGTTTCAAGCTGCCCAGTCCGCTTGAATGGGCGAGCTATTGTCTCAATCTAACCAAGGAGTAAATCATCATGCATTTTCACCCTGTTTCAAGATTCAAAAAATCCACCCTGGCTGCTTTGATTGTCAGCATCAGTTGCGCTGTCGCCAGCCCTGCATTATTGGCACAAAATCTGGCCAGCGATATTGGTGGAACAAGCGATCAGGCCCGCCTGGTCAGCGCTGCTGCACAACGCGATTTTGCCGAGTTTGTGCAATTCAATGTGCAGCGTCGCGGCGGTACCCTGCCGTCTGAATTCCCGCTCGAAGTCAATGATGTGCAAGACCTCAAGGACGCGAAGATAGGCTATGGGTTTCCAGTTTATAGCCTGCCGCCGCAAGATGTCATGACAGGCCGTGGTGATCTGCGCAGCATGGCAAAAGCGACCGGTGAATGGCGCTTTGTCATCACCCTCAACGACACACCGATAGGCCTGGCAACCCTGCGGCAAAACAACGGGCACTGGGGTGTAATTTCGTATGGCGGCGCAGTGCTGGCCAAGGATGTCGATGCAGCGATTGCAGTGCATGGCAACAGCACACGCTCCAACCTGCGCTTCATTCGCGTGTATCAGGCCATGTCGGATTTTCTGGAAGTAGTCTCGCCTACCGATGCTCGTGCCCGCTTTGCGCCCTTGCAAGCCGCCCGCCAGAATTTGCTGCTGCAACAGCGCAGTGAAAAACTCGGCACTCAATCTGCCAACAACGGTTTGCTGGAGCAAAGCGACATCCTTGAACCTTTGCGCGTCAGCGTCAAGCGCAATATCGACAGCTTTCGCTAAGCCAGAATCCAGTTGAATATACCTACAATAAATACGGAGATATCATGAAAAAAAATCTGTTAAAGCTCATACTCGTCTTGGGAGCAATGCTGGGCATACCCAGCGCTTACGCGCAATACCGTGCATTGAATGTACCGCTGGTCACGCAAGAACACAGCCAGTGGTGCTGGGCAGGCAGCAGCAAGGCCTTGCTGAGTTTTTATAATCAAAATCCCAGCCAGTGCCAGATTGTGAACTGGGCTTATGGTCTGAACTATGCCTGCGGCAATACCAACTTTAACTGGAATAGCAACGCCAATCAGCCCAACTCCATGTACGGTAGCGGCGGCAGCGTACAAAACATTCTGGCACATTGGGGTGTGCCAAATACAGCCTATAACTATGCATCGTCATGGAACACGGTGGTCAACGACATCAATGCCAACCGCCCTTTCGTGATCCGCTATGGCTGGACCAATGGCGGCGGCCATATCATGGTCGGTACTGGCTATGAGGTGTATAACGGCACCAACTATATCTACATCATGAACCCATGGCCAGGTGAAGGCAAAACCTACCGGACGTATGGTTCTGCCGTGTCCGACTATGACCATCAGTGGACGCATACGCAGCGCATGAATATCAGTGGTTGATTGCCCATAATCTTGTTGTAATATAGCTTATGTAACAGGCAGGCGGGAGCTCGTGCATTCAACACCTCCGGCCTGCTGATCCCCCTAGAGAACAACTTTCTGCTGGTGTGTCATGAGACGCATACTTTACAATGCGCGCATGAGCACTTCTTTTTCCTGCCGCCCCCATTGCGCCGCCTGCTGCATCGCACCATCCATCAGCAGCCCCATACCTGGCATGCCGAACGGCAAACCAGCGGGCGTGCCCTGCATACAACTGGATGAAAATCTGGCCTGCAAGATTTTTGGCCTGTCCAGTCGCCCTGCAGTTTGCTCAGGCTTGCGTGCTTCGGTGGAAATGTGTGGGGATAAGCGAGAAACCGCAATACTGTGGCTGACCCAGCTTGAAGAGGCGACGCAGCCATCCTGAGAAAGTTGCTTGATAAATCAACATGCCAGGCAGAGTAAGCAAGAGTAAGTAAAATGCCGGTAGCGCTTGCGCACTACCGGCATCCTGGCTTAGCTATGTACAACTATACAGCTACCATGCAGCTACCATACAGCGTTTATTTTGCCCAGTGAATCATGCCACGCATTGCAGGCACATTACCTTCGCAATGCTGTTCAAAGCGCAGATCTATGGATGTCAATTCACCCAGGGCATAACTGACATTATCGACGACAAACCAGCCTGTCAGTTTGTTGCAACCACGGCCATTGCCTGACCAGTCCATACCACCGCGCACTGGATTATGAAACGGGTAACGTTGCAGGTCTGCGTAGTAGCCAGGTTTCAATTGCGACAATGAGTTCATGCCGACAAAATTACCCCACCAGCCGCCTGCACCGATGCGCCATGCTGCGGTCAGGTTGGATATTGAAGTGAAACTGGTATTGGCTGGTGTCAGCAATTGCGTGCGGCCTCCACCGATGTAGTCACCACTGTCGCTGACGAGATAAATAAAATTACCTGCTGGCGGTACAAAAGAATCGGCGGGTTTCCACAAATTGGCAGGCACAGGAATTTGCGGTCCTGGCGGTGTCGTTGTGTCATTCGCTACCCAGTGCAACTGGCCACGCAAAGGAACAGTGCTGCCATCACAATACTGTTCAAAACGCAGATCTACTGCTGTCAGAGTGGCGCCGCTGTAACTGATCTTATCTACCGCAAACCAGCCATTCAGATTGTTGCAGCCACGCCCGTCTCCAGACCAGTCCAGACCGCCCAGAACAGGGTTATTGAAAGGATAACGCGACAAGCCGGGATAGTAACCAACAGCCAGCTGCGACATATCTTTCATGCCCTTGAAACTGCCAGTCCAGTTCTGGTCACCAGTGACGTTCACACCCAGAAAGCCAGTTTGAGTATTGAGCTTCAAGCTGGCATTGGATTGGGTATAGGTGTAGGTTTTACCAGCACCGACGTAATCACCGGGACGGCTTTCCAGGTACATGTAGTTGCCGGAAGCAGGCACTGCACTGACAGCGGCTTGCCACAAATTGGCTGGGATGGTTTGTGGTCCACCCGTCTGGCCACCGGTATCTGCCTTGTTCCAGTGTATCTGGCCATGCAAGGCAGGCGCACCACCCTCGCAATGCTGCTCAAAACGCAAATCCAGTGCACTGATGGCCGTGCCAGTCAGCTCGACCTTATCGATGATGACCCAACCCTTGATCTGGTTGCAGCCGCGCCCCTCGCCACTCCACTCGACACCACCAATGGCAGGATCAGCAAAAGGAGTGCGGGTCAGATTCTGGAAATAACCAGCTTGCAGACTGCCCGCAGCAGATGGCAGCAAAAAGCCGCCATTCCAGCTTTGGTTACCCTGCACAGCAGCATTAATTTTCAAACCATTATTGGATGTTGTGATAACTGAATCTGCATTGGTATACAGCAGGGTACGGCCAGAGCCGATATAGTCGCCGTTATCACTTTGCAAATAAATGTAGTTGCCTGTGGCTGGCGTAGCACCAGAAGGAGCAGACCAAAGACCGTCAGGGATAGGGTATTGCAGCGCTGGTGCTACCTGCACCAATGCCTGACCGGCACTGCCGCCGCTGGAAATGGCAGTATTCGCGCCCGTATTAGTTGTCCCCGCGCTATTGCTGCTGCCACCACCGCAGGCAGCCAGCAAGGCCGATAACAGGGCCGTGGCAAGCCCGCGTTTTAACTGTAGAGATGTCATATTAAAAAGGAAATAAATTTCCAGAGTGGGAAAGCTATATTATACTTCTAGCATGATATTTATGCAATATTAACAATGTGATATACAATTTTTGCATCTCAATAAGCTCTAAATAAGCTCTCAACCACCTCGCAACAAGCTTGCATTTCATCATTGGTATCAAGACAAATTGATATCAGGACAAGACCGGGCAGATGTTTATATTTGCAATCAAATTCATCAGCAAGCATGACAAGACCTGTATGCTGACAATGTCATCCCGCTCATAGCCAAGCCTGGCTATCTTTTTTATGAATCTCATCCAGATCACCGACCTGTCCGCCAACGATATTGCCAGCATCTGGGAACTGGCAGAACGTCAGGACATGCGTATCGAGGGGCGTGTCGCCTGGTCGTTTGAGGGCAATGGCATACGCACGCGTACCAGCTTCATACAGGCTTTCCAGGAACTGGGCCTGCATTTTGTTGAATTGCCCAATTTGCTGAAGACAGCGGAGAGAACGACAGACCTGGCCGCCTATCTTGATGACTTTTACGACATCTATGTCATACGCGAACGCAACCATGAGCGCCTGGCGGAACTTGCCGGCAACAGCTGCCGCGCTGTTGTCAATGCACTGTCCAGCCAGGGTCACCCATGCGAGGTATTGACGGATGCGTATTATGTAAATCAGGCAATCGCGCCGATACAGCAGGCGAGAATATGTCTTTGGGGCCCGCCCACCAATATTATGCAGTCCTGGCATGAATTGGCGGTGGTCATGGGCTTTCAGGTCACGCAGCTATGTGAGGCTGCTTTTCATGAAGCGAAATCAAACGTCCGCTATGCCTCATCAATCGAATCCAGCTTTGATATCGTCATCACCGATAGCTGGCCTGAGAGCTATGCAAATGCAGACTGGTCATTGACTACCGGGCATCTTGACCAAATGGGAATGCCGCATTTGTTGCCAACGCCACCATTTTCCATAGGCAGGGAAATCGCCTTTGACCCGGTCAGCTATGCTGGCTTTACTGGCTACCGACAAAAGAACCTGCTCCTGCCAGTACAAAAAGCCATACTGTTCTATTTACTAAATCATAAAAAGTTATCACCTAAACTGTCTTGACATCACTTTTAGATATTTCTCAACTGATGTGGCAAAAACCCTCATATCAATATGGATTTTTGTAAATTTTCACCTAAAATATATGTCACAAATCTTGGTGATACGATGGACTAGCATGTCATCAGACTTGTAAGCGTATAAGATTTGGCTATAGCATAAGCAACAATTTTTATAGAAATTTGCATTAAAGTCATACAAACTTCATACAATCGGCTTATTACTTCAAAGTATAATTACCATATGGAAATTATATTTCCAATCTTCATGATGCAGGCCATTAAGCATACTGTACCTCAGTACACAGGTCTGCATTTTCAATTTGTCTTACGACAACAAATAGAAAATCTATGACCTCTCTGTTCAAACACCTCTCGGTGGGTAAGCGCTTAGGCTTTGGCTTCGTCCTTATCCTCTCCCTGTTCTTCGTGACTACACTGGTTGCCATCATCAAACTTAATACCGTTGCGGCGGCGGCAGACAATTTATTGAAAGACCCGCTGGCAACTGAGCGCATGATCAGTGACTGGTACCGCAATATTCACACAGGCGTTCGCCGCACAACAGCGATTGCCAAAAGCAGTGATCCCTCACTGGCAACCTTCTTTGCCGCTGACCAGGAGGAATCAACCAGAACTTCTGGCATTTTGCAAAAAGAAATCGCTGAGCACATGAAGAGCCCTGATGAAGTCGCCCTCTTCAAGGAAATCGGCGTACAACGCCAGGCCTATATCAGTGCCCGCAATAAAGTGGTAGAACTTAAAAAAGACGGTAAGATCGATGAAGCCAATACGGCACTGGATAAAGAATTCATTCCGGCATCGGTCATTTATGTCAAAAAAATAGAAGAAATGCTGGCCATGCAGCGCAAGCAGATTGATGATACCTCTGCTGAAATCCAGCAGACGTATCAAACCAGCCGCATTCTCTTGATCGTGCTGTCGGTGATTGCCGCAGCGTTGTCAGTGCTGTGCGCCTGGCTGATGACAATCTCGATTACCCGCCCCCTGGCCAGAGCCACGGCAGTTGCCGAGAAAATGGCTCAGGGTGATTTGAGTGAAGCCCTGGAGATCAAACTGAATGATGAAATCGGCAAGATGATGCATGCCATCAATGGCATCAACACCGGACTCAGCAGTGTTATTGGTAATGTGCGCCATGGCACCGAGACCATCAATGTGGCAGCGGCAGAAATTGCCTCTGGCAATGCTGACCTGTCATCCCGCACGGAATCACAAGCCAGCTCACTGGAAGAAACCGCCTCATCCATGGAAGAGCTGACCTCTACCGTCAGGCAAAATGCCGACAATGCGCGCCAGGCCAATCAACTGGTGATCTCGGCATCCGGCGTGGCCGTCAAGGGTGGCGAAGTGGTTGGACAAGTGGTGGAGACCATGGGCTCGATCAAAGAAAGCTCACGCAAGATTGTTGATATTATCTCCGTCATTGACGGCATCGCCTTCCAGACCAATATCCTGGCCTTGAACGCTGCAGTTGAAGCAGCCCGCGCTGGTGAACAAGGCCGTGGTTTTGCAGTGGTAGCGACCGAAGTGCGTAACCTGGCGCAACGCAGCGCATCTGCGGCTAAAGAAATCAAACACCTCATTGATGACTCGGTGGGCAAGGTCGAGCATGGCAGCAAGCTGGTTGATACTGCTGGCCAGACCATGACAGACATCGTCTCCAGCGTCCAGCATGTGGCCGACATCATGAGTGAAATCACCGCAGCCAGCCAGGAACAAAGTGCCGGTATCGAACAAGTGAACCTGGCCGTCACGCAGATGGATGAGATGACTCAGCAAAATGCTGCCCTGGTAGAAGAAGCTGCTGCAGCAGCAGAGAGCATGCGCGAGCAGTCAGGCAAATTGTCTGAGCTGGTGTCCCAGTTCCACATAATGGAGCAGGTGCAAAACCCTGCCGTGCAAACTGGCCGCCCCGTGAATGCAGGACGCCCACCAGTCATTGCCAGGGCTGCAGCCAAACCAGGCAATGCGGCAAATGCAGCCAAAGCGCCAATCCGCCAGATACCGCAAAGAAAAACAAAAGCCGCTGAGCAGGATTGGGAAGAGTTTTAATTACTGAATAGCCAGACCAGCAACTTTGCGATTCAGCAAATTTGCTGGACTGGCTTGGGAAATTGAATTTCCTGCTACCCGTTTTTTGCAAATCCCTCAATCCTGCGATCAAATCTTGATGCGCATGGAATCACCACTCAAAAAGAACAACGAGATGCCGTCATCATTTTGAATGACACGCACGACTGACTGCTCCAGGCTGGCCGCATACAACTTGCTGCCATCCGGGCGGTAGATGCCAAACCACATGCGCTGGGTACTTGTGCGGGAATTGGCCGCCAGCAAAAGGTAGTTGCGCCCGCCTATCTGCACTTCGCTGGCTTGCAGATCGCCCATGTAAAAAGCAGAGGGTATGCGTTCCAGCATGATACGCAGGCCATCATGATAAACCTGGATCAGTACGCCATTGTCGGTGCCAGAGCGGACAAAATTGAATTCAAACGAACCCATCCTGGTAGGTGTATTGCGGCGTACGTGCACGTGGTCGGCAAAGTCGGCAAAATAATTATTGCGGTCAGCGCGCGTCTTGTTGTTTACTTGCTGGGTGATTTCGGTTTGCACATCTTTCTCCTTAAATTCAGGGTAATTCCAGGCTTCAGCCCTGACTGCATCGCTGTCGCGCCCAGCACCGGCAATTCCTCCGCCAACGACAGGCAATGCGATGAAGCACCCACTCAAATTTATACAATTCATACACAAGCAAGCTAACAGGGCAAAGCGCTTGCGTGGTGCCCCTGGCCTGCTCTTCATTAATGCTCAGGCCTGATCAGCAAACGCCTGCCGGAACCTGAGGTATCGACGATGGAAATACCGTCGGCATGCTCCGTTAATTGCCAGTGCCCGTGAGGCAGACCTATGCGATAGACGGGGTTGCCATCTGCCGCAAATATCGCCAGCCACATGGGCCTGTGTAAAAAGCCGTTGGCCACGGTCAGCACATAGGTGTCATTGCCGACCTTGAGACTGGCCGCTTCCAGGCGGCGGTAACTTTGCTCGCCGGTAAACACCGGCGATATGCTTTCACTCACCATGAACCTGCCATTCCTGCTGATCTGCACCTGGTCAAGCAGGCTCGCACTCATCAGGGCACTGTCCGCAGGTGTGTTGCGCGGCAGATGCTCGGCTTTGCTGTAGGTGACGACAAATTCCTGCAAACGGGCAGGCACACTGCCATCCACCTGGATGTGGTGAGCAAACTGCGCCAGATGCTGGTTGGCGTCTGGCAAGCGCCAGACATACTGTTGCCGCACCAGCGTGACTTCAACCTGGTTACTGCGGAATTCCGTCAATACAGTATCTGCGCCGCCGTCCAGACCTGCCCCCGCCTGGGCTGGTGGTGCTGGCATGGTCGTCGTGCTGCAGGCACTCAGGCCAAGAATCAAACTCAACACCACAAGCGCGTGCAGGCTGGCAGCGCGGCCATGCTGACAAAATGCGGTATATCGTTTGGGTTGCAGGGACATGCGGTATCAAGACATCATCATTAAACAAGCTGAAGTATCGCGACGCTTAATTTTTGTGACAATGAAATTAGATAAAGTACTAAAATACGGTACTTATGGTGCAGGCTGCTGCCATCTGGCAAATGTTCAAATATGGCTATCCTGCAAATAAATGCAATTGCACACTGGCTGTCGCCAGCAAATTTTCAAGCAGGTGTGACGGGCGACATGCTAAGCTTCGTCCCGACTAAAACTTCCTTATTTTTGCGTTTTTATGGATCTACTACTCGCCGTCAAAGTCATCATCATGGGCATCGTCGAAGGCTTGACGGAATTCTTGCCCATCTCCTCCACTGGCCACCTGATACTGACAGGCAGTTTGCTGAATTTCACCGGCGAGAAACAAAAAGTATTTGAGATCGTCATACAGGCCGGTGCGATTTTTGCGGTGTGCTGGGAGTACCGTGCCAAGATAGCCAGCGTCGTGGGTGGCCTGGGCAACGATCCCAAAGCCCGCAAGTTTGCGCTTAACCTCATCGTCGCCTTCCTGCCAGCAGCCGTACTGGGCTTGCTGTTTTCCAAAAAAATCAAGGCTGTCCTGTTTGCACCGGTACCGGTTGCCCTGGCGTTTATCATAGGCGGCATCATCATCCTGCTGGTGGAGCGCAAGCAGGCAGGTGCAGACGCTCACGACAGCAGCCATGCGCGCATACAGACTGTCGATGACATGAGCCTGCTCGATGCCCTCAAAATAGGCCTGGCGCAATCGCTGGCCCTGATCCCCGGTACCAGCCGTTCTGGCGCGACTATCATAGGCGGCATGCTGTTTGGCCTGTCGCGCAAGGCGGCAACTGAATTCTCATTCTTCCTGGCGATACCTACGCTGCTGGGCGCCACCGTGTATTCGCTGTACAAGGCGCGTGAAGAGTTGTCGATGGCAGACTTGCCCATGTTCAGCCTGGGTACGGTTGCCGCCTTTATCTCGGCATTCTTTTGCGTGCGCTGGTTGCTGCGTTATATCAGCTCGCATAATTTCAATGTGTTTGCCTGGTACCGTATCGCCTTTGGTATCATGATCCTGATTACCGCCTACACTGGCGCGATTACCTGGGCAGACTGATTGGTGATAACTGAAGTGACAACAGAGGTAACTACCGCAGTGACGACAGCAGTGACGGCGGGCTATACGCATACAAATACCGGCAGCAATACGGTAGATCAGGCCCTGCACGTATTGCAGACCGTATTTGGCTACCCGGCTTTCCGCTCCCAGCAAGGGCAAATCGTTGAGCATGTCGTCAATGGCGGCGATGCCCTGGTGCTGATGCCTACGGGCGGCGGTAAATCTCTGTGCTACCAGATACCAGCCCTGCTGCGCAGTGGGGTGGGCATCGTCGTATCACCCCTGATCGCACTCATGCAAGACCAGGTTGATGCCCTGGCCGAGGTTGGCGTGCGTGCCGCCTTCCTGAATTCGACCCAGAGCTTTGATGAAATCCTGGCAGTAGAAAAGAAAATGCGCGAAGGCGATATTGATCTGGTGTATATCGCCCCGGAACGCCTGCTGACCCAGCGCTGCCTTGAGTTGCTGCAAGTCGTCAACATTGCCCTGTTTGCGATTGATGAGGCGCACTGCGTCTCGCAATGGGGCCACGATTTCCGCCCGGAATACATCAAGCTGTCGGCTTTGCATGAACGCTTCCCGAATGTGCCGCGCATCGCCCTGACAGCCACGGCTGACCAGCAAACCCGCGATGAAATCATCCACAGGCTGCAACTGGAAAACGCGATGCAGTTCGTGTCGTCTTTTGACCGCCCGAATATCCGTTACCAGATCGTAGAAAAAGCCAATGGCCGCAAGCAACTGCTGGACTTCATCATGGCCCAGCACAGCGGTGATGCTGGCATCGTGTATTGCCTGTCCCGCAAAAAGGTTGAAGAAACGGCTGAATTTTTGAATGAAAACGGCATCACTTCGCTGCCCTATCATGCCGGTATGGAGCTGACTGACCGTAGCCGCAACCAGGCGCGCTTCCTGCGTGAAGATGGTATCGTTATGTGCGCCACCATTGCCTTTGGCATGGGCATAGACAAACCCGATGTCCGTTTTGTCGCCCATCTGGATTTACCAAAAAGCATAGAAGGCTATTACCAGGAAACTGGCCGTGCTGGCCGCGATGGTGCCAGCGCCAATGCCTGGATGGCCTATGGCTTGCAGGACGTGGTACAGCAGCGCCGCATGATCGATGAGTCAGAAGCGAATGAAACTTTCAAGCGGGTGCAAAGCGTCAAGCTCGAAGCCATGCTGGCCCTGTGCGAAACCTTGAATTGCCGCCGTACCCACATACTGGAATATTTCGGCCAAGCCGCCCAGCCCTGCGGCAATTGCGATACCTGCATCAGCCCGCCCAGTTCATTTGATGGCAGTGTGGCTGCGCAAAAAATACTGTCCACCATTTACCGTGTAGACCAGCGTTTTGCCGCTGGCCATGTCATCGATATCTTGCGCGGCATAGATACCGAACGCGTGCAGCAATGGCGGCATGAAAAATTATCGACTTACGGCATAGGCTCGGACAAGAGCGAAGCTGAATGGCGCGCCTTGTTACGCCAGTTGATCGCCCTTGGCCTGGTTGCAGTCGATTATGAAAACTATAGCTCGCTAAAACTGACAGAAGCATCCCGCGCCGTACTACGCGGTGAGATCAAGGTGCAGCTGCGCCAGTACAAAAAAGCTGAAAAAGCCGTCAAACACAAACGCCAGTCCGCCAAGGACTTTTCCGAATCTGATCTCGATAGCGCGGCACAGACTGTCTTTGACAAACTGCGCTGGTGGCGCGTAGAAACTGCACGCACCCACAATGTGCCCGCCTACGTCATCTTCCCCGACGCCACCCTGCGCGAAATCGCCCGCCAGCAGCCTGCTACCCTGCCCGCGTTGCGTGCGATATCCGGTGTCGGTGACAAGAAGCTGGAGAGTTATGGCAAAGAGATTATTGAGTTGATAGAAGAGTTGCGCGCTTGATATCAAACGCGCTATTGCAGGTCGCTATTCGCTCTTGAGAGGCTGTCGCCTAAGCCTCAACCCTCCCAACACAAATACCATGCAACAACGCTGTATCGTGAACTTGCTTTGCCAGCTCTGCATCGTCAATCACTAGCGTGGATTTGTTTTGATTGTTTGCAAACAAGTGCCTGGAAGTGTCTGTTACTTCCTCCAGCACGATCAAACCTTCTTTCCGACAATTTGCGGTAATAATTCTTGCCTGTCTTGACTCGAATCTCCCAAGGGAGTAAGTCTGGCTTCCGCACAGACGGGCAATGACCTGGGCAAGTGGAAGAGAACTAAATTCATGCACGGTACGCCTTACCGCCATCATTTCCAAGTTTGATGGTCCAGTAAGATCAAATTTTAGCGATAAATCGACATATGCTTGATAGACATAGATTAATTCCCAGCCAGGTTGAGAGCCGTCCCAGAGATATTGATATTGACGAACATCTTGCGTACTCATGTTTTTTATGTTGATGTTGATTTTGGTTTGATCGCCTTGAGGCGGACTTGTAGAGCGCAGGCCAGCTTTCGACTACTACATAGCTTCGCTCTTTCGCGAAATTTCCAATTCAGAAAGAAAGATAGCAATTTTTGTCTGCCCTCTCTCCTCTGCAAAGGTCAATGCGTTTACAGTCTTCATGGAAGCCCCACTGTACTGGATAGATGCATCAAAACCGTTTTCAACAAGAATCTTTACAGTGTCAAAACTACCAGCGTAAATCGCACTAAATAACGGATTTCTTTCAGGCTCAGTAACGTCAAGTTCAGAACCACACGAGATGAGATATTTAACAACGTCATGATGCCCATTTGAAGCAGCGGAATTGAGAGCATTTCCTTTTAAGGTTCCTCCTCGAGTGTTAATATCCAGTCCCAAATTTACCAACTCTTTTGCTATTGAAAGTGCCCCTATCGCAGCGGCAATATGCAACCATGTCCCAAATGGGGTCATCATAGTTAGGAAATCTACATTCGATCTAAGTAAATCAAATGTTCGATCTGCATCACCGTTAAGTATGCAGGCCCGAATCTCTCTTGCCTTTTCCAATCTATCATCCATTATTTATCTCTTCTGCACGGCCAGTTGTGACTCGTTAAGAGAAGGGGCTTCCACATTTTTTATAATCTCATTTTTTAAAACTTTAGCCATTTTTTTCCAAAGATGGTGATGTGGTGACGGGATTTGCATTAGCAAACAAGGCGAGTAGCTACTTAACTTCATCATTTAAAAAATTGGAATCATGTTATTCAATTCAACTTTGTTTAAATTCGCTGGGATCAGGCCTGACATTCATGCATTTCCAACCCGGTAGGTATTGACTGCACTCCTCAACCAAAAACATTCCCCCACGTCTGGTAATTCACGAACAACAAAGCCGCGTCTTTCCAGTACGCGGCGTAATTTCAGGTTGGGTCTGGCACAGTGTACGGCGTGCACCCGCCACTCCAGAAACTGCAAACCTTCGCGTTGTGCATAGCGCTTGGCCAGTGATGCCAGGGCGGGTAAGGCACCTTCGCCGCCACCATCGACATGCGCCAGCTCCAGAATGAGGGTGTCGCCAGAAACGCAAAAGCGGCCCAGCATATTTGCTGACCCGGCCTTGAAGACCAGAGCTTCATCGCTGAGTATGATGGATTGCATCAGTTCAGCAGGAAGGTTCAGGATTTCGTCGGTGGTGTAGCCTTCCAGCAGTATGTTTGACATGGATTTGATGGATGATCAATATTGGTTAAAGATCATAACAAAATTCAGCCAGCCGGGGTCGCGGTGATGTGCTGGTCATCTTCGCACAGCGTGCAAGTACCACGCAGGCAAGCAGTCATGCTGGCGATGCCGCCATGGCTGCGGGCAATCTCCTGCTTTGTGCTGACGGCGCGGATAATGAAAAAATGAACTCGGACTTAATCCAGCTCAGCCAGTATCGCATCTATTTTCATTTTCGCATCGCGGATAACGGCAAGTCTCGCTTCGGTTTCACTGTTTGCCTTGAAGGGTCCGCTGAACTGCTGGGCAATTTCCAGCCCTTGCGCACCATACTTTTGTACTTCGCCGCTGGCAGACCAGTGGCCGTCTGGCCGGGGGAAGGCGATCACAAAAATATCATAATTCTTGTAATGCATGCTTGGCGTTCGCTCTAGGGTGGGTTGAAGTCTGCTGTTCATGATTGCTCCTGATAGTGGGTCCCTGTGCCGGCAAAAAGGGAAACCGCATTTGATTGAACCAGGCAACTGGGCCGGACACTGCATGCGGGCGAGGATGTTTATTCGCTTGCAGTGGTGCATTAATGATGAATTAGTGGTGGATTTGTGATGCAAGAATAATGCAGAAATTGCCTGACAAATCAATGAGTGCAGTTAGTGATATGCCCACTGATCCTACCAATATTCAAAAACTGCCAGCACCCTGACGCCTCTGTGCGCTGCACCGCGCAGGCGCAATGCGCCTTTATCACTGAACCGGTATTCCAGCCAAAGATGGTCACTGCCAGCCTGTGAATAGCGCAAACCAAACTTGGACAAAGTGCCTGGTTTTTCTTGCCTGGCAGCAGTCGCAGACTGGCTGTAATACTCTCTTGTCACGCGGGTATATAAGTCAGATCCATTCGCCGATTGCGCATTGCCACTTCTGCCAGCAAGCTGTGCGTCAGCGACGGGAGGAACAGGTGGGCCATTCAAGTCGGACTGTCCGGATTGTCCAGATTCGGGCACTGCTACACCTTCTGATGCACCTGCAGCTGCAAGCTCTTGCGCCGCACCCGCATCGCGCTCAGCAATTGCCTGCTCTTTGGTAACAGCCTGTTCTTTAGCTGCTCCTGTGACGCGGCTCATTTGTTGCCCTGCGCTTTCTCTGCTGACCGACAACCTTGCATCTTGAGCACAGGCATATTGTGCATACATCAAGAGACTGCATAAGGTCAGGCTTACATAATGAGCGCTCATGATTATCTCTTCACAAACAATGAAGTCAGCAAGACCATGGCCAGGACTCCATACAAAACGAGTTGCGGCGTATTCATGATCTTCCCCTATGCCTGCGTGACTGCTGTGGTTAATTTTCCACCAGGTTCAAATGACCTGGCAACTTGGAGTAAGAACGACCTTGCGGTAATTCTATTCTGATATGGGCATATTCCCATTCAACTTCATTCGCTTCTGCCGCAGCCTTCGCGGTCCGTAATGCAACGAGCAGCCATTGTTGTGCCGGTGCCTTATTGATGCCGATGACAATCATGATTTCACCCATGCAAAGAATGATTTATCTAGTTTTAATCATTTTTTTAACTCTTAGTTATCCTGCACTTGTATTCGCCTGCCTGTGTCCTTTGGGGCTATCGACTGCCCTTTCCAGTTCAGCCTTGTTCATGCCCGAGCGGCCCCGGATATTTTTCCTGCGCGCTTCCTGATATAACTGCGCGAAGGTACGACCAGCCAGGCCACTATGTGAATGAAGCCCGCCGCGCCTCCCTGCGGGCATATCCTGCAGAGAGGTCTTGCTCGCTAGCTTACTCTCGCCATGCTGTGCTCTCTCTTTGTTAACGGTGCGTGCAGCAATTTCTGTAGCCAGGCCGGGCTTGCGGCCACTGTTAATTAAGTTGTCTTTGATATGCTTGAACTGACGCTCTCTTTTTGCACTCCATGTAGTTCTTGGCATGATCGCCCCCTTATTTTCTTAACTTTATTTTTTTAACTTTATTTTTTTTAATTAAGCCGTGATATTCGCCTTGCATCCATGAGTTGAATAATAGTCCGCCCCTGTCAAGAACAAAATCGGACTAAGACGATACTTGCGTAAGACTATGCTGACGAAGTTGCTGTAATGCAGTGCAAATAATTCCCCGTGCTGCCTGCTGCAGTTGATCAGGTTAAAATTGCATGATTTATAGACATTGACCATTATGTCTGACTACATAACCGGATATACACATGTCGCGCACTGAACGCCTGCTACAACTGATGCAAATCCTGCGCAGGCATCGTTACCCTGTCAGCGGTGCAGCGCTGTCTCAAGAGTTGGGGATTAGTTTGCGCAGCCTGTACCGCGATATCGCTACCCTGCAAAACCAGGGTGCAAAAATTACCGGTGAAGCGGGTGTAGGCTATGTCTTGCAGCCGGGGTTTACCCTGCCACCCTTGATGTTCACTGAAGAAGAGATTGCCGCCATTGCCCTGGGTTCGCGTTGGGTGGCGCAGCAGGCAGACCATAAACTGGCACTGGCAGCACGCGATGCGCTGGCAAAAATTGCCTCGGTCTTGCCAGCAGAAGCCAGGCTGGAACTGGAGACCAGCGGTTTGCTGATAGGCCCCAGCAGCAAGAACGCTGGCAATGATGAGCAGTTGCGCGAGATACGCCTGGCCATACGCAAGCAACACAAGCTGGTACTTGAATATCAGGATGAAACCGGCAAGGCCAGCGAACGCATCATCTGGCCTTGCGCCCTGTCCTTCTTTGATAATTTGCGCATCATCGTCGCCTGGTGTGAATTACGCAATGATTTCCGACACTTCCGTACTGACCGCATACAAGCCTTGCAGGTAGCAGATCAAACCTACCCACGTTCACGCCAGGCCTTGTTGAAGGAATGGCGCGAGCAACAGGGGATCAGGGCTGAGCGCTAAAACAGCCGGGCTATGGAAAGCAGGTTCCACGCAAGACTGCATATTTGCCGCTAATGCTGATTTCGGTTTTATAATGGGCTTGAGAAAACCTCAGCCCACACACCCAAATTAAGAACAAGAAAATGAAAGCCAAGACGGACACCACAACAGACGCACACAAGTCCGCCAGCAAAGAACAGCGCCGTTTGCAGATGGCTGATATTGCCAGGCTGGCGGGCGTTTCCACCTCGACGGTGTCACGCGCCCTGAGTGGCAGCACGCTGGTCAATGATGAAACCCGCCAGCGCATTGCCGAACTGGCACGCTCGCTCAAGTATTCCATCAATATCGATGCCCGTAATTTGCGCCTCAAGCAGACACGTACGATTGCCGTGGTCGTGCCCTTTGATTCTGAAACCCGCCAGCATTTGTCTGACCCTTTCTTCCTCGGTATCTTGGGCAGTCTCGCCGATGCATTGACAGACCGTGGTTTTGACATGTTGTTGTCACGCGTAGATGCAGAACATCTCGATAATGCCGCGCAGATTTTTGATACTGGCCGGGTGCTGGGCGTGATCCTGATAGGCCAGTGGCGTCACCATGACCAGTTGAACCAGTTGGCGGCGCGCCATGTGCCCATCGTGGTATGGGGGGCACAATTGCCGCAGCAATTGTACGTGACCGTCGGTAGCGACAATGTCACTGGCGGGCAAAAAGCCACCGAGCACCTGCTGCAAAGCGGGCGCAAGCGCATTGCCTTTTTTGGGGACACGCAATTGCCTGAAGTGGCGCAACGCTACGAGGGGTATTGCAAGGCGCTGGCGCAGCATGGCATTGCCCTTGATGAAAAACTGGTCGTGCCCGCTTCATTCATAGAAGAAGGCGGCAAGCTGGCAGTGGCAGAACTGTGCAGCCGCAAAATCAGTTTCGATGCCCTGTTTGCCTGCAGTGATTTGCTGGCCATGACCAGCATCAACAGCCTCCGCGAGAAAAATTACCGTGTGCCGGATGACGTGGCCGTGGTTGGCTATGACGACATAGAACTGGCGCGCTACTTTCACCCACCCTTGACAACCGTGCGTCAGCCCATGGCACAGGCAGGCCTGGCGCTGGTCGATGCCCTGTTATCCCTGATAGAAGATGACAATAGCGAGGCAAGATTATTACCTACAGAACTGATGGTCAGGGCGAGCAGTATTTGACTGCAACGCCAGACACGTCCTGCGGGACAGGACAAGCATGGATTATTTGCATTACGGACAATCTATGCAAACGATTGCAATATATTTAAAAAATTTAAAGTATTGCTACAGAAAACTCAAAGACTCCCTCCTGATTTTCATTGTGCATCGCAGCATATATAAGCCCACCCAGTCTTTCTGTTGCTTGCGAAATACATGCGATGACGGCCATTTTCTTTACGTCTAAGAAGATAAAAATACGATAGATTGCTGATCAGATTTCATAGTACGCAATCCTTTGCGTCAACATCTACCCTTCTCATCTTCGTGCATGCCTGAAATTTACCCAAGAGAAATATTGCACCACTTTATTGCACCGCATCTCTGCAATCGATTGCAATTAAATCCGGTTTACCAGATAATTCTCTACACCTGCACTACAAAAGATCTTCAACAGCGTTTGCCTTGGCAAACCAGGGATCGCAAAAAAAAGCGCCATAGAGTACGACGGCTGATTGCAATGTCAACAGCCTGAACGTCCAAAGAGCGCGGCGAAAATTGTTGGAGGTCTTTTGTGACTGACACGGCATCACCGCTACCGGCGTGATGCCTGTGCTCAGGCAACAAGGTAAGAGACATGCATGCACAGACCTGTTCTGTGCGGCTTTATAAAAATGATGACAGCGGAGACAGCAATGAAATCATCACACATCAAAATGACGCGCATGGCCAGCGTCATTTCCCTGGCCTTACTGCACATGAACGGTGCATGGGCGCAAGACAATACAGCAGCAGACAAAGATAAAAACTCACTGAACCTGAATTCAGTCATCGTGACGGGTACGCCCACAGGCACTTCCAAGATGAAAGCCAGCGTATCCATCAGTACTATCGATGCTGACCAGATCGCCCAGTCCGCGCCGACCAATGCGGCAGAAATCTTGCGCTCCATCCCTGGTGTGCGGGCAGAATCCTCAGGTGGTGAAGGCAATGCCAACCTGACAGTGCGCGGCGTACCTATTTCTGCCGGTGGTGCGCGTTATGTACAGTTCCAGGAAGATGGTTTGCCACTGCTGCAATTTGGCGATATCGCCTTCGTCACACCAGACATGTATCTGCGCGCCGATGGCAGCCTTTCGCATCTGGAAGTAGTACGCGGTGGCACGGCATCAACCATGGCCACCAATTCACCAGGCGGCATCATCAACTTCATCAGCAAGACTGGGAAGGAAAAAGGCGGCAGCATAGGCATCACCAAAGGTGTGGATTTTAGCCAGACCCGCTTTGATTTTGGCTATGGCGCAGCCCTGTCTGACAAGACCCGCGCCTTCATCGCTGGTTATTACCGTAGTGGCGACAGTTCACGCCCTGCTGGCATGACAGCAGAAGAAGGCGGCCAACTGCGTGCCAATATCACGCATGAACTGGACAATGGTTACCTGCGCCTGAGTTTCAAGCATCTGGATGACAAGACACCGATGAATATGCCAGTGCCAGTCAGGACGGTGAATGGAAATATCTCTGAACTGCCCGGCATAGACCCGCGCACCGCCAGTTTTTATTCGCCCTACTGGACCCGCGATATAGTCCTCGATAAAAACAATAACAAGATCGCGACGAATGTGAACGATGGCCTGCATGTCGTCAACAATGCCTTTGGTGCAGAAGCATCCTTGAAGCTGGGCGGTGGCTGGACCCTGGATGAAAAATTCCGCAAGTCGAATAACACTGGCCGCTTTATTTCCATCTTCCCGGCTGATGCAGGCGTGACCGGTGCCGCAGCGACGAACATGACTTATGCTACCGGCCCCAATGCAGGCAAAGCATATACAGGCGCAGCATTTACGGCGACCGTGTTCAATACTTCGATTGATGACCTGGGCAGTACCGTCAATGACATGAAATTGTCCAAAGTATTTGAGACATCCGGTGGCAAGTTCGCCACCACGGTGGGCTGGTATTCATCCCTGCAAAACCTGGGCGTGACCTGGAACTTCAATCAATACCTGATGCAGGCCAGCGGTGACAAACCTGCCCTTTTGAATTCGAACGGCACGATTGCAGGCACACCCGGTTTGCTGGCACAAGGCACGGATGTATTTGGCGGCTGCTGCAACCGCAATATCGATGCGCAATACAAGACCAATGCGATGTATGCCAATCTTGGCTGGGAAAGCGGCAACTGGAACCTCGATGGCAGTCTGCGCTATGACAAGCAGGATGCCAGCGGCACCTTCAACCAGGCAGTCAATCAAAGTTATCGAGCGGCCAATACCAAATTCATCAACTATGGCGTGAACCATACGTCTTACTCTTTCGGCGCCAATTACCGTGTCACCAAAGACATCGCCGTATTTGCCCGCGTCAGCGAAGGCATCGCCTTCAATGCCGACCGCATCATGTTTGGCAATCCACTCGATGGCAGCACACCGATCAGTACCAATATCGTCAAGCAGACCGAGGCGGGTGTGAAATGGAAAGCTGGCAGCTTCAGCAGCTTTGTGACCCTGTTCCAGGCCAAGACAGAAGAATCGAATTTTGAAGCAACGACACAAAAATTCACTGCCAATAACTACGATGCCAAGGGCGTGGAAATCGAAGCCAGCTATCGCTACGACGCCTTCCAAGTCACTGGCGGCCTGACCTATACCAATGCCAGCATCACGGCAGCGAATGACAAGTCAGTGGTCGGTAAAACCCCACGCCGCCAGGCCAGCTACACCTACCAGATCGCCCCCACCTATACCATGGGTGAAGCCGTCTTCGGTGCCAGCCTGATAGGCACGGGCAAATCTTACGGTGACGACGCCAACACCCTGATCCTGCCCGCCTTCCACGTCCTGAACGCCTTTGTCAACTACAACATCAACGACAAAGTCCAGGTATCCCTGAGCGTCAACAACCTCACGAACAACATAGGCTACACCGAAGTAGAAGGCGATGGACACGCAGCAAGATCCATCAATGGCCGCAGTATTAAAGCGTCACTTAAGTATAGTTTTTAAGAAGCAAGGATGGAGTGCAGCGAACATCTCCCTCCCGTGCGTAGGAAGCGTGGAGGGGGCGTAGCGAGCGGCGTCAGTTTGAGTTGAGACGCGCAGTCGTACTTTAAGTACGTCGAGCATCACAAACTCAAAATCACGTCGCGCAGTAGCCCCATCCACGCTTCCGGAACCAGTCCCTGGTAGCACTTTAGGCTCCCCTACACCCCCAACATGTGGGGGAGCCATTTTTAATGACCCGTTTTTCTAAGGCACTACCTGCACCATGTCTGCCGCAACGAACACAGCACCTTTCCTCACAGCCCTGCTCAGCAAGCTGGCACCGGGCATGCACGCGCGCATAGGGGCCAGGCTGGCAAAGCATCTTCCCGATTTATACCAAACGCTACAGACACTGTATGGCAATCAATTCAGCAATGAACAAGCGTATGCCACATGGCTGACAGAACTCTTGCAAGTCGCAGGCGAGGCCATCGCAGCACGCCCCCTGCCCCTGCAAATTCTGGATGATGCCAGAAGCACCGACAAAAACTGGTTCGCCAAAGAAAACATGCTTGGCTATTGCTGCTATGCTGACCGCTTTGCCGGTGGCTTGCGCGGCGTGCAACAACGCATACCGCATTTGCAGGAACTGGGCGTAACTTACCTGCACCTGTTGCCCTTTTTAAAAGCCCGCGCTGGTGAAAATGATGGCGGTTTTGCCGTAGCCGATTTTGATGCGATAGAACCGCATCTTGGCAATATGGTAGACCTGGAAGAACTCAGCACTGCCCTGCGTGCAGCAGGTATCAGCCTGTGTTCTGACTTTATCCTCAACCACGTGGCAGACGATCACCCCTGGGCTATCGCGGCAAAGCAAGGTGACCTGCACTACCGCGATTATTTTTATCACTATCCTGATCGCACAGAACCAGACAATTACGAAAGAAACCTGGGTCAGGTTTTCCCGCAAGTTGCTCCCGGCAATTTCAGCTTTGCACCTGAATTGCAGGAATGGGTATGGACCACCTTCTACCCTTATCAATGGGATCTGAATTATAGCAATCCAAACGTCTTTGCCGACATGGCTGCAGCCTTGTTGCGCCTCGCTAACCGTGGGGTAGAAGCTTTTCGTCTCGATTCCACCGCCTTCTTGTGGAAGCGCGCTGGCACAAAATGCATGAACCAGCCAGAAGCCCACCAGATTTTGCAAGCCTTGCGCAGTCTGGTAGAAATTGCTGCCCCAGGTGTTTTACTGAAAGCGGAAGCCATCGTTGAGACGGCCGAATTGCCCGCCTACCTTGGCAATAGCGGTGAGACGAATTCAAAGCAGGAATGCCACCTCGCCTATCACAGCAGCCTGATGGCAGCCTCCTGGGTCGCGCTGGCAGAACAAGACACCAGCCTGATGCGCCATGTATTTGCAGGCACGCCAGCGCAGCCAGAGCAAAGCAGTTGGCTGACTTATGTGCGCTGCCATGACGACATAGGCTGGAATGTGCTGCGGCCAGAAGCGAGTCTGGAAGCAGAAGATGTACAGCAAAGGCTGGCCAGGGTATCCCGCTTCTATAGTGGCGAGGGCAGCTATGCGCGCGGCGCCAGTTTCCAGGCCAATGACCCGGCAGCAGTCCACGGCACGGTAGGCATGGCGGCAGCGCTGACCGGTTTTTCCAGCGCACAAACAGCAACAGAAAAACATCTGTCAAGGCAACGTCTGCTACTCTTGTATGGGCTGAGTTTTTGCTTTGGCGGTATGCCGCTGATTTATATGGGCGATGAGCTGGCACAGACAAATGATGAAGCATACAGGCAGGTACCCGCACAGGCTGCAGACAGCCGCTGGTTGCACAGGCCGGTCTGGGATGAAGAATTATATGCCCAGCGCCATTCCGGTTCGCATGAAGCGGGTACGGTATTCAATGCGCTTTGTCACTTATTGCAGCAGCGTAGGCAATTGCCGCGACTTGCTGCGCAGGAAGCACGACAACTGTTGAAAGCAAACAATCCTGCCGTGCTGGCTTTTTTGCGCGGCAGCGTGGATGATCCTTTGCTATTTTTAGGGAATTTTTCAGAGCATAGTATCAGCCTGGATATGGCGGAACTGCTGACGGGCCATGATATTCCTGGGCAAGGCTGGGTTGATCAGTTGAGCAAGCTTGATGTTGATCTTACAGTGACATTACAAGCATATTCTCAATTGTGGTTGGTAAGGAAACAGGGGCTTACAATTTAAGTGCTAGTTTGATTAGCCGAAACCCATCCCCACCCTCCCCCTCCCCTTGAAAGGGAGGGATTTATGAATGGTATCAAGGATTTGAAACTTGCAATTAAACCGCAACTAAAGCCCGCTAACAGAAAAGAAACCCATGTCACTGCAAAGCAAACCCATCATCATCTTTGGCGAAATCCTGATTGATGATTTCCCTGATCAGCCTGTCGTTGGCGGTGCACCTTTCAATGTGGCGCGCAGCCTGGGTTATTTTGATTGTGCTCCCCTGATGATTTCTCGCGTGGGTAATGATGCCACTGCGAAATTGATACTTGCTGACATGCAGCGGTTCAAGTTGCCAGTGACTGGTTTGCAAACTGACCAGCATTACCCCACAGGCCGCGTCAAGGTGACACAAGACAATAGCGCAGACAAGGCCAGTCACAAGTTCGACATCTTGCCTGACCAGGCCTATGACTATATTGAAAGCCATGCAGCCTTAACAGCCATGCTACAGGGCAGCCCTGAACATGATCAGGGCATCTTTTACTTTGGCACACTGGCACAAAGAAACCCTGTATCACGCGCAGCCTTGTATGCCTTGCTAAAAGAGACACTGGCGCTCAAATACCTGGATTTAAATTTGCGCGCCATGCAATACAGTCTGGCTACCATACAGCAATCATTACAGTTTGCCGACATACTCAAGGTCAATGAAGAAGAATTGCAGATACTGGCAGAAATTTACCTGGATAAACCCAAGGCAGACAGCGTGGTCACACTGGATGATGCAGATATTCTGACCCATGCAACAGCATTGATAAGCCTGTTCAAGCTGCAAGCCATTATCACCACCCTGGGTGAACGCGGTTATGCCTATCTGGATGAGGCTGGACAATACCTGCGCAGTGCAACTGAATCTGTCAAAATTGAAGTGGTTGATACCGTAGGCGGTGGAGATGCATTCTCTGGCATCTTTTTACTTGGCCTGCAGCGTGGCTGGCCACTGCTCACCAGCCTGCAGCGCGCCCATCAATTTGCAGCAGGTATTTGCGGCGTAAGAGGTGCAGTTGCCAGCGATGCTGACTTTTATGAACAATGGCAACAACGCTGGAATACGGAAACCCTGCCAGCCATTGCAAGCAGCGGAGCAAACCCATGAATGCAGCCACAACCAGCTCACCGCAGATGACCGGCAAACCCCGCCTGTCATTCTGGCAAATCATCAACATGAACTTTGGCTTTTTTGGCATACAGTTCAGTTTTGGCTTGCAGCAAAGCAGCATGAGTCCCATCTATGCCTACCTGGGTGCTGACGAAGCCAGCCTGCCCTATTTGTGGCTGGCCGGGCCAGTGACAGGTTTGCTGGTACAACCGCTGATTGGTGCCATGAGTGACCGCACTATCAGCCGCTGGGGCAGACGTACGCCTTACTTCCTGATTGGCGCCGTGCTGTGCAGCCTGGGTTTATTGATCATGCCGTTCAGCTCTACACTGTGGATGGCTGCTGGTTTGCTGTGGATACTTGATGCTGCCAATAATGTGACGATGGAGCCCTACCGCGCCTTTGTCAGCGACAAGCTCGATGCCAGCCAGCATTCTGTCGGCTTCCTGACGCAAAGCGCTTTCACTGGTCTGGGGCAAACCCTGGCCTACCTGACGCCATCGATCCTGGTGGTGGCAGGCATGAACAGCAATAGCGTTAACAGCCATCACATTCCCTATATTGTCATTGCGGCTTTCATCATAGGTGCGATATTTTCGATTGCCTCCATCTTGTGGACCTTGAAGACGACGCCAGAAATCCCATTGACAACAGAGCAGTTGGCACAGATCAGGCAACAAGCCTCAGGCTGGCGTGCCACCCTGGCCGAGATAGGTCTGGCAATAAAAGAAATGCCACCGACCATGCGCCAGTTGGCGCTGGTCAAACTATTCCAGTGGTATGCCATGTTTTGCTACTGGCAGTACATCATGCTTTCACTGGGCCGCAGCATATTTGGCACCAGTGACCCCAGTTCTGCCGGTTTTCGTGAAGCGGGATTATTGAATGGGCAGATAGGCGCTTTCTATAATTTCATCGCCTTCATTGCCGCCTTTGCCCTGGTGCCTTTCACCCGTCGCTTTGGCCCAAAAATCAGCCATGCCACTTGCCTGACACTGGCAGGCCTGTGCATGATGAGCATACCGGCCATACATACGCCAGCGCTATTATTCATCCCCATGCTGGGTGTGGGCCTGGCCTGGGCCAGTATCATGGGCAATCCTTATATCATGCTGGCTGGCAGCATACCGGCAGAGCGCACGGGGGTGTATATGGGAATTTTCAACATGTTCATCGTCATCCCCATGATCATACAAATCTTCACCCTGCCGCTGTATTACCAGGCCTGGCTGGGTGGCAATCCTGAAAACGTGATCAGGCTGGCGGGTGGCTTGCTGATTTGTGCAGCGCTGGCGGTGGGTATCGTCAAATTACCAAAAAGAACGCTACCCACCATCGAGACTTAAACCAGGCCAGGGTTACCAGTTACGCCAATCAAACGCGGTGTATTCAGTTTGCGTGGTGTGATTTTTATAGTCGGCCTTAAACTAAAACTGGACAACTATCAGTTCGGGGCTCTTTTATGCTTTCAGTTGAAATGCGGCAATTGCTGCCATTACCATGCTTGCTAGCCATACGTAATAACCAGTTGCAGCAAGGTATGGAAATTCGCCTGCACTACCGACCGCGATCAACTTTCCAAAAAGAAAAGAGCAGGCAAGGACCAAGGAAAGAACCGCAAACACCACAGATTGACCACTTGTCTCGTCCGTATGCTTAAACCAGGAGAGCCACAAGAGTAGATTAGCCAGCCAGGAAAAATGGCCAGCAAACAAACCTACAGGACCAAGCAAGAATGCTTCCAGCCCGTAGTGCACCGACGTCTTTCCATAGTAATCAGTCGTGTATGCGGGTAGGGCCAGGCATGCGACAAACGCCGTCAAACTGGCCCTTAGCGACCAATATGATAAAGATTTTCGTGTGATCATAGGTTGAGGCACCAGACTTGCGATACCTCACTAATTTTAAAGCGTTACATTATAACTTAGCAAACCCTCATCAACCCAACATGCCAGGATTACCAGCGACGCCAATCAAACGTGGTGTATTCAGTTTGCGCGGCGTGATTTTTTTGTGGGTACGCAGCCATTGCGCAACCACGTCCCAGACTGGCTCACCTTTGGCACCTTCAGCCACTGGTGCCCAGCCAGCCACCTTATAGACTTTGCCATCTGCCAGAGGCTGGCCGTTCAGGCGCATGTCCTGTATGCGCTTGCCCATGGCTGCTGCCGGTTCTATCGCATAACTCAAACCACCAACGCGCACCATGTCGCCACCTTGCTGGTAGTAAGGGTCGGGGTTGAACAGATTGTCGGCCACGTCTTCGAGCACAGTCTTGATGGCTGCGCCTGTCATTTCTGTGACGGTGGTATACGAATAGGTCGTGGCGGTCTGGTCCATCACATGCTCCATCGTAATGGCACTATTCGGCAACAGGGAGGTACCCCAGCGGAAGCCGGGTGAGAAAGCAATTTCTGCACCCTTGACTTCCATGAGGGCATCGACGATCAGTTGATCAAAGCTGCCATTGAAATTGCCACGGCGGTATAGCGTGCCCTCGGTCACCGCCAGTTTTTCACTCAGTTTTGCCGTGTAAGGTGCACGGATTTTTTGTATCAGTGACTGCATGTCGGCATCCGCAGGCAAGAAGTTGGCAAACACTGGCAGCAGCTTGTACTGGAAGCCCTGTATGCGCCCTTCTTTCACATCAAAATCCAGCACACCAAGGAACTTGCTGTTGCTGCCAGCATTGGTCACCAGGGTCTTGCCGCCACCATTTTCAACAATGACAGGTGCTGGCATGCCGTCGTGGGTATGTCCTCCCAGGATGGCATCTATGCCACGCACGCGCGAGGCCATTTTGAGATCGACATCCATGCCATTATGCGACAGGACGACGACCACCTTCGCCCCCTTGGCACGAGCCGCATCGACGGTCTTTTGCATATTCTCTTCCTGTATGCCAAAGCTCCATTCGGGCACCAAGTAGCGCGGATTGGCAATGGGGGTATACGGGAAGGCCTGACCGATGATGGCGACTGGCACACCATTCATTTCTTTCATGACAAAGGCTTCAAATACCGGATCACCAAAATCGGTAGTCTGGATATTTTGCGCGACAAAATCGATCTTGCCCTTGAAATCATTCTCGACTATATGCTTGACGCGTTTATCACCGAGCGTCATTTCCCAGTGCGCCGTCATGACATTCACACCCATCTGCAGACAGGCATCGACCATGTCCTGCCCTTTTGTCCACAAGGACGTAGCTGAGCCTTGCCAGGTATCACCACCGTCGAGCAAGAGCGCACCGGGCCGGTTGCCCTTGATGCGCTTGACCAGCGTCGTCAGATGCGCAAAGCCACCGACCTTGCCATAGGTCGCTGCCGCCTGTTCAAAGTTCAGGCAGCTAAAAGCATGGGCTTCTGGTGTATTGGGCTTGATACCGAATTGCTTGAGCAAATGTTCGCCGACCAGATGCGGGCTCTTGCCAAATGCCGCGCCTATGCCCAGATTGACGCTGGGTTCACGAAAATACAGCGGCAACAACTGCGCATGGCAATCGGTGAAATGCATGAGATGCACATTGCCAAAGCGTGGCAGGTCGTAGAGTTTATCTGCCGCCGGATTGGCGATGGCAGCCTGCGCATCTATCTGCATGCCGCCAGCGGCGGCAATAGCCATTACTTGTAAAAAATCGCGACGATTCAGGCCCATGGTGATTTGCTTTCTGTTTTGATGTTGCTTTGTCGTTGATTTTGACGCTGCTGTTGATTCTGATGTTGTCGTTGTTTTTGACTTTGACAGTTCCGATGTGTCGATGCCTTTGCTGCTAGACAGAAAATGGAAAAAGAAAGGCCGCTGTTTGAGCCGCAGGCGAGTTTCGGACTTTCCCATTTTTTGACTTGCAGCAAAGGGAACCCCGAAGGGGCAGCGACGCCTCGGTCGCCTTTCTTTGATTCCTTTCTTTGGCGAAGCAAAGAAAGGGATTCGGCCGCCGGGCCGGGACCCGGCCTGTGTCCGCGAAGGGCAATCGCGTTAATCAAGGCACACGGTTGTGCAAAGAACGCCACTGGGCTCCAGCCTGCGCTGGAGCGACGTTACTATAAATGCCGCTTATCAGCCAAACCCCATCCCCATCCCAACCTTCCCCTTGAAGGGGAAGGAGAGTCCGCTCACTTATTCACCGGCGACTCCACATCCAACAACAGCGCCATCACATCCTTCAACTGCGCCTCAGTCAATACCCCATTATGCCCAAACCTCGGCATACGGGAACAGGCGTTATAGGCCTGCGCGTTATACAGCTTGCCCCAGGTGTATTTCACAATCTCCGGGCTGGTACCCCGCAGCTTGCCGTATTGATAGAGCGAAGGCCCGATATTGCCGAACGAGATTTCTGTCTTGCTCATCTGGTGGCAAGCATAGCAATTGCCGCCGTTGACTGAACCCATCGCGTCTGAAGACTGCATGCCACGGCCATTCTGAGCGATTTTTTCGCCATTCTTCCAGTCGCCCATATACTGACCATCCGCCGGATATTTAACCGTCGCGAGTTGTGCCTGTTCGAGCTTCTTGGCTGGCTTGGCTTTCAGTCCTTGCGGGTTGGCGCTGCACAGGGCCTGGGCTTCGTCCTGTTGCACCATGCGTTCCATGGTGGCCGGGCCCTTGGCTTTGAAATCAGATTTCATCATTTCCAGTGCGGCTTTGGCATAGTCTGGTTCAGCGGCAGAAACCAGTGCCGTGCTACCGATGGCTAACAGCAATATACTGATATGGCTTATGCGTGAATTTATACGTAAATTTTTCATGCCTACCCCCTTAGCGTTTCAATGCAGGTGCATTCATGACCGCGCCATCGGCAGATTTTGCCAGGAACATGGTCAGTGCAGTGATGGTGTCTGACGCATAGTCAGGCACGGGGAAGCGTTGCTGGCGGAAACAGTCATTGAGCCTGTGCTGCATGGTTCTGACCTCACCTTGCGAGACGCGATAAGCTGGCCAGGTCGAATAGGCGGCCTGGGCGTTTTCCTTGTTATTCAGGTTGGGCAAGTCTTGCAGGCGTATGCGCTGGCCGTCTGCCGAGTGGCAGGATGCACAGGCAAAATCGTGGGAACCGGCGCGGTAATAAAATATTTTCTTGCCGATTTCATAGGCCTGTTTTTCTGCCGGATGTTTGGTGCTGATCGCCAGTTTCATGCCGCGTGATTCTGCCGTCAGAAAAGACACCAGGGCTTCGATATCAGACGGGTTACCGGCAGAACCAAAAGGTGTTTTCACCGCTTGCTCACGTGTCAGACCTTGCAGATTCATGCGACAGTGCATGAGGCGCTGTTCCAGGTCCATGACCTTGTTGGTGTCTTTAAAATAGCGCGGCAATTCTGCATACGCACCCTTGGTCACGCCTGGGCCTTTACCCAGATCACATTGCTCCAGCGACGCCTGATTGGGGCCAAGCTTTTTTTGCCAGAGTTCCTGGCCGCGCATTTCCCATAACTCTGCCGGATTGCCATCGGCCAGCATCTGGCGGTATTTGGCGATTTCTTCAGTTGCAGAAGTTTGAGAAGCGGCTTGTGCCTTCGCAGAACCAGACATTGCACACAACGCGACACAGACCGCTAGCGGCACGGCTTGCGCAAGTTTAAAGACAGCATGTGACATAGTTCTTTCCTTTTCAGGCGATGACGGCTTCATCACTACGTTGATCACCCTTGTTGTCTGTCCAGGTAACCGATACTTTTTCTCCTTTAACACCGCCTTTGAACTTGAAGGACAAAAACGGGTCTTTGGATACAGAGGGGCCAAATTGCGCGTCCAGCACCAGCTTGTCTTTCCATTTGGCTTGCAGAGTCTTGATGAAATGGGCAGGAACAACTTTGCCTTCAAGGTCCTTGCGCTGACCTGTTTCCATATCGTGACGTATCAATACTTTTACCTCGACAGCTTCGCCCACAACTGCCGCCCGAATACGCATAGGATCGCCCATGATGTCTCCTTTTTTGCTAATTTTAAATAGATACTTGATTAAGACTGGTCAAGACCTGAAAGCTCACCACAGAGGCACGGAGACACAGAGGTGCACAGAGAAACCCGCTTGTATCTGCTTCTCCAGGCTTACGATGCATCACAGTAGCACCTGACCTGAAATTCTAAAAATTAACCGCCGCAACCACCCAGAGTAACCTTGATTTCTTTCGATGCCACCAGCCATTTACCATCGGCCTTCACCAGGGCATGCACATTCGACGTTTCGCCGACCTTGACACGTGTTCCTACCTGGGGTTCAGTACCTTCGGGTATGGTAAATGCTGCCGACATGGCATTTGGATTTTTTTCAATCAAGATCGCAATGTATTCTGTATTGGCGGCCTTGCTGCTGACGTTAACCTGAACCACGGCACCATTTTCTGCAATGTCCGGTGCGCCAATGATGACATCAGCACTGACAGCAGGGCTGCCCGCGCCCAACGCAGCAAACGCATCTTGCAGGCTCTTGGCTTCAAAAGCCTTGGCTTGCCATTCTGCAGCAAATACATCGGATGGCTTGAGCAGACCAGCGGCAAAGGCCAGGCCAAATACTGTGGATATGCGCAAAAAATCACGGCGTTGCTGGCCGTCATCGTTGATCTTGAATGCCTGCTTCATTACTGTCTCCTGAGTAAGCGTACTGCTGCTATATTGCGAACTAAAAAAGTTTGATAAGCTTAACGCGAAATCGTTCCATCGATATGACAAAACTGAAAAAACCTTGCCGCTCCACGATGTTCACTGACGCATGACCCAGTCCAGCATGGTCTTGATGTCTGCATCCTTGATATGGCCTTGCGGTGGCATGGGGATATCGCCCCAGGCACCGCTGCCGCCCGTCTTGATTTTTTTGATCAGATTGGCTTCCGCATTGGCGTCACCCTTGTATTTTGCAGCGATCTGGGCAAAGCCGGGGCCCACTACTTTGTCCTTGACGCCATGGCAGGCCGTGCAGGCATATTGTTTGGCCAGCTTCAAACCTTCATCCGCAGCTGGCGCACTGACTTTGATGACGGCAGCCTTGTTCAGATCGATACCGCGCACGGCACCAATAGTACGGTTTTGCTCTACCGGGTTACCGTTCGCACTGCGGGCAAAGGCTGGCAGTTCAGAGGTGATCTTGACTTCCTTCAGGCAGTCTTTCATGCAGGCAGTGTTTTTCACATCTGGCTTGCCGCTGGTTTGCCACAGACCATGTTTCTCTGTCATGCCATTACGGTTAGGCATGCGCTTTTGCACTTCGGCGATGTTCTCGTCCGACATGGCAAAGTCGTCGGCAACCACCCCGCCCAGATTCAGGATATAGGCGGTGACGGCATACACTTCATCGGTGGTCAGGGTCTTGGGCGCATTCCAGGGCATGGCGCGGTTGATGTAATCCCACAAGGTAGAAACCGTCGCCACCTTCATCAGGGTAGTACGTTGCGGCTGGCTATTGCCTGTCAGTGCCGCCACGCGGCCATTCTTGACATCGTCTTTTGTCGTGCCACCGACTATGGGAGTGAAGACCTGGTTCGATTCACCAAAAGTGCCATGACAGGAGGCACATTTGCCATCCCATACCTGCTGCCCCTGATCGACACTGCCGCGCCCTTTGGGCAAACCCCTGAAGTCGGGGCGCACATCAATGTCCCAGGCAGCGACTTCCTTGGGTGTGGCAGCACGGCCTATATTAGTATAGTCCGCTGCACTGGCGGCAAGACTGAAGCCAGCCAGCAAAAGGGCAGATAAAGACTTGCGCAACTCAGGCCACTTGTACATTGCTGACCTCGCCGTCTTCATTGATTTTCCACGATTGAATAGCATTATTGTGATAAATCGATTTGGTGCCGCGCACTTCGCGCAACTGGTTGATCTTGGGTTGTACATAGCCGGTTTCATCTATCGCCCGTGATTGCAAGATCGCTGGCCCGCCATCCCAGTTCCAGTCCATGTTGAAGCGGGTCAGGCATTTGCCCAGTATTGGCCCCTCCAGCCTGGCGGTGCGCCAGCTACGGCCACCGTCAGCAGAGACATCGACACGCTTGACCTTGCCACGGCCTGACCAAGCCAGGCCGGTGATATTGTGAAAACCTTTTTCCAGCAGCATCTGCCCGCCAGAAGGCGTGGTGATGACGGACTTGCATTCTTGCACCGAGGTGTATTGCCTGTGCAAGCCGCTGGGTTGCAGGTCTATGTAGTGTATCGCTTCATCCTTGGCGGCCCAGGGCTGGTCACCAACTTCGATACGGCGCAACCACTTGACCCAGGACACCCCCTGGACGCCGGGTACGACCAGGCGCAGCGGATAACCATTTTCTGGCCGCAGCATTTCACCATTCATGGCATAGGCAACGATAACATCATCCATGGCACGGGCGATATCGATGGTGCGCGTCATGGCGGAACCATCGCCACCTTCGGCCAGGACAAATTTGGCTTTCTTGCGGTCTATGCCGCAATCATCGAGCAGGACAGATAAGGGCACACCTGTGTATTCGCAGCAGCTCAGCATGCCATGGGTGTATTGCACGGTAGGCACGGCGACATTGCCCCATTCCGTTGCGCTGTTCGCGCCGCATTCGATGAAGTGCATACGTGATACTGAAGGCAGGCGCATGATGTCATCCATGGTATACACCTTGGCTTCGCGTACCAGGCCATTGATCATGAAGCGGTGTTGTGCCGGGTCGATATCTATCCAGCCCTGATGGTGGCGTTCAAAATGCAGGCCATTCGGTGTGATGATGCCAAAGAAGCCCTGTAGGGGTGCGAACGACACGGAAGCCTGTGGCACCCGCGTCAAGCCCGGTGACTGGCGACGCTGTAAATTGGCCTCAAATTTAGATGGCTGGCCATAGCCTTGCATGACGACCGGGTTGCCGAGTGTCTTGGCCTGATCCTGCAAATTCAGTATCAGTGGGTCGCCATCACCTTCAGGCATGCTGCCAGGTCTGGCCATGGCAGCACCGCTTGCCAGTGCAGCCGTCGCTGCAGCAAAGCTTTTGCGCAAGAAGCCACGCCGCTCATCATTCAAGCCTTGCTCAGTAATGGCCTCGCGCAAGGGTGCATCCAAAAAATTCTCGGGTGCACGGCGCAAAAGACCGGACTTTTTTATCTGGATAGACATGAGACTGAAACTTTCCAATGAGATACTGGGTTCATGCTGCGCCTGTATGCTGCCACCATCCGTACTATCAGTGACAGCATAGTTTATTCTCCAAGCACAGTTTTCACGATCTGTTTTTGATCAAGCTCAAATAATACTATTTGCGCATATAATCAAATAAGGAAGGATAAAAGGCAAATACTTTCTTTTGTGCAATGCACAAATAAACAATCCCTGGGCTGGCACAGCTGCTTTCATGATAAATTCTTGCTCTCGCATAAGCATGCAAAATCAGCAAGATGAGCCTGAAAAAACTTTTACCCATATCGCCTGTAGCAATTCTTCTCTTTGTGCTGATATTGGCGGGCTGGACTTGCCCTGTCCTGTATTTCGGAAAATCTTTTTTTGCCTCGCAAAAATCCGTACTCCTGCCGCAGTTGGGTGCGGCAACCGGGGAGCTGTTCACCAGCCATGAATGGTGGCGTTTGCTGGTCTCGCAATTCCTGCATGTACATTTCCTGCACATGCTGTTCAATGCCTTGTCCATACTCATCCTTGCCAGCAGCCTGGAAAGAGCAAGAGGCTGGCTGGCCCTGCTGGCGATTTACTTCATTGGCGGCCTCACCGGCCAAGCTGCCAGCGCCTGGTATTACCCTGCACTCGTCACCGACGGTGCCTCACAGGCCCTGATGGCCTTGTGTGCCGGCATGCTGGTCTTGCAGCCACGCAGCAAAGTGACCTGGTTTGCCGGCCTGGTAGTCGCCATACAAGTAGCGCTGGATGTGCATGCGATTGCAGGTATCAAGGCCGGGCATTTGTATGGGTTTGTTGCGGGATTATTGGTCAGTCTGCTGATTGCACTGCGACAAAAAAATCAGCTTGCAAAAGAGAATGCATCCTTATGATGAGACCGCATGTGCCTTTGCTGGCAAACCAAACCTGCCCAGCATGAATTCTATAAACGTAGAAAGCTTGGGCGTGGGTTGCCTGTCACGTGGATACAGCAGATGCATGGGGCGTGACGCTGGCAGGTAGTCTTCCATCAGTGGCACCAGTCTGCCTGCAGCAACCTCACTGGCGAGCAGCAGTTCAGATTGCATGACGATACCGAAACCAGCCACGGCAGCACTCTTCAAGGCCTGGCCATTGTTCGAACGCAGGCGGCTGACGGGGATGTCGGTGACGTCTTCACTCAGGCGCCAGCGCACATGCTTGTTCCAGTGTAAAAAATCCAGGCATTCATGCGCTGTCAGATCGGCAGGTTTAAACGGTATGCCCTTGCGTTGCAGGTAGGCAGGCGCGGCGCAGATCATCATGCGGTAAGGCCGTAGCGGGCGGGCAATCAGGGTGGAATCTTCCAGCCTGCCTATGCGTATGGCGGCATCGTAGCCATCTTCGACCACATCCACCAGTCTGTCATTCATGTGCAGGTCAGCACGCATTTCTGGATATTGCGCGAGGTAATCAACCATGGCCGGAGCCAGCAATTCACTGCCGAAGGTCACGGGGGAGGTGATCTTCAGCACGCCACGGGCACCGCCGCGCATCCTGGCGGCACCGGACTCTGCCTCGCTGATCTGCGCCAGTATGGCCCGGCATTGCTCCGCGTATTGCAAACCCAGCTCAGTCAGGCTCTGGCGGCGCGTCGTGCGTGTCAACAGGCGCGCGGCGAGCAGTTCTTCCAGAAACTGTATGTGTTTGCCGACCATGACGGGTGAGATTTCGCACTGCGCTGCGGCAGCCGTAAAACTGCCTGCATCGACAACGGCGACGAATACTTCCATGCTGCGCAATTTATCCATTGCTCACCTCAATTACTAACCAATGGTTAGCAATATATGCGTTTCTGTGACATTTATCTACATTAAAAATTGGAAGATACTTAATCCTGAACTTCAAAGCTTCAGGATTATTTAAAACGAATGCAATCACCAACGAGAGGAACAAACCATGAAACTCATCATCATCGGTGCCAACGGCACAGTAGGCAGCGCTATCAGCAATGAACTCGGTGCCCGTCATGAACTTATCCGCGTTGGCAAGAGCAGCGGTGACATACAACTGGACATCAGCAACAGCGAACAGATACAGGTGCTGTTTGCCCGTACTGGCAAGGTTGATGGCGTGGTGGTTGCGGCAGGCCATGTGCATTTTGCCCCTCTGGGTGAAATCGAAGAACAGCACTATCATATCGGCCTCAACAGCAAGCTCATGGGCCAGGTGAATGTTGCGCGCATTGCCCAGGACTATCTGCATGATGGCGGCTCTATCACGCTGACCAGCGGTTTCGTCGGCGACATACAAATACGTGCTGGCGCCAGTGCAGCCATGGTCAACGGTGCCATCGAAGGTTTTGTGCGTGGCGCAGCGATAGAATTACCACGCGGCTTGCGCATCAATGTTGTCAGCCCCGGCTTGCTGGAAGCCTCGGTCGCGGCACTGGGCAGTTTCTTCCCTGGCTTTGAAGCAGTATCTGCAAAACGTGTGGGCCTGGCCTATGCGAGGAGTGTTGAAGGGGCGCAAACCGGGCAGGTTTACGCTGTGCGCTAGGCAGGTTTATGCCGTGCGTTGGATAAGCAGCACTTATCAAAAAAATAGCACAAAACAGCGATTACCAGTTAGCATGGACCTGCAATGCCGCTGGCAGCAAAGCCTGCCAGCGACCATCATCCATGCGACCGGGAGTGCTGCCTTGAGTAATGAAAACTTTGATGCCCCTATCTTCATAGAAGATGGTCCTTACATAGACTTGCTGCCCGGCGTATATCCCTATCTGTATAACGAGCGCGGTCACTGCAGGCAATTGCGCCAGGCGTTTGGCACTGAGATCAGCATCGCCGAAGATAATCCCGATCTTGAGCTGGGCACAAAATACAAGGGCATCAGCCACCAGCCCAAGACCATACCGAATGATGGTCACCCTTACCAGATTACCGAATTCAATTTCAAGGTGGCAGAAGTCCATTACGAAGCCATCACCGCCACCAGGGAAAGCGTGCAGGCCTTTGGCATGACCCTACTGAAAAGCGGTGAGTGCCTGCGCTTTGAATATGAGGGCATGATCATGGCCCAATATACGTATGGCAAATGGGCGGGCCATCAGTCTCCCTACATAGGTGGCCGCCGGCGGCGCGAGTTGCTGACCCATAATCCCACTGACCTCGAATTCCATGACTTTCCTCACATCTTCTTTTCGCAGGATGACTTACCCCTGGTCATCAGCGTGGCACGCTGGCGGCCCTATGTGCAAGAAATTTGTCTGGCCGACCTGTGGGTGGCGCCAGATGATGCCATCGTCTTGCCGCCGAAGACCAGGCCAGCGCCACCTGAAGGGCAACTGTCAGAAGAACAGTCCAGGCGCATCATCATAGACCTGCACGGCAACCGCAACTCTGCCCTCGCTTGCTGGGGTAGTGACAAAGCCGCACTGACGACAACGACTGTGCTGGGTAATGCCCTCACCATGCAAACCCGTGCCCCGAATTATCATGAAGAGCAGCACCCCAGCAAACACCCTTACCCCGGCAGCAGACTCGCTGGGTGATGACATCGGCCTCATCATATCGAGCGGAATACGGTATGAAGGGCCTGGGTTTTAGCGCACCGCTTTCAAACCTATCCTTTTCCCAAACCCTTGATCTTCTGACAGTATTTGCGTTAGCATCTGTATTGCGAAGGCTCAGACTGGGCTTCCTTCTACAACCTGAAACAGCCCGGTCGATTTCCTTCGCAACTTATTTCTTCACCTGATTTTATATCAGGGATACTTTGATCATCAGCGGAAGTTGGCTCGGGCCCTCTTCCGTTTTTTGTTGGAAGCGTGCATGACTTTGCCATTTTCTGCGACACAGGCTTTACTGCTCAGAAGAAAACATCTGGTTTTTGTAGAAGCAGGCACAGACGCCAGCCTTCTGCCAGAATCCTATCTGCAAGCTTTTGAAATCAATCTGGCGAAACTGGGTTATGCCGTCTCCACCCGTCTGCGTCTGGCCTTGCAAGGCCAGAGCGCGAATGCACTAACGCAGATCCAAAAGCATGTATGGAAAGTTTTACTGGAAAAAGTCGGTGGTAACCAGCAGTTGATGCCGCAGTTTCGTCGTTTCCCTGAAGATGTGCCCGCAGATACGCATGCACTGTGGCGTCAGCGTGTGCTCAGTCACTTCCTGCAACTACCTGATCAGCCCTGTCTATTCTGTTCACAAACTGGCAGCACACATGTATTGGCGCCTTGTGAACATGTGGTTTGTGATCATTGCTATGACGGTAGTAATTATTCTGCCTGCCCAATCTGCGGCCAGCAAACAGAGTCATCAGCATTCTTCAAGCCAGCCCAAGCACGCCAGCAGCCAAAAGAAAACATTATTTTCAAGCTGCTGGATCTGGGCCAGGATGTAGATGCCGCAGCAAAAGAATTCTTGCACAGCCTGTGCGAGCGCAAGCAAGCCATGTCACCCGTGGACAAGGACGACTTCATCGCCATCGTGCAAGAGTATGGGGTGGCAGTCATACCATGGTTGCCGGAAGTCATACCCGTGCGTGAAAACATTGCCCTTTTGTTTGGCAACTTGTTGAAGCAATGTGAGCCGGCCCCGGTCATGGATGCAGCAAAATCGTATATCAGCACTGCCACCGATGTGCTGCGCCTGATCGCAGCCTATTCGGGCGCTGACCCCGCCTTACAGGGCCAGACTGTTTACCGGCAACTCGCCATTGCAGAAATGCGTGGTGTCAAAAAATACCGGCCATGGTTTGAATCCAACCACTGGCTCGCCTGGGCCAAACGCCACACCCATATGCAAGTCACCCGGCTGGTCAAACGCTTTAAAGTTGCCAAACTGAGCCGCCCACTACGCAAGTCGCTTCTGGGCTTCATGGAAAGCCTGCGTCCTGATTTGCTGACTGAAGACATGCTCAGGCACAGATCGTATTGGGTATGGATGGGTGAATTCCTGCATCCGCATGAATACAAAAACCGCTACCCTCAGGTGGCAGCCGCCTTTACCATCATCCGCAAAAAATCTGCCGACGGCACGCCAGCGCCTGCCTTCCAGACTTTTTACGGCAAGCTTGAAGCCAAGCTGCGCCTGGGCGATGCGGGTGCCATGGCTGGCTTGCTGGCGCAAAGGCCGGGCGAACTGGCACGCCGTCTGGATTTATTACTGCGAACGGCGGGTACTGATGAAACAGCACTTGCCCAGGTCAAGTCTGCGTTTCAGAAGGCGCTGCCGCAATTTGCCACACCGGTGCTGCTCACCTTACTGGCTCACCTGCCAGTCAGGACGCAGGCTGTTAAAACCAGGATATATTGGCCCAAGGGCCAGGTCGCCAAAGCTGTGTTTGCACCTGAGACCAGAGCAAACCTGGACACAAATACCATAGTAGAAATAGTCGCCGCACTGGAAGAACAACTCATGCAGCGCTTTGCTGCAAAACCCCACTATGATCAATTCATCATAGACCGGGCATTACAAGACATCATCGTGCCGTTCAATGAAAGAACTGCGAGCAAATCAGCGATCAGCCTGCCGCGCGGCTCCAGCATTGCTGTCACACCAGAAAAAACTGCACGCCTGTTTTTACACTGGTGTCAGCCTGAGAGCAATGCCAGCCGTACTGACCTGGATTTGTCAGTCGGTTTTTATGACGCTGACTGGCAGTATCAGGGAGTTTGCTCCTATTACCAATTGCAGTTGCAGAGCAAAAATGGTCAGCATATCGCCCGTAGTTCTGGCGATATCACCAGTGCCCCTTTCCCTGATGGCGCCAGTGAATTTGTCGATATCGATCTTGAAGCAGCCCAGCTGCAAGGTATACGCTATGCAGTGGTGGTCTTGAATAATTATTCAGGTATGGCCTTTGAAGACCTGGAACGTGCCTATGCTGGCATCATGTTCAGGGACGATGTTCAAGGACATCATTTTGACCCACGCACGGTCGAGCTCAGGTTCAATCTGCAAGGGGCCAATGGCATCTTCCTGCCCATGGTCATCGACCTGCAGGATGGGCGCCTGCACTGGCTGGACATGTATTCCACAGGCATGTTCGCCATGAATAATGTCGCCAGCTCAAACAATGCCATCACCACCATTTGCCCCGAGCTGATCGCCTACTTTGCCAGCGGCACGCGCCCATCCATGTATGAGCTATGCCTTCTGCATGCTGCCGCGCGTAGCCAGGAAGTGCTGTTGCGCGGCAAGGACATGCAGCGTTTTATACGTGCAGAGAATGAAACCAATGCGGCATTTCTGGCGCGCTTGCGACGTGATTCTGGTCAGCAGTTACCAGCAGATGCATTGCGCTTTGAACGCAGCATTTTTGCCGCCCTGTATGAAGGTAACCTGCCCTTGCCCGAAGGCAGTGCCATCTTTGCCCTGAAACCGGCAGCCATCACAGGCAATCTGGCTGCCAGCGATCTGCTAAGTTGAGCGTGCGCTGACGGCTGACAGCTGACAGCTGAAAAGAACTCATTCATCATCCAGCCCCTTGCCTTCCAGTATCTGCGGAATCGCTTTTTCCACTCTTGATTCGCGGGTCCTGGATTGTTTGGCGGTAGAGAAATGCAGCAGGTATGCTCTTTGCCGCCCAGGGGTCAATGCTTCAAACGCTTTTTTCAAAGCGGGCATGCTGTCAAGCTTGATCTGGAATTCTTCAGGCATATTGAATTCTGTCGTCTTTTTGAATTCCACCTTCAAACCGGCTTTTTCTACTGCAATCGCATCCTTGATATAAGCTTTGATCGCGGTTTTTTTCTTGCTGATTTCTTCAACGCTGGTGAAACGAAGTTGCCTCGCCGCCTGGGTATTCTCGGTCTGCTGTACCAGCAAACCCTTGCTGTCTTTTAGCAGCGCTCCCTTGAAAAACAGCAGGGCAGCATATTCCTTGAAGACATGAATAAGAACAATATTTGTATCCTCATGCGTATAGCAGGGGTTGCCCCACTTGAATTCTTCAGTCAATGGGCATTCAAGGACTATGCTGCGCAATTGCTCGATTTCTTCTTTCCAGGTCTTGGCTTTGCTGACGTAGGCATCGACTTTGGGATTCATATTGTCTCCATGAAAAAGCTGGCTTGATTATCTGACCATGCTGCTAATTTAGCATGCAAATTAGCAATCATTCAAGTAACAGATTTCCCTCCAATCAACAACGCAACCCCGTCCGCCGCAGTCACATTTCGCGTGAACCGCTCAGGGTGTGACAAGCTTGCCTGTGCGTATATCAAAAAACAGGCGCTTTTCGTCAGCTGTCTGGACTATGAATTTTCCATGTTCATCTATGCCCAACCCATGACCCCAGTAATAATGCGAAACAGTTTCTTTCAAGATGCGCTTGTCGGGAATGATCTCCTTCAATCTGACCTTTCGCAATACCTTGCCATGCTTCCAGAAGGTCAGCATGACCATGTCGTGACTATAATCCTGGGGTATCAGGTTCAGGCCATCATACTCAGTCACACAATATTCGCCATCATTGCTGATAGAGGGCGCACGAAACCAGCCAGACATTTTCCAGAGCAACTTGTTATTCTTATCCAGGACTTGCGTACCAAGGAGCGGATCAGAAATGATCTGATATTGTTGATTCTGGCTGGCACGCGTGATTTTATGTGGTGGCTGCAAAGGAGTATCTGCATGGACGCTATCCACCAATAAAAAATTTAAAAATAAACCGGTCACGCATAAAGCCATAAAAGCGAAGGTCTTGTTTAACATTACAGGATAGCCCTAAACTTTTTTTATATTCAATGCCAGATATTGCAGCAAAGGTGCGACATGAGTCAGCATCAATGGAAATGCATGTGTCTTGTCGTTGATTACGTGTTTGCTGAATTCCAGATCTTCACACAGGCTGCCTATATTCGGTTCCTTAGCGTCCTCAAGTATGGCGTATAAAGAATCGTCTGGCATGGCCCAGTAGTAGTCTTCGGTCAGTTCAACCTCTTTCAACTGCAAATCATCTTCCACATGCGACAATATGGAATTAATGATACTGCGCAACTCTGCAATATTGATGCTGTGCTTTACTTTGACTGTCATGCTGATTTCATGCTGCTTCCGAAATAGTTTTTACCAAAACTTATTCACCACTTGGGCGTAATCCGCTCACCTGGCAAGACTTCATAAGGATGTGCCCAGCCTGGCAAGGCACGCAAGCGGTCCAGCCAGGCGACGATGTGCGGGTAGCGGTCTGTCAGCTTGTAGCCACTCTCTTCTTCAGGATAAAACAGGTAGGCACTCAGGGAAAAATCAGCAATCGTCGGTGCATCGCCGACCAGGTATTCTCGGCCTGCCAGATGTTTGTTGACAATAGTGAAGGCATTGTCTATGCGCCCCAACAGCCAGGCCTGGACAGCCGGATCGGGGGCAGAGGGACCAAAGGATTTATTGAAGCGGTAGCTGGCAAAATAACTGGTGAACTTGTGGTTATCAAATAAAAGCCAGCGCAATACTTCGAGTTTTTCATCTTCATTCTTGCCACCAAAAGCGCCATGCTTGTTGGCAAGGTAGCTGAGGATTACGCCAGACTGTGTCAGCCTGCGTTCGCCGTCTTCTAGTATGGGCACCTCCCCCATTTCATTGGCTTGCTCGCGCCATTCATTGCTGCGGGTAACACCCTGGAACATATCGACAAAGGCGTTCTCAAAAGGCTGGTTCAGTGCGCGCAATAAAAAAGCGACCTTGAAGGAATTGCCAGACTGGCAGAGGCTATGCAGTTTGTACATGATGCTTGTCCTTGGGAGGGAAGAGAACAGGCATCTTACCAAGATTTATCGATTGTGCATAATCACCACGGTCACCCTGCCATTGCCTTCAAAAAGACTTCGGTTGGTGTATCTGCAGGATAAAACAATTCCACGCACAGCTCATGCAGGGTGATGTCGCGCGGGCTGCCAAAGGTGGTCAGGGTAGTGAATAGCGAAAGTTCATGGCCATGAAGCTCCATGATGCAGGGTATCAGCAAAGAGGGTTCTGTTGCTTGCGTGACGGGTGTTTGCTGTTTGAGGGCGATGACATTGGGATAAGCATGCACTTCTTCCACCAGGGCGATGATGGCTTCATCGCGGGCACTCAGCATCAGCCTTTGCAGGACTTGCAAAAGATAGCTACCCCATTCTGCAAAGTTTTTGGTAAAAGCCGCAAAGCCTCGAGGATGCAGGCTGGCCCTGAAGATATTGATTTCTGGTGTCAACAATTCTGGCGGCAACAGGCTCATGAGTTTGGCAGCGGCGCTGTTATGCAAGACCACATTCCAGTGCCTGTCCAGCGCAACACCGGGATAAGGGTCATGGGTATCGAGCAGGCGCTGTACTGCTGCCTTGGCTTGGGCCATGCGGGCCGTATCCAGCCCCTGTTCGCTATAGCGCGGTGCATAGCCTGCCGCCAGCAGCCAGGTATTGCGGGCGCGCAGGGGTACATCAAGCTGGCTGGCGATGCTCATCAAGAGTTCAGCACTGGGGCGTGAGCGCCCAGTTTCTACAAAGCTCAGGTGACGTGGCGAAATATCGATATCTAGCGCCAGTTCCATCTGGCTTATTTTGCGTTGCGTGCGCCATTCACGTATCAGGGTACCGACTGGTGCCTCTGTCTGTTCTGCTGTCGCCGATGTGAGATGAGCCATTGCGCTTCCCTTAAGAAATATGGATACCTGAGCCTGCATTATCCCTGCCCTGTTGCATGAGCGCCATTACCTGCCAGGTAATCGACTCGCTGCAAATGTAGAGCGAAACTGCAATCCCCTCAACTGTTTTTGGAGATACATCATGTCAACTGCTTCTAATGCATCTGCTGCCGTTAAATTGCATGCCCCTACCCTGTCGCTGCGCACCATACTGGCACTGGATGCCATCACTGGCCTTGCCATGGGCTTGCTGCTGGTCGCCACGTCCGGTCTGTTGTCTGGCCTGCTGGGCTTGCCCAAAGACTTTTTGTTCATGGCAGGTGCCAGCCTGTTCCCGGTTGCTGCACTGGTGGGTTTTACCAGCCGTGCCGGTGGCGAAACAAAGCCGCCTGCCCCACTAGTATGGATCGTCATACTCGGCAACCTGGGCTGGGTCATCGCCAGCATATTGACGATGGAAGTCTGGTTTGAACCCAGTATATTGGGATTTGTCCTTGTCAGTGTGCAGGCACTGGTGGTGCTGGCTTTTAGTGTGCTGGAATATCGTGGGCTGCGCAACTAAGGCTCTGGTGCTGAGGGGCAAGCCTGGCTTGCCTCTTACTGCTCAAGCAAGATTGCCGGAATTGCAATACACTGAGATACTTACGTATCCCATTTTGCTATTGATCTTAAGCCTGCAATGAAACTAGCCGCTCTCAAAAAATTATGTGCCAGTTATGCTGGCGCCCGTGAAAGACTACACGCAGCTCCCAGTAATGTGCTGGCATATAGCGTGGGCGAAAAATCCTTTGCCTACTTCAAGACCAGCGAGCCTGAGCGCTGGCGTTTCAGCATACGGGTGACACCTGCTCGCTTTCTTGAGCTGACTGATATGCCGGGCGTAAAACCGGCGCGGTACATGGGGCGATTTCATTGGATCACCATCGTCGCTGTTGAGCAATTTCCTGAAGAGTATTTGCGGGAATTGCTCGAGTATTCTTATCAAAAGGCGTTGTCGGGCTTGACGAAGAAAAAGCGGGACGAGGTTTTGATGGGTGGTGCAGATTGAACTGTACGCCCATTTAGTGCCGACAATGTTTAAAGTTTTTTAGTCGCAATTATCACGTTGCTTCTGATAAGCCATATTCGTGTTAACGTCATTCCTGCATGCTTTTGGTTGAAATCTAGAAGGTAGGCGCTTCAGTGGCATTCTTAACATACTGCAAAGTACATTACCATCAGAATTGCATGCGGCTACGAACTTGATTCTAAAATGTCTTCTCACGTGATCGACGATTGCTGGTCGGGGGTAGCCCGACAGCTACATACCTTTCTTGCGTCGCCAAGAAAGGTATGCCAAAGAAGGCGCCCCAGGCGTCGTCGCCCCCTAAAGGGGGTACCCGTTTATGCGGTACAAAAAATGGGAAGATCCGAAACTCGCTTCGCTCAAACAGCGGCTCTTCTTTTTCCATTTTCTGTACCGCACAAACGGCGCCGACACATGGGAACTGCGAAAATCAAAAGCAACATCAACACAACCTGTAATCATATTGCGAACTGAAGACATTGTTCGTCGTAGTTAAGAGAACCTTAAACCGTCTCCAAATAGTTTGCCCTCACCTCACTCACGGGCATAATCACACATCGCAAAAACATCTTCGCTGCATCCTCATGCGTGAGTAAATCCTGCAATTCTGCCGGTATCTGCCCGGTAAAGGCAAAGCCTGATCTGGTGTGCATACCCGCTTCACGTTCTGTCCACAGCAATTGTATCTGGCAATCGCCCAGTGCCATGTCGGGCTGCGCTACATCTGGTAAAAAGCTGAGCTGGTACTGGCCGGATGGCATTTCGGATTCGAGTTCGGTCAGCACCTGCAGGCCACCCGTGCTGAGGTTAACCAGCAGGGCTGGCAGGGCATCAGCATGTTCGGGGGAGTTGAATACCCAAACCGGGCGTATCTCGTGGGTGCCGAGGGAAACTAAGAAGAATTGCACGCGTTGGTGGCGACGGTTTTCAGATGGGTTCATGGCATCAATGATCAGTTCAGGTGGAGGAAATTTCTGTCAAAACAGCAGACAGAAATTTATTCCAGATTTATGTCATGAACATGACCAGACTATGCGTTGCCTCTCTCCTCCACCAAGCCACCACGCCATCATGCCGCCTTGGCCTCAAAGATCATGGACTGGTGAGCTGCTACTCCTGCCATCGCGCCGTCAGCGACGGCCATTGCCACATTGCCTGCCATACGGGCGGCGTCACCGCAGGCGAATACGCCGGGCACGCTGGTGGCTTTGGTCTCGTTAGTGCGGATAACCGTACCCATGGGGCCTTCTGTCATTTCGCAAGCCAATTGTGTGGCGAAGGGACTGTTGATGCGAATGGTGCCCATGGTGAACAGGCCATCCATTTCATGTTGCCTGCCGTCTTGCAGCTCTACCGTGGCAAGGCCGCTGATTTTGCTCACAGGTGCGGCTTCTATTGTGACGCCACGCTTTTGCAAAGCCACCAATTGCTCAGCATCTGGCTCAAAGCATAAATTGGTGAACAGCGTGACTTGCCCCCAGTCTGGCAGCATCATCGCATGGTGATACGACAGCGGGCTGGTAGCCAGTACGCCAATGCGGCCATTATCAATTTCATAGCCGTGACAATATGGGCAGTGGAAGATGCTGCGCCCCCAGCGTTCTGCCAAGCCTTCTATCGCCGGTAAATCATCTGTGACGCCGATGGCGAGTATCAGCCTGCGTGCCTCGTAATTGCCCTGCCCCTCAACGGATACGATAAACCCATCATCCTGGCGAGCTACCGAGGTGGCCTGCCCCTCTACCCAGGTGACGGTTTTATAGGCCATCAACTGTGCCTTGCCTTCACTGGCAATGGCGCTGGCTTTCTTACCATCTTGTCCCAGAAAACCGTGTGAGTATTCAACAAAGCGGTTGCGGCGCTGGCCACCATCGATGACCAGCACATGCCGCCTGGCGCGTACGAGTTGCATGGCGGCAGAAAGCCCGGCATAGCTGCCGCCGATGATGATGGCATCAAACATCATGCCCTTAGTGATGATGGTCATGGCTTTTTCCCTTGTTCTTGCTGTGTGCATTAAATTTGCGGCTGAACTCTGTCGCCAGATCAGCCAGTGTTACGTCACCCAGACGGGCGATGAGCAAGGCTTCTGCTTCGTCAAAGGCAGTTGCGAGTGCTTCGTTGACGACTTGCTCTACCAGACATTCAGGCTTGTCATTGCGGTTGCCCATGGCAAATACGGTAGGTGCGCCGAGCGCATCGTAGATGTCTCGCAAGGTCACTGTTTGCAAGTCGCAAGAAATAACCCAGCCGCCACCATGGCCCTTGTCAGAACTCACGTAGCCACGGCTGCGCAAGCCCGCCAGCACACGCCTGACCAGCACCGGATTGGTTGTCAGGTATTGCGCCAGTTCTTCAGAAGTCATGGCCCGTTGTCCATGCGCCATGTGCAATAGCACGTGGAGGATGGAAGAAAGTTTACTGTCTTTTCTCATGTAACTTATGATAGTACATAATTGAGAAATGTGCTGGGATTTTTAAAGTACAGAAAATAGTCACAAAAAAAAGGGTGGCCATGATCAGGCCACCCCATTCTTATCTTTTGCGGTCGATGAGTTTTATTTATCCACTTCCCTCGTCAGCATTTCCCATGAAGGCTGGGAAGTGCCATCAGTCGTTGCTGAGACTTTACCGCCAGCAAACTTGAGGTAAGTCGTCGCAGCCTTGCTGAATTCTATGGACTTCATCTTGCACATGGCTTTTTTGGTCGCGGCATCAGCGCAATAGGAAGCAACATTGTCCTTGATGGTAGCGGCAAAATACTTGATCTTGAACATGTCGTCTGTGCTTTGAAAACTGTCGGCCTTGATGTCGAATTTGACGTCGCAACCACAAGATGTTTTCAGGCTGCTGGTGGCAGCCTTGACTGCGGGCTCAACTTCATTACTCATGAAGTCGCGCTCTGCCTTGCCTGCAAATGCAGTCAGTGGCAAGAGCAAGGCGATGCTGGAGATGGCGGCGAATCTGGAAATTTTCATGCTTATGTCCTTGTATGGTTAAAACCTGGAATGTCTTGAAGAGTTTTGCATTCTAAGTTTCAAGAACAGCATGCGGCTAAATGTTTGTAAGCAATTCCCGGCAAAAAAAATGCCACTCACAGTGTCTGTCATTTTACTTTGTCACCAGTGCTTACACTTTTGATCACAGTGCATTCTTTCCGATTTCAGGCTAATCGAGATTATTCATCCCAGTGCTTTTCTTTGCCGCCACCAATGCAAAGCCCAGCGCCAGCAATAGATCAGGCTGACTAAGAATAAACTGATCCAGCAGACAATCGCCAGCACACCACCGGCTTGCGGCGTCCCCCACACCAGCACCCAAAAGAACAAGGCTGGGCCTGCAAGCACACTGGCCAGCAAGGTAATAATGGCTTGTGGTTTTTCCTTCAAAACTAGCAGCCCACAAGGCAGAAAAAAAACGGCAAGTACTGCGAGCATGGTCAAGCTGCTTGCCATCGTCTTGTTTTTGCGCACGTCCTCCCAACCGTCGATCAATAAGACATAGCCATATAGTAAATTATCTTTCGCAACCACTTTCACGGCCTCTTTCCCCACCTCATTTTGCTTAGCCTGGTCATTTGCAGTTTGCGATTGTGCTTCCTTTTGCGGCTGCATTTTTGATTCGCATTTGGAAAGAGGCAGTACAAAACAAAGCAATAAAAGCAGGGAAGAAATTTTCCTGATCAGGCTCAACATCATGATGTGAACTTTCGAATTAAGGAGTACTTGCAGCTAAATTGAAGCAACTGCCAATGACACCAACACCTGCCGGATTCAACACCAGCGCTAAGCTATCTACAAACCTGTTGCTACTTTATCAAAGTATTACCGCTAAATATACTGGCATCAGCTGTCCGGCTGGTTTGGAACAGAATTAAAACATTGAACAGCAATCAACAGCTATTCAAGTTTTTGCCCCTCACTTTACATTCTAGAAAAACTCAGGAAAACATCATGTTCATACTCAATGTCAGTTATAGCAAGAACCCTGGCGAAGTAGAGCCACATATCAAAGCCCATGGCGAATGGGTGAGCCGTTACCTGAAGGAAGGCATATTCCTGTTCGCTGGCCCAAAAAAGAGTGGGCTCGGCGGCATCATCGCCGTACAGAGCATCAGCAAGGAAAGGCTCTTGCAAATACTGGCGGAAGATTCTTATGTACAGGCAGATGTCGCGGATTACCAGATCATTGATTTTGATTGCAAAGCGACGCAAAGCACGCTGGAAGCTTTGAAGCTGGCTTGAGCATATAGTCTTCAAAGACCTTGACATACAAGGGTATATCAAGGGCTTAGATATATGAATTGCGATCCAGTCAATTGCAATCTAATGCGGTGAAGACATTTTCATGAAAACCAGGCCGCAGATGATGAGCAGCAATGCACAGATACGCATGAAATTCAATTGCTCTCCAAAGAAGACAATCCCGAGAATGAAAGCACCGACGGCGCCTATGCCTGTCCACATGGTATAGGCGGTGCCTAATGGCAGGGTACGCATGGATAAGGCCAGCAAAGCAAAGCTGACTATCATGCCTGCGATGGTGACGATAGAGGGGACAACTTTCGTGAAACCTTCAGACTGCTTCATGGCGAAAGCCCAGACGACTTCAAACAGACCTGCCAGTATCAATAATATCCAAGCCATGACGGCTCTCCTTTCAAAGAGCCGGGCCGTCCCGGACATTCATTCCCAAACTGGGGAAGGTCGTTCCTCCTGATGGAATCCGTATGGATTCGCTTGAATGAGCTGATTAGCCCAATGATGCCAGGAGCAAATTATAGCTTAGCTACCGCCCTGCTGCACATCACGGCCTGATGTAAGCATAGCCCTGCTGCTGCCGCCTGATCAGTTGCGACACGCCTGCTTCAACATAATCGAGATTGTCGAGCATGTCTGATTTGCTGATTTTCTGTGCGCGCATGGTGTTCTCGCAGATCACGACATGGGCCCCGAGCTTCATGACTTCTTCTATGCGGCTGGCAACGGGTGTCTCAAACTTGAACATGTCTATGCCGGGGCCATAGGCGACAATTTCTACCTCGACATTTTCCTTGCCCAGGTCTTTGATGACATTCTTTACGTTATTCAAAGCCAGTTCCCATTTGCGGCTTTCGCCATCACTGACCTGAAAAACTACTTTGGATTTTTGTGTTGCCTGCGCTTTGGCAGGCGCGGGTGTTTGTGCCATGACGCTGGCCGGGCCCAGGCTGCTGATCAACAGTGCCGCTACCAAAGTACGGGCATAGTGGGAAAACTGGTTCATATTCACTCCGCTATTTAAAAGTGCTGATTTATGCGGCAACAATAGCAGATTTATAGGCAAACTGATCATGAAATTTTCTGCCTCCCTGCATGGTTTATTTGGCAATAACTTACTTTTTTGACAGGTTGCAAAAAAGCATTTTACAAAAACAAGAATGTTAAAAATGGTTGCTTGTATCAGCTTATCTGGATTAAAGTTGGCCTTTCCGCAAGTTGCGTTGGCGTAACCGGTCACCCATCATTTGCATGCGTCTGGTGTTGGCGTATGTGATCAATACGCGACAACCACATGACAACCACATGACAACTACGTGACAAGAATGTTGAACAGTTTCCCAGGATGACGGATATGAAAAAAGTTCTCTCGATTGCAGCTTGCTGCCTGGCTGGTTTTACTGCTCAGGTGCAGGCGCAAAACAACTATAGTCTCTACGTCAGTGAAGGCACATCTGGCGGGCTTGATGCAGCCCAGGTCATAGAAAAATATACTGGCCTGGCCGAAGTCATGGGCAAGGCCCTGGGTAAAAAAGTAACGGTGGTGGTAGCGCGTGAGTTTTCCCAGCTTGAAGAAGGCATGAAAGCCGGCAAGATGGATTTTGTGATTGCCCGGCCAAGTGATTATCCAGCGCGCGGCGTGCGCGACTATAAATATCAATTGGTCTCGACATCCAAGCCTGATGGTCAGTGCCTGCTGATCGTACCCAAGGCATCACCATTGAAGAGTATCGCTGATATAAAAGGCAAACGCATAGCCTTGCCTGAAAAGATTTCTTATATGTCGAAATTCTGTTCGGCAGAATTGACGCACAATGGTTTCAACCTGGCGACAGAGAAAATCCAGTATGCCAAAGAACAGGGTGCAGTATTGTTTTACCTTGACAATCTGCTGGCCGATGTTGGTGGCATTGCCTCTTACTCAGGCGTAGCCAAGAACCTTGAAAAAACCGGCCACCGCGTCATCCATACCAGCCAGCCACAACCTTACCAGCCCTTGATTGCCCATCCCAAGATCACGGCAGCGCAAATCCAGGCCTTGAAAAAAGAACTGGGGCTGCTCGATGATACAGAAGCAGGCAAACCCACGCTGAAGCAAATCGGTATCAAGGAATTTGATACCGGCAATAATGAACAACGCCTGCGCGATTTGCTGAAGTGGCTGGGCTAAGCCCTAACTCCAGCGCCTCTATTCCATTCCATTCATTAATACGAGTGGGATGCAGCCTGGGTCAGCGGGTCATAAATCGATGGCATCATGGGCATGGATGGAACCGGGGTTTTCACCTGTTCTGCCATGTCAAGCATCATCAGCTTTTGCGTACGCAGATAAGGGCTGGGTACTGCCCTTTCTACCACGATGTTCCAGCGCTTCAGGTAGTTGGTCACTGAGCGTATGTGGATTTTGACGCCCAGGTGCTTGCTGATGAGCTCAGCGACGGCAGGACGTGTCCATTCAGCAAAGTCCATCTGCAACTGGCGTGGCTTGTTGTCACGTATCAGTTGTTGTACTTGCTCTTCTTGCTCGGTACTCATGGCACGGCCTTCGCCTGAACGGCGGCCACGGCGGTGCGGCAGAATGGCATCTGCGCCCTGCTCCTGGTAACGGGCAATAATCAGGCAGACTGCAGTATAGCTAAGCCCCAGTTCACGTGCGATCTGGACTTTTCTGGCGCCGCGCTGGTGGGCGCGTATGACCTGGCGGCGGCGTTCATACTGTTCCAGCGCGCTCAGACTTCTGGCATCTTCTTTTTTGGCGGCAGGTGCAAATACTTGCATGGGCAGTGGCATATTCATACTGAGATCCTTAATGTTGACTATTCAACGAAGAGATGCAGTGAATATAGGCGATTTACAGCTTTATGTGCCCTATACTAAAGTATGAATACAGCACTTCCAGGGTGATTTTCCCTAGCTTGATGCCCAGGCATTCCCAGATATCTTCCCCAGTTTGGTCTTGCTTGCAAGACAACAAGGAGACCCGCCCGGCTGGTTCTGCCAGTTCTGGTGGGGCCAGCAACATAATGACGAGCAAAGCAAGCACGCAAATCAGGATCAAGAGTCGCATGATGTACCTTTCACGCAGCACGGCCAACTGGAAACAAAGTCTCAGCCTGCATCAGCGTCTGCCAACGCCAGCGTAATATGGCTGCAGTAGCACCCGCAATCAAACCGCAGATAAGCCAGACAGGCAAGCCAGGAACAAGCGCATGCAGGCCAAGCATGGCGACGCCCAGGAACATCGGTATAGTCAATGCCGCCAGCAATGAAGATTGATAGCTGGATGGGATATGCGCATAATTGGTCAGGCTCAAGACACTCACTGGCAACAGGCTAAATGAAATTAGCCAGATTACTTCGTGCATATAGTCTGAGGTAGAGCATAAATAGGCCCCACTCAAGGCAAATACAGCTGACACTAACCACAGACCCAAATACTGACGCAATATAAAATATAGTATCGTCTTGCCCTGCTCGTGCTGGTTGGTTAAATTGGGTGCTAGTAATAGCAAACCTTGCTCTTCCCGGCGTTGAGAAACGCAGCCGCGCACAAAAGCGGCGTAGATAGGCGGTAGGATGATAAAAGACACCAAGGCAGCTAAATATACTACTGAATGATCAAGCGCTTCTTTCTTCGAAGAATCGTGAAAGTAGAACGCGAAGTAGATGCTCAAACCTGCACTCATTACTACCACCGGGATAAAACTGCTCAACCAAAAAGCCTGCGAACCTATGGAGAATGCTATCAATTGCCCGACTTCTCCTGGTACAGCACGCACCTTGCCCATACTTCGGCGTAAGAAGAAGTGATAGGGGTTGAGGAACTTCAAGGAATACGAATTCATGCCTGCTTCTTCACCACGCATGTACATTCTCATCGTAGGTATGCTATCGGCGATTTTAAAAAGTGCATCACCACGCACGGAAAACACCCAATGTAGAATCAGAGCGGTCAGCGAGAATCCAGCGATCACCAGCAACACGGGCTGATTCCAGTCAAGCTGCATGGGCAATGTATTGCTATTTCGAAATAACCAAGCGGGAAGCTGTGTCAACAATATGAGCAGAATGATTACCAGCTTATTGCGAATAGTAGCAACGTATACCAGCATGGCGATTACGCCAAAGAACCATCCCTGGAAAAACTTCCCATGCATGCGCAATGCCAGAGGAAACAACAATGGAATGAGTAAAATAGGCAGTGCAAGGGCAGCCTGCATACGCCATTTCATATTCGGCACCAAGTTGGCACAAGTGGGCGTGTATTGCATGACGGCACTGGGTATCAGGAAGATAAACCAGAAAAATAAAATCGTCAGCAACACTGATCCTAGCCCGTTGGCGCATGTCTTTAAGATGGCCCTCGCACTGGGTTCGTATTCGGTGACAGAAAGCAGCTCAACAAATGGAATCAAACAAATCAATGCCAGGATGAAGTAGGCAGATTTAAGACTGCCCGCATTGATACGTCCATAGACGGGCTGCATCCATATTGAAATAATGGCCTTCATATTATTCTTTCTCAGTTCTCATCAACCAGTGAATGGAAATTTGCCAGGCATGGTGGTACAGGCGCTTATTCACCGAGAATTTCAGCATGTCATTTCTATGAACAAGTCTTCCAGGCTGAGCTTATCGATACGGACATCCTGACGTGCTTCCAGTGCATATAATTGTTCATGGCTGAATTGCGCCAGCAGCTTGGCCTCACCACTTGCATTTTCAGTCTGACGCAATATTTTTGCAGGATGCAGTTGCCGCAATACGGTTGATGACCCAGTGATACGCACTGTGTTATCCATCATGTCGTCCAGTGATTGTTGATGAACAATTTGCCCGTCACTGAGAAAGGCGACATCCATCGCCACCCTTTCAAGATCAGACAGGATATGGGTAGAGAACACGATGGTGGTCTGTTTTTCGATGACGCGGTCTATGAGTTCGCGCAAGAATTCACGGCGGCCTGCCGGGTCAAGGCTGGATACTGGCTCATCCAGGATAAGCAACTCAGGATCATGCGCCAGTGCGCGGATGATGGACAAACGTTGCTTTTGCCCTACCGAGAGTTTGTTGATGGCCTTGTCATAAGGTAGCTCCCAGGCTTGCATCAATGACTGAACCTTGCTGTCGTTCCAGCGTGGGTACAGTAACTGGAAATAAGCCAGCATCTGCCTTGCCGTCAGCCATTCAAAGAGGTCACTGCGCTGTGGTACATAGGCTATCCTGGCTCTCGTCTCTGCACTGAGCTGTCCTGCTGCTTCGCCATACAGGCTGGATGTGCCGCCATCGATATCACGCAAACCCAGCAGGCATTCTATCAATGTCGATTTACCTGCACCATTGCGTCCCAGCAGGCCGACGATACTGCCTGGTGCAATCTGCCAGTCCAGATTTTTCAAGACAGCTTGCCCGCTGAACGATTTACTCAATCCCTGGATATGCACGGGTGCATTTAAATGAACTTGCATGCTTATTTTCCTTTAAGAATACTGGTCAAGAGTGTGATGACTGCGCTGGAGTCAAGTTCGAGCTGACTGGCTTCCAGTGCGATACGTTCAAGGCTGGGGCGCAATAATTCCAGCCTCGATGCAAGATCAGAATGGCCGCTGGCCTGTGCCGCGACTTCCATGCCCAGCCCACGGCGGCGTACCAGCAAACCTTCTGCTTCGAGCATGCTGTAAGCCTTGGATACCGTCATGGGGTTGACACCCAGCCCGGTGGCGACATCACGCACCGAAGGCATGGCATCACCCGCTGCAATTTGTCCGCCCGCCTGCAGGCGTCGCAATTGCTCTATCAACTGGCGATAGATAGGCTCGCTACTCCCTGTCACCACCTGGAATATCTCCGCGCCCAACTGGCGCGGTTTAATGTTTGTCATGCCTGGCGTCATGTTTCATGCTCCATGTTCCGGCCTTTCATCCTGTTTAAGCGAATACCTGGACACCTCCATCGTCAGGATGAATGCGTTGTGGTAGCTTCACATGGGGTTAATGATTAACACATCACCATCACGTGTATTAATATAGTAATACACTAGATTTACAATTTCAAGGAATTTCAAGCAATTTCAAAAAGATGCCGGCAGATTTGTCTCTTACTACAATAAAGCATAGAAAACTATGGAAGCGAAAGACAAAAAAAACGCCAGCAATGCTGGCGTTTTGAATGCTGTAGACAGGTACCGGGATCAATGCCTGTCGTGGTGATGTGTTGATTTATGCAATCAAATTCGCCACAGTAATAGTACCAACCGTACCCGTTAATTGTACGAAGAAGTCGGTAGTGTCAAACTGGCTGGTATCTGAACCGGTGTTCTGGAACAGATAAGTGCCTGCTGCCGTACCGCCCGCTATCGTGATCAGGAAAACCTGGTCACTGTTGTTGAGAAAGGCGGTCAAATCAGCGCCTATGGCGGTCAGATAGTTGGCGGTAGTAGCACTGGGGATGTTCCTGGTGCTTAAGGTCATCGCATTGACGCCAGTCTTGAAGTAATCCGTGCCCGTCGCATTGAAATTACCCACTACATCGACCTGTGTCTGGTTCGACATATTGGCCCCAGTTGCTATCAGTGTTTCCGAGCCTGAACCAGCGGTCTGCAGATTAATCGTATCCACCGCCGCACCACCGGTGATGGTAGTCGCCGCAGAACTGGAACCCAGCAGGTTCAATGTCTGGCCACCCGTACCCAGGGTAATGGTGTTGTCACCTGTGCTCTTGGTATAGTTTAGCGTGACACCTGCGCCATTCATGTTGGTGAGACTGGCCGTACCTATACTGCCTGCAACGTTGATGGTTTCGATATTCGCGACTTTAGTGCTCAGATCAATGTTCTGGGTGGTGGTCGCACCGATATTAATTGCATCTGTACCATTGCCACCATCCACCGTGGTCAGGAAGTTGATGATCTGGTTGGCCGTAAAGTTAAAGGTATCTGCACCTGTACCACCGATTACACTGACAGCCACATTGGCTGAGGTGAAGTTATTGGTGCCATTGGCAAGGTTGTACTTCTCTATCGTACTGAAGGCATTGAAGCTACCAGATGTCGTCAGATTCAACGTCTCAGTTCCTGATGCATTGACGGTGCCCGTAAATTGCGACATCTGGGCGATGGTTGCCGTGATGTTGGCATTATTGGTCACCGTCAGGTTTTCAAATCCTGTGATCGTGGCATTGCTGATATCCGGTGTCGACGAGAAGAACGCCAGGCTGTCAGTACCTGTACCAGCGGTATAAGTACCAAGGATGGTAACGCCATTGAGGGCCATGCTATTGTTGCCGTTGCCCAAGGACGCCGTACTGGAAACAGTGGCACTGATTGTCACATTGTCGTTACCACTACCGCCAATGTAGTTAACACCTGCCGTGGCAGAGTTCATGTTGACGGTATTGGTACCGCTGGCACTGCCTTTGACCGTCGCTGCGCCTGTCAGGGCACTGGCTGTCCAGGTAAAGCCACCCAAGGTGATGCCGCTGGCATCAACGCTTGTCAGCGCGGTGCTCGATGATGACAAGGTCAGGCCTGCATTGCCACTCACATTAAAGGTCTTGACCGAGTTACCAAGCCAGGTCATGTTGTCATTGAACAGGCCTGTGGGCGTGGCTTGGGTATCGTTGATACTGATATTGACAGTCTCAACACCAGATGCAGTAATGCCGACGCTGGCAAAGGAAACGCCAGAAGTACTGCCGTCAGTCAAAGTCAGGTTGACGACATCATTGACACCACCGACAAACGCAGCATTGGAAATGGTAAAGGCCGTGCCCGTGCCATTGAGCGTGATATTGCCATTGCTCGGCAAGTTGCTCAGTGTCAGGCCATTCGCGGCAGAGAAAGTGACGTCGCTATAGTTACCCAGGGTTTGCAGGTCTATGGTCTGGTTGGTGACACTGGTGAGACGCAATTTCTCAAAGCCGGTCACATTGCTGGCAAAGGTGCCGGAACCGGAAGCTGTGGCAGCATACGTTGCTGACAGAACGATAGTGTCGGTGCCCAGGCCGCCATTCACAACAATAGGAAGCAAGGCTGTGTTGGGAATAAAGGTATCATCGCCAGAGCCGCCATTGATGGTGGTGAAGCCTGCTGGCGTGTTGTAGGTGATGGTATTGGTACCATTGGCCAGATTCAGAACCTTGACGTTGCTGATAGTGCCACCGGTGCTGCCATTATTGAGGTTGACAGTGCCCGCTGTAGTCAGGGTCAGTACATCCGTATCTGCTGCATTACCGGCAATGGTCGTCCCATTGAGACCAGGAATGCTGGACATGAAGATATCGTTGGCGCCAGAGACACCATTGAACGTGCCGCCGGGGGTGACACTGACGGCATTGGCAATACCAAAGTCACTGGCCACAATACTGCCTGTGGTGCCACCCAGTTTGACGATAAAGTCGCTGCCATCCACGGCTGTTGCGCTACTGCCCGAATTCTGGAACACATACGTACCTGCTGCGGTACCACTGTTGACGGTGATGGTATAGGCCTGGCCAGTATTGGCAAGGCTCGCCCCCGCTGCTGTTGCGGCAGTCGCAATGGCTGCCGCCAGGTTGCTGCTGTCAGCATTGGCGATAGTCAGGTTAAACAGCGAGGTCGCGATAACGCCAGTCCCGAAACTGTCTGCACCTGCTGCCTTGAAATTATTGACAGTATCCATGGCATTGATGTTCGAGCCTGCCACAATCACATCTGCACCAGTTGCCGTGGTGGACAAATTGATGGTATCCACACCAGAACCACCGGTGATGGTACTGGCACCTGTGCCTGTACCCAGGATATTGAGGGTCTGGCCACCCGAACCCAGCGTGATGCCATTGATGGCAGTAGAAGCTGACTTGGTGAAGTTCAGGGTGACGCCAGCACCGTTTTCATTGGCAACGGTCCAGGTTGCAGTTGTGCCGCCTGTAACGTTGACTGTTTCTACATTGCTGACTTTGGCAGACATGTCCAAAGCGGCGGTTACCGCACCAACATTCAAGGTATCTGTCCCTGCACCACCATTGATGGCTGTGGAAGCAGTAATAATGGCTGAGCTGGCATTGATGGTGTCATTGCCCGTACCACCCGTCACCGATACCAGGCCAGTTGCCGCGGTAAAGGTATTGCTGCCATTGGCCAGTACATAGTTTTCTACATTGGCGTTACCAGTGATCGTACCAGCGGTGGTGAAGTTCACCGTTTCAGCCGCTGCGGCTGTAACGGTGGTAAAACCACCAAACTGTGCCGCTGTCATGGTGACAGATGCATTATTGGCGATATTGACAGTTTCAAAACCGCTGACATTCGCCGCGCTGATATTACTGCCATTGACCAGGAACAGGGTATCGCTGCCTGCACCTGCCACAAAGGTGCCACTATAAGACTTGCCTTCCAGCGTCAGGGTATTATTGCCCGCGCCCAGATTGACATTGCCAGCCAGCATGGAGCTGCCAGAATTGGTCAGGTTGACATTGTCGTTGCCAGTGCCACCGTTGATGGTGGTGATGCCGGAGGTAGCGACAGTGAAGTTGACATTGGTTGCGGTATTGTCGGTGGCCAGTGTCTTGATATTGGTGATGGTATTACCACCACCGATGTTGACTGTACCGCCACCAGAGATGGTGATGGTGTCCGCGTCGCTACCATTGCCGTTGACGGTTGTGCCCACCAGTGCTGCCACATTGCCGGTGAAGTTCTCATTCAGTCCAGCTGTGCCATTGAATACCCCGCCTGCAGTCAATACAGTGCTGTTGGCGGCCTGGCCATTGCCATTCGATGGATTGGTGCCGACCGTGCCATCAATCACGCTGGCACCACCGGATACAATAATGGCATTGGAAGTCGTGCTGTTATTGACACCACCACCGGTCGCATTCGAAGCCGATGTCACGTCATACACCAGGGTACCGCCAGTGACGGAGATATACGACAGATCAATATTATTCACACCAGCGATATCATCCACAATCGTCAGTTGATGTGGACCTGCACCAGTGAATGTCAGTACCGGACCGGACAGGTTCAATGCGGCACGCGCTGCGATTAATGCCGCGTATTGGCTGGCGGTGATGACGACTGCTGAATTGGCTGTGATGTTTTCAATACCAGACAATTGCGCGCCAGCCAGGTTGATCGCACCGTAAGT